>NZ_JAHWIW010000006.1:0-193244 GCF_025377065.1 Pseudomonas sp. HD6422 | reverse complement strand
TGCAGCTGTCTCCAATAGAGTATGAGAAACGCTATTTCCTGAGCTTGGAGAGTGTCTAGGAAACCAGGGGCGATTCATTGTTCAACTCCAGATTTTGAAGTGTGACAGAACCGTCTGGAGAGATCCCTATCACTCGAAAAGTTTTTTCGTCATGTGTCACCAGGCAACCTTCTTTTACCGGTCTTTTCATTTTCAACCCCAGCAATCCAATGCACGCAGAAGTTAAACCAACGAGTCAGTAACGTCAAAGTCCGACGGATAGCGACATTTCTTAAAATAATAATTAAATATTGACAGCGCCTCGCCCACTTAAAACCCTTGCAAATTCCACGCCACTGCCTAAGCG
This sequence comes from Pseudomonas sp. HD6422, assembly GCF_025377065.1. Lineage (NCBI taxonomy): Bacteria > Pseudomonadati > Pseudomonadota > Gammaproteobacteria > Pseudomonadales > Pseudomonadaceae > Pseudomonas > Pseudomonas sp. HD6422. The sequence continues at coordinate 192,898 of NZ_JAHWIW010000006.1, read as the reverse complement.
ACTTTTTTGCAACAAAAAAAATCACTCTGTCAATATATGAAAAATAAAACAATTTCTACTATATTACTGAGAACACGAGCACAATTAATGCGCAGATGATACTGCATGAAAAAAAATCAAGTAATCCAGACTGAGTTTCACGTCTCACGCAACGCCCGAGGGAGTTTTTGGAAATCGATGCGGACTTAGATAGACAGATTTAAGCTCAAATAAAAGTGATTATTTGCTACCGGCAACCCTCCGTTAGCGCGGCGAACCATTCAGCATTTTCATGGGGTTACGAAATGATCATCTTTGAGCGCACGGGCAAAATCGCTGCAAGTGTTACTTCTCCTGGCCTCAAGCAATGTCACGCCTGAAGATGATCATATGCTCTATAGAAACCCTGTTAATGATCACCTTCAGATGATGAGATCGCTGAAAACCTTGAACTAGACGGTGTTGAGGGTGCGGTCATTTTTTCTTGAGCGTCACACCTCAGCCTGGAATGATATCCGCGCCAAACACTTCGTTGATCGCAAGTGGATCGAGCGCTTCCGCTCATTGCTTCCGCCATCTTCAACCGTCCTTGATCTGGGCTGTGGTTCTGGTCAGCCTGTAGCGCGTTATCTGATCGAAGCCGGAACTTCTGTGGTCGGCGTGGATTCCTCAAGGCAAATGCTTGCCTTATGCGCAGAGCGATTTCCTGCGCAGGAATGGATTCAAGCAGATATGCGCACATTGGCCCTTGATCGGCAGTTCACCGCTATCCTGGCATGGAACAGCTTTTTCCATCTCAAACCCGAAGATCAGCGTCGAATGCTCCCGATATTTCAACGCCATGCAGCACCAGGGGCACTGCTAATGTTCACCAGTGGTCCTGCACATGGTGAAGCCTTGGGCGTATTCGAGGGCGAAACGCTGTATCACGCGAGCCTGGCCCCACAGGAGTACACCGAGCAACTGCACGATCATGGCTATGAAGTCTTGGATCACATCGCAGAAGATGCGGAATGTGGGGGCCAAACGGTATGGCTGGCGCGTCGCCTGCCCTGATTCATATGCTTTAAAATAATAACTACGCTAAATAGTCATTTAGCGTAGTTATATCAACGATGGTCATTTCGGACGGGGCGCCTCTATCCCCAGGTCATCCCAGTACGGCGGCGTTCTGATCGCTTCAAGCAGAAACGCCGTCACCGCCTGTACCTTGAGCGAGCGCAAGCGATTTTCAGGCGAAAGCAGGTGGATGGGACTGGGATTAACATCCACGGCACACTGCCAATCTGGCAGCAGGTGCACGAGCTTTCCTTCCGAAAAATCGTCCTTTGCGAACAGCCAGGATGGAAACAGCACGATTCCCCGGCCTGCGCGTGCCGCACTGGCCAGCACCTGAGCGTTGTTGCTGAGCAACGGTCCCTGAACTTCGACCATCTGCGCCTTGGCCTGGCCAGGCTGACTGAAATACCAGCGTTGGGCCCCTGCCCGCCCCTTGTATACCAGACATGCGTGCCCGGTGAGGTCTTGCGGTGACTGTGGCCTGCCATGGCGCGCCACATAGGTGGCGCTGGCCGCCAGTACGTAACGTTGGTCGGCGACCTTGCGCCCGATCAGGCCGGAGGCCTCCATGTGCCCAACCCGCACGGTGATATCCGCGCCCTCTTGTACGGGGTCGATGAACGCATCGGTCAACGTGAGTTCGACGGTGATCCCTGGGTAGCGGTCATGCAGCCGGTCGAGCAATCCGGCGAACTGCAGAGTCCCCAACGCCAAGGGCGCATTGAGCCGCACCACACCGTGGACATGTTCCGGTCTGGCCCGCAGCGATTCATCCGCCGCATCCAGTAGATCGATGACTTCACGGATCTGACTGTAGTACCGCTCGCCAGCCTCGGTAAGCGTCACCCCACGTGTATTGCGATACAGCAATTGCTGACCAAGCTCCTGCTCCAACGCGGCGATGAACCGCGATACCGAAGAAGGCGGAACCTGGAAGTGGCGAGCGGTGGCGATGAAACTTCCGGACACAGCCACCTTGGCAAAATAGCGATGAGCTTTGAGATGCATCTCTGCCACGCGGCTGAAGGACTGAGTTGCGATTATAGCAATGATGTTTTGAAAAAGTGCTGGATTGTGCTTATTGAAGCATCGACCTAGCCTCTGCACTTCGTTTCGCAGAGGTACCTCAATGCAACAACTATGGATTCTCCCCTTGGTCGTGCTGGCCGGCATGGGTTTGTCGGTCGAGGCCGGCCTGCTGGGCCCGCTGGGCGAGCAGATCGGCCACGGTTGGGCCACCCTCGGCATCTTTGGCCTGGGCACGCTCCTGCTCACCTTGGGCCTGGTGTTCGCACGGCCTAGGCTTGGACGGCTGTTCGGCAAACCGCGTTGGATGCTCGTCGGAGGCGTACTCGGACCGGTCTACGTGGGCGCACTGACCCTGGCCACGCCGCATATCGGCGTCGGCCTGACCATGGTCGGGATTCTCTTCGGTCAGGTGGCCGCCAGCTTGGTCATCGATCATTTCGGCTGGTTCGGCGCAGGAAAGCGGCCCGTCGACCACTACCGGGTCGGTGCCCTGGTGGCGATTCTTGGCGCCCTGTGGTTCATCAATATCTGAAAGGAGTCACGCAGTGCTCATCATCATGCTTTTGCTCGTCGTGTTCAGCGGCGCCGTGCTCTGCGCGCAATCGGCCATCAATGGCCGTCTGGGTGCAGAGGTGGGCGTACTGGAAAGCGCTTGGCTCACCTTCGCGCTGGGTACCCTCGTCAGCTTCCTGTATGCCTTCCTGTTCGAGCCGCCGCACGCGATGACCCTGTTCAGCGTACCGCGTTGGCAAATCACGGGGGCTTTCTTCGGCGTGCTGTACATGTTGTTGATCGTCTTCGCCATGCCGCGGGTCGGCACAGCGGCAGCTACCGTGGCAGTGATCAGCGGCCAGTTGCTGATGAGTCTGCTGGTCGATCACTTCGGCTGGTTCGGCAATCACGTCATCCACCTTGGCAGCTCGCGCATGATCGCGATCGGCCTGCTCGCGGTCGCGCTGGTACTGATCTACAAGAGCAATGCCGCTGAAGCAGTCACCAAACGTACCCAGGCTATCACTGGCTGAATACCATTGGTCGGCTCGGTCTGAGATCGCAATGACCCCTGGCGACTGGCAAAGCTCTCACATGATGAGGGGTGGTCAGGGCTTGCCTCTCACACCTGTATTGGCCTGCCCTCGCGCGGGCCTTTTTTTCCTTCAGGCGAGGACAGCAGCATGCATTCATTCCATATGGGCGGCGGCAATGCGCAGGACGACTGGCCGGAACTGGAACCCATGCCGAGCAACGATCACGCCGATGATCCCGATGCCGACCCCAATCTGACTGACGATGACCAGAACCGCCCCGGCGTACCGGCGAGCGACCCGGAGTCCGGGGCTTGATGCAAGTTGCCCCGGCACCACAAGGAGGACCGGGGCAACACACTACAGGGTGGCGGGATCTTTTTCTCCGGTCGGCGAATCACCTGCGGCCTGGCTGGCCTTGTCGCCGGACAACCGCCAACTCACGGCAGTGATGCCGTAGCGCTCCGCCATGGGCCGACTGACCTTGCGAATCTTCTCGCGACCGAACTTGGGAATGATACCGATACCCGCATCACAGCTTGCCCAATGCCACGCCTCGGCATTGTCCATCCGCTCCAGGCGTATGATGAAACTGCGCGGCTTGCCGTGCAGTTGGTAATCGATGATGTACAGCTGGGGACTAGGCATCCCTGGGCCCTCCTCTTCTCCATGGATGACTTCCTCATGGAGTATCACCCGCGTCAGAAGATTCAATAAATCGTCGAATCCGTTGCCTGAACGGTGGAGGGCGACGGCGTCGGGGACCGGACTGCGCCGCTACCCGCCAGTCATTAGCGGGTAGCGGCGGACGGTTCACTGGCTCTTGGAGCGACCGCCGCCATGGCTGTTCTGGCCTCCCTTGCGGCCGGCTTGCGAAGCGCGCTCACGGTCGTTGGCAAAGTTGCCGCCAGAGGCCTGGCCACCCTTCTGACCGGCGCGGGATGCCTTTTCGCGGTCGTTGGCGAAATTGCCCGGGTTGGTTTCCTTGGTACCGCCACGTTGGCTGGGCTGGGCTTGATCACGAGCCATATCGTATCTCCTTGCGATGGGATAGTTTGCTCAGGTCGGTGGACCTTGCCTTAGCTCCGAGCCGGAGCTGCCAGCTAATGCTCCATCGCCTTGCCAGATGTCGGACAGGTGGCACCAAAGTTTGGCGTTGCGGCAAACACTGCACCGCCGTATTCCGCCGCTTTGACCAAGACCGTGGCCTTGAGCGCTCGCAGTCTGGGGAACGCCAAGCCTATAATCGCCACTCATATGCCCAGCGCTTGGTCGCGGGGCCGCAGACAGGTATGCAGAAGGTCATGAGATGAAGTCGTCCCCCTCGCAACCCGTATCCGGGCCCGACAACCCCCACCTGAGCACCAGCCACCTGGACTTCCCGGTTGTCGGCATCGGCGCGTCGGCGGGCGGCCTGGAGGCTATCGGCACGTTTTTCCGGCAGATGCCCAGCGATTGCGGCATGGCCTTCGTGGTGGTGCTGCACCTGTCTCCGGACCACCAGAGCGTGGCCGACCGCATCATCCAGGAAGCCACTGCCATGCCTGTGCGGCAGGTCAGTGAGCCGGTCCCCATTCAGCGCAACCACGTCTATGTCATTTCGCCCGCCAACCGGCTATCGACCAATGACGGTTACTTGCGGGTCGCACCTGCCAACCGCCGGCGCGGCGACCACGTCGCCATCGATCTGTTCTTCCGCGACCTGGCCGACGTGCACAAGAGCCACGCCTTCTGCGTGGTGCTGTCCGGCACCGGGGCCGACGGCGCGGTGGGTCTTTCCCGAATCAAAGAGCAAGGTGGCGTTACCCTGGTCCAGAGCCCCGACGATGCTCAGTACGACGGCATGCCGCGTGCCGCCATCGAAACCGGCATGGTCGACCTGATCCTGCCGGTTGCCGAAATCCCCCAGAAACTGCTCGATCTCTGGCGTACCGCGCGGCAGGTTCGCTTGCCCGATATCGGTGATGACAACCTTCCGCCATCGCTGGGCCACGCGGTCGATCACACGTACATGTCGGAAACGCTGCTCGAGGAAATCCTCCAGCGTCTGCGCGCCAACACCGGACACGACTTCCAGCACTACAAGCGCGCTACCGTGCTGCGGCGCATGGAGCGGCGCCTGCACGTCACCGGCCAGACCGACCTGGAAGCCTATCTTCGCTATCTTGAGCAACATCCCGAAGAGTCCGCCGCGCTACTGGCCGACATGCTGATCGGTGTGACCAACTTCTTCCGTGACCGCGAAGCGTTCGAATCCCTCGAGCGCCATGTGCTGCCGCAGTTGGTCAGCGAGCCGCAGGACGATGAAGCACCTGGCGAAGTGCGCGTATGGTCAGCCGGCTGTTCCACTGGCGAGGAGGCCTATAGCCTGGCCATTCTGGTGTCCGAACAACTGGCGCTGGAGCAGCGTGAGGCCAAGGTGCAGGTGTTCGCCACCGACCTCGATGATCGCGCCATCGATATCGCCCGCTCCGGCACTTACCCCGAAGCCATTCTCACCGACGTGCCGCCTGCGCGACTGCGCCAGTTCTTCGTCAACGAAGACCAGCACTACCGAGTGCGCAAGGACATTCGCGAAAAGGTCCTGTTCGCTCGTCATAACCTACTGTCCGACCCGCCTTTCTCACAGATCGGCCTGATCGTCTGCCGCAACCTGCTGATCTACCTCGACCGCGAGGTACAGCGCGAAATCCTGCAGATGTTCCACTTCGCCTTGCGCCCCGGCGGCTACCTGTTCCTCGGCTCGTCCGAGTCGGCCGATGCCGCCGCAGACCTGTTCGTCGTGGTCGACAAGCGCAACCGCATCTATCGCGCCCGTGACGTCAGCCCCACCACGCGTCGCTCTGGGCGGCAACTGCCCGACGCCGAGCCCGCGCCATCGCCGGTGAACAGACGCACGATCGCCAAACCGGGGCGCAAGCTCGTCTATGCCGAAATCCACCACCGGGCCCTGGCACGCCGCACGCCGCCGAGCCTGGTGGTCGATCTGGACGGCAATATCCTGCACATGAGCGAAGGCGTCGGCCGCTTCCTGCAGTTGGCCGGTGGCGAGCCCAGCCGCAACCTCATCAACCTGGTACTGCCGTCCCTGCGCCTGGCCCTGCGCAGCACGCTGTTCCAGGCACGTCAGGGCGTGCAACCGATCACCTCGCGGCCCATCGAATTGGATGAAGGGCAGCTCAAGTGCCAGGTGGAAATCACCGTGCAACTGCACAAGGATGAACCCAGCGGCACCGACTGCCTGCTAGTGGTGTTCGAGTTGCGCCAGGCCGACGCCCCCTTGCCGGAGCCGGCAGGCATTCGCCAGACTGACAGCATGGTCCTCAACAACCTGGAGCGTGAGCTGCAACGTACCCGTCAGCAGTTACAGGAGACGATCGAACAATCGGAGATCTCCAGTGAGGAACTGACCGCCTCGAACCAGGAAATGCAAGCCATCAACGAGGAGCTGCGCTCGGCCAGCGAAGAGCTTGAAACCAGCAAGGAAGAGCTGCAGTCGATCAATGAAGAACTGTTGACCGTCAACTATGAGCTCAAGACCAAGGTCGAGGAAACCGACAAGGTCAACGACTACCTGAGCAACCTCATCGCCTCGACCGACATCGCCACGGTCTTCGTCGATCGCAATCTGCATATCCGCTGGTTCACGCCGCGCGCCACCGATCTGTTCAACATGCTTCCGGTGGACACCGGCCGATCACTGCTCGACATCACCCACCGCCTGGCCTACCCCGAGCTCGCCGACGACGCCCGCGCCGTGGTCCAGGGCCAGTCCATCGTCGAGCGCGAAGTCAGTAGCAGCAGCCAGCGCTGGTACCTGGCACGTCTGCTGCCCTATCGCTCCAGCGAGCAGAAAATCGACGGCACAGTGCTGACGTTCATCGACATCAGCAAGAGCCGCGCAGCCGAGGAGCGCGTGCGCCTGGGCGAAGAGCGCATGCGCCTGGTGGCCGAGAGCACCCATGACTTCGCCATCATTCTGCTCGACGAGCAAGGTTTGGTCACCGACTGGAACACCGGTGCCACGCTGATCTTCGGCTACACCAAGGAAGAAGTGCTAGGCACCAGCTATGCCCTGATCTTCACCGACGAGGACCGCCAGAACGGCGTTCCGGAGCAGGAATTGCGCAGCGCCCGCCAACACGGCCGCGGGCAGGACGAACGCTGGCACGTGCGCAAGGACGGTAGCCGCTTCTACTGCAGCGGCGAGGTATCGTTGCTCAAGGGCAATAGCCTACGAGGCTACGTCAAGATTGCTCGCGACCTGACCGGCCACAAGCGCCTGCACGACGAGCAAAGCAAGCAACTGGCCGAGTCGCAGAGCTCCAGCCACATGAAGGACGAGTTCTTCGCCGTCATGTCCCATGAGCTCAAGCACCCCCTGAACCTGATTCAGCTCAATGCCGAAATCCTGCGCAGACTGCCTTCGGTGAAGAACGTCGCAGCCGCCAGCAAGGCCGTGGGCACCATCTGCGAGGCTGTGTCGAGCCAGGCACGAATCATCGATGATCTGCTCGACGTGGCACGCATCCGCACCGGCAAACTCAAGCTCAATACCGAACCTGTGAATTTCACCGACATCCTGCGCGGCATCCACAGCGTCGTGACCAGCGAACAACAACCCTGCCCCGTCCATCTGGACATAGAGGCCGAGGCCGGCGCCCTGTTGATCATCGGCGACTATACCCGTCTTGAGCAGATCATCTGGAACCTGCTGAACAACGCCCTGAAGTTCAGCCCGGCCGGTAGCGACATCCACCTGCAATTGACGCGCGAAGGCGACGAAGCGGTGTTGCGCGTCATCGACCACGGTATCGGCCTGAACCACGATAGCATCGAGCACATCTTCGACTTGTTCAGCCAGGCTGCGCCGCAGTTGGCCAACCACAGTCGCGAAGGCCTGGGGATCGGTCTGTCGCTGGTGCGCCAGTTGGTCGAGGCACACGGCGGTAGCGTGCTGGCCAGCTCCGCGGGGCTCAACCAAGGCTGTACCTTCACGGTACGCCTGCCGCTGGGCGCTTCGGAGCTCCAATTGCGCGGCGAGGATGTCCAGGCTCCGAGCGAAGGCCGCCTGGCGGGCATCCGCGTGCTGCTGGTCGACGACTCGGTCGAAGTCCTGGAAATCATGCAACAACTGCTAGAGATGGAAAGCGCCGTCGTCGAAGCCTTCAGTGATCCGCGCAAAGCGCTCGAGGCAGCCGCAGGCGGTGAATACGACATCATCCTCTCGGATATCGGCATGCCAGTGATGGATGGACACACCCTGATCAAGGCCCTGCGCGCGTATCACCACTTGCGCCACACCCCCGCCATCGCCCTCACCGGCTACGGCGCCAGTGCCGATCAGCACCGCTCGCGTGAATCCGGGTTCGACAGGCACCTCAACAAGCCTGTGGGCTATGACGATCTGGTCGTGGCCATCGAGACCTTGAGTGGTTCGCTGCCGTACTGACAAGGTCACTTCGCGGCAGCTGTACCCCGCCGTCCATGCTCAGGCATGGACGCTCCACTGACTGGCATCGGTTTCGATGGGCTTGTCTTCGATGGCATGAATCATCCCGCTCTGCAGCGCCTCCTGCGGTCCGAGAATGCGCGGGTATGCCATCAGGTACCGCTGCACATCCAGAACCTCGCTACTGCCTTGGGTCCGTTCGGCGACGATCTGTGCATACAACTGCAAGTCGTAGTCGAGGCTCATGGCATATTCGGCCATGCGCGAATGATCCACCGAACCATGCAGGGTCCAATGGAAGGGATGGAACAGAAACTTGCTGTGAGCGCACGCCGTACGCCGCTCGCCTGCCAGGAACAGGATGTTGCCCATCGACTCGACCGTACCCAGGTTATGGGTGTGTACAGGCACCGGCAGTGTGCGCAGAAAGTTGTAAAGAGTGAAGCCATAACTGCATTCCCCACCCATGGTGGCGATATTGAGCTGAAGTACGTCAGCCCCTTGATGCAACACCTTGGCACAGGTGCTGATCAGGTTGCCGCAGGTCGATGAATTGATCGGACCGGTGAAGTGAATGATGTGTCTGGACATGCGACCTCCGGATTTGGCGGTTCGTTGTCGAATTGGCGCAGACGCTTATTCGGCGTCTTGAGTCGGCTGGTCGGAGCTTCGCTGCTTATGCTCCTGGTCTTCCCCCAAGCGTTGATACTGCTGCCGCAGCGCATGCAGTTGCGCAGGATCCATGTCCTCCAGATCCAACAACGCCTTGTGGGCACGCTTGGTGGTGCGCAGCAGTTCGTCGATCTTGATGTGCAAGACATCGTTGTCGCGGTTCTGTGTGTTCTGGATCAGGAAGACCATGAGGAAAGTGATGATGGTGGTCGACGTGTTGATCACCAATTGCCAGGTGTCGTTGTAGTCGAACAAGGCGCCGCTGAGTGCCCAGATCACGATCAATGCCAGGGCCACACCGAAGGTCAGCGGCCGTCCGGCCCAGTTGGCCAGCCATTGGGCGAAACGCTCGAATCTCATGTCATCGGTCCTCCATCGCGTGCTCCGCTTATGGGTGGAATCGCCGGCGACAGCAAAGTTCAACTTGCCGGTGCTGCTGCGGCCATCGATCAATCGACCTGAACCCTTGCCCCTCTCAACCTGTCGCAATTCAAGGGCCGACGGCAACGCTTGCAAGGCCCTCAGATAAAGGCAGGTTTCGCAGAGCTTCGAGGAGGAAGGTAGTGAGCGATATCCGCATCGGCATATCCGGGTGGCGCTATGGCCCGTGGCGCAAGGATTTCTACCCCAAGGGCCTGCGCCAGGACGATGAGCTGGCGTTTGCCTCGCGGGCGGTCAACAGCATCGAAATCAATGGCTCGTTCTACGCACTGCAAACCCCCGATCGCTATCTGCAATGGCACCGGCAGACCCCGGATGACTTCGTGTTTTCGGTAAAGGGTCCTCGCTACATCACCCATCTGCGACGCCTGAAAGAGATCGAAGAACCCCTGGCCAACTTCTTCGCCTCAGGGCCGTTGCTGCTGGGTGACAAACTCGGCCCGTTTCTCTGGCAGTTCCCCCCGAACATGCGCTACGACGAAGCCCGCTTCAGCCATTTCCTGCAATTGCTGCCACATGATCGCAGGGCCGCGCGCCGTTGCGCCGAACGCTGTGCCGAGGGCCTGCAAGGCAATGGCGGCACGGCGATAAAAGGCAATGCCCGACTGCGACATGCAGTGGAAGTCCGTCATGACAGCTTTCTCTGCGAGAGCTTCATCAAGCTGCTACGCAAGCATAAGGTGGCGCTGGTGGTGGCCGACAGCGCCGGTAAGTGGCCCTACGTCGAGGATGTGACGGCCGACTTCGTCTACCTGCGCCTGCATGGCGATGTCGAACTCTACAGCAGTGGCTACACCGCGCGGGCCCTGCGTCGCTGGAAGCAGCGAATCCAGTGCTGGAGCAGCGGCGGCCAAGCCGACGATGCGCAATTGGTCATCCCAAAGGCTGCCCCCCGACGCGCTTCGCGGGATGTGTATTGCTATTTCGACAACGACCAGAAGGTCCATGCCCCCTACGATGCCCGTCGGTTGCTGGAAAAGCTCGATCTCGACCATGACCTGCTCACCGAGCCAGGCGCCTTGCCGGAGGTGGCCCTGTGAACCCGACCCTGACCACACCTCGCTGCATCATCGACAAGGTCACCTCGGTGAACCGCCTGACCGTGCTGACGATCAACGTGCACAAGGGATTCACCTTCTTCAACCGTAAGTTCATCCTCCCCGAACTTCGCGAAGCGGTGCGTGCGACCGGCGCCGACCTGGTGTTCCTGCAAGAGGTGCATGGCAGCCACCAGCAGCATGCCGAGCGTCATCCGACTTGGCCGCAGGCGCCACAGTACGAGTTTCTCGCCGACAGCATGTGGCCGCAGTTCGCTTACGGCCGCAATGCCGTGTATCCCCATGGCGACCACGGCAATGCCTTGCTGTCGAAATTCCCCATCATCGAGCACCACAATCTGGACGTTTCGGTCGCCGGCAATGAACAGCGCGGCTTGCTTCATTGCCGCCTGGAAGTGCCCGGCCACGCGCAGGTACATGCTATTTGCGTGCATCTGGGCCTGCGCGAAGCCCATCGGCAAAGCCAGATCCGGTTGCTGCTGGAATTGCTCGACAAGCTACCCGCCAAAGCCCCCGTGATCATCGCCGGCGACTTCAACGATTGGCGGTTGAAGGCCGATGCGGTGTTGTCCGAACACCTGGTCGAGGCGTTCGGCGAGCGATTCGGCAGCCCAGCGCGCAGCTTCCCTGCCCGCCTGCCGCTGCTGCGCCTGGATCGCATCTACCTGCGCAACGCCCTGCCCTGCCAGGCGCAGGTGCTGACGAAATATCCGTGGTCGCACCTCTCCGACCACGCCCCTTTGGCTGCGGAGATCAACCTATGAACCGACCGTGGCTGGACGGCAACAATGTCGAGCTGTTGATCAATGGCGAAGCCTATTACCCGCGGGTATTCGAGGCCATGAGCCAGGCCCAGGAGGAAATACTCCTGGAAACCTTCATTTTCTTCGATGACAAGGTCGGACAGCAGCTGCAACAGGTGCTGATCGATGCCGCACGCCGCGGTGTGCGGGTGGAAGTCGTGGTGGACGGCTATGGTAGCGCGGACCTGCCCGACCCCTTCATCGCCGCGATGACCGACGCCGGGGTGAATTTCCATGCCTTCGACCCGCAACCGCGCCTGGCCGGCATGCGCACCAACCTATTCCGCAGGTTGCACCGCAAGATCGTGGTGATCGACGGCGCCCGGGCATTCATCGGGGGCATCAACTACAGCGCCGATCATCTGGGGGACTACGGTCCAATGGCCAAGCAGGACTACGCGGTCGAAGTGACCGGCCCGGTGGTGGCGCAGATCCACGCCGCTAGCCGGCGCCTGATGTCGCCGGTACTGCAACCTCCCAGCGAGGTACGCCCACAGGTCCAGGCGACCGGCCAGGTCACCGCCGTGATGGTCGAGCGCGACAACGGCCAGCGCAGCACCGCGATCGAGGCCCGCTATCTTGAAGCATTGCGCGGGGCGCAGCGACGCATCATCGTCGCCAACGCCTACTTCTTCCCCGGGTATCGCTTGCTGCGCGAACTGCGCAACGCCGCCCGCCGTGGCGTGGAAGTGACCCTGATCCTGCAGGGTCAGCCAGACATGCGCTGGGTCCGCGCCCTGTCTCGACTGCTTTACAACTACCTGCTGCGCGACGGCGTTCAGATTCACGAATACTGCCGCCGCCCGCTGCACGGCAAGGTGGCGCTGGTCGATGACGAGTGGGCTACGGTGGGGTCGAGCAACCTCGACCCGCTGAGCCTTTCGCTGAACCTGGAGGCCAATTTGTTCATACGCGACCGCACCTTCAACCAGCAACTTGCCCAGCACCTGCAAAGCCTGGCCGCCCAGCAATGCAAACCGGTGACCCTCGAACGCATGGTCCGTGGCTACTGGTGGCGTGCGCCGCTGATCTTTGCCTGCTTCCACGCAATCCGCCAGTTCCCGCGAATTGCCGGCTGGCTCCCTGCCCACCGCCAGCGGCTGCGTTCGGTGCAGCCGGAGAGCGAGGCCCATGGTGATCTGCACGAGGGCAATACCTGATGGCGCACAAAGCTTGGCACATTTGGGGCAAGCGGCTGCTCACGCTGCTGTTCGTGATACTGATCCCGACGTTGCTGTATCTGCTGGCGCGCAACCTTGATTGGAATGAAGTACGGCAGTCATTGCTGGCATACGAGCCGGGCACCCTGGCCATCGGGCTGGTACTTGCGCTGTGCAGTTATGCCACCTTCGCCAGCTACGATCTGCTCGCCCGAACCTATACCGGCCACAACCTGCCGGCCCGGCAGGTGCTGCCGGTGGCGTTCGTCTGCTATGCGTTCAACCTCAATTTCACCACCTGGGTCGGCGGCGTGGCCTTACGCTATCGACTGTATGGCCGCCTGGGCCTGGACACGCCGACCATCACCCGGATCCTCACGCTCGGCCTGCTGACCAATTGGATGGGTTACATGCTGCTGGCCGGCACGGTATTCGCCTTGCGCCTGGTCGAATTACCGGCGAACTGGGCGGTCGGCGCCACCGGGTTGCAGTTGATCGGCGTGGTGCTGCTTGCCATCTCCTTGGGCTACCTGCTGGCCTGTGGCTTCGCCAAGAAACGCACGTGGCGCTGGCGTGACCACGAGGTGACATTGCCCTCGCTGCGCCTGGCGCTGTGCCAGGTCGCCCTGGGAGCCAGCAATTGGGCGCTGATGGCGGCTCTGATCTACTGGTTGCTGCCAGGCGAAGCGTTCTACCCATCGATCCTGGGCATCTTGCTGATCAGTTGCGTGGCCGGCGTCGTCGCACATATCCCGGCGGGGCTCGGGGTGCTGGAAACCGTGTTCCTTGCCCTGCTGCACGATCAGATCAAGCAAGGCACCCTGGTCGCCGCATTGCTGGGGTATCGCACGTTGTACTACCTGATTCCCCTGGTGCTGGCCGTCCTCACCTACCTGGTGCTGGAAAAACGCGCCAAGGCCATGCGCCAACGCGTCAAACCAACCTGAAGGAGATTCCGACCATGCCTCGCGGAGACAAGGACAAATACACTGACAAGCAAAAACGCAAAGCCGAGCATATCGAGGACGAGTACGAGGCCAAGGGCTTGTCCAAAGACGAGGCCGAGGCGCGTGCCTGGGCCACGGTCAACAAACAGTCCGGTGGTGGTGAGCGCAAAGGAGGCTCGGGGCGCCAGAAAAGTACAGCGGCCAAGGCCAAGTCGCGGGAGGCATCGGCCAAGCGCGCAGTAGCCACCAAGCGCGGGGTACCGCGACCTGGCGAGCAGTTGGCTGATCTGACCAAGGCAGAGTTGATGGATCGGGCGCGAAAGCGCGATATCACCGGTCGTTCGACGATGAACAAGGCCCAGTTGCTGGAAGCGTTACGAAAATCTCACTGATTACACGCGAACCCGGGCCAAGCCCGGGTCTTTCGCGAGGGGGGCGGGGTCAGGGCGAAATCGGATCACTGGCGGGAAAAGTCTCATCCAACGCATTGTCCACGCTGGTTTCCTTGGGCTGCTCCGCCTCACCACAATGGCAGTCGGCCATGCGGCACGGCTCGCCATTGCGGTGGCCGGTGGCGCATGCCTCGCAGCAATAAGCCTTGTCGCCCTGGGTCACGGTATTGCCATCGACCGTGCAGTGGCAGTGGTTACAGGCACAACGTACATCGCTCATCGGTCGGTACTCCCTTCTTCATCGATCACATCGTCGCTCCAGGGTTCGCCATCGAGCGGCGCCGAACGTGCCAGTTCAGCCTCGTCGAGGCCGATGCCGCCGCCAATTTCCTCAGCGTCGACCCGGCGCAAGCGCTTGTCAGCCGGGCCCCCGGCACCGCCTGGCTCATGAGGGTCGCGAGCGCCGGTTTCGTCGAGCAAGGTGTCGGGGCTCAAATCGTCATAGGTGACGTTGTCTTCATGCAGACTGTCGCTCAGGGCTTCGCCGCCGGTCATGCCGCTTTCGGCAACCCGTCGGCTGGGAAACTCTTGCGCAACTTCCTGTGCCGGCCGTTCGTCTCCCGCCCGGCCTTGGCGCTCGTCGTTGCGTTCGCTGAAGTCCAGTTCGTGAACGCTGCCCATACGGTCCTCGGTGTCATCGATTTCGCTCGGAACGTAGGTCTTGGGATCGTCTGGTCGAGACATCTCGTTTCTCCGTCAGGTGGCTATAACCGGTCGACCATCTGGTCCAGGCAATGATTCAGAGTTTCTTCGTGCCAGTCTCCTGCTGCGTAAAGATTGAACTCCTCCGAGCGCTCTCGCCTCCCAATTGAAGACACCGCGAGCCGTCTCGGAGCCGTCATGGCCAAGCCCCTGCAGGAGTACAACCGCAAACGCGATTTCAACGCCACGCCCGAGCCCAGTGGAGCTCGTAGCCGCGGCAAGCGTGAACATGCGCTGCGTTTTTGTATCCAGAAGCACGATGCCAGCCATCTGCACTACGACTTTCGCCTGGAACTCGACGGCACGCTCAAGAGCTGGGCCATTCCCAAGGGGCCGTCTCTGGATCCCAAGGTGCGCCGCTTGGCCGTGCACGTCGAAGACCATCCTCTGGACTACGCCGATTTCGAAGGCCATATCCCCGAAGGCCACTATGGTGCCGGCGATGTCATCGTCTGGGACCGCGGCGTCTGGGAGCCCGAGGGCGATCCCCAAGCCGCCTACACCAAAGGCAAGCTGCGCTTTCGCCTGCAGGGCGAGAAGCTTGCCGGTATCTGGAACCTGTTCCGCACCCGTCTGGCCGGTAAAAAGGAGCAATGGATGCTGGTCAAGTCGCACGACGGCGAGGCGCGCAGCGAAGCCGATTACAGTATTGTCGAGGCGCAACCGGACAGTGTGCTCAGCGACCGTACCCTGATCCCGCGCAAGGCCAAGATCCCAGCAGCGCCTCGCCGCCGCTCAGCTGCGAAAGCTGCGAAACCTGCGAAGAAAGCCCCTCTGCCCGATCACCTGCAACCGCAGTTGGCGACACTGGTCGACTCGCCGCCAAGCGGCGATTGGCGCTACGAAGTGAAGTTCGATGGTTACCGCATTCTCGCCCGTATCGATGGCGATCAGGTGCGCCTGTTCACCCGCAATGGCCACGACTGGAGCGCCAAGATGCCGCATCAGGTCGCTGCGCTACGTGCGCTGGGGTTGGACTCGGCGTGGTTGGACGGCGAAATGGTGGTGATGGACGAACACGGCGCCACCGACTTTCAGGCGTTGCAGAACGCCTTCGATACCGAAGACGACGAGCGCATCACCTACTACGTGTTCGACCTGCCCTACCTCGGTGGCCAGGACCTGCGGCAACAACCGCTACAGGCGCGCCGCGACGCCCTGCGTCAGGTGCTGCAACACAAACCGTGCGCGCTGCTCAAATACTCGGAAAGCTTCGATCAACCGGTCGACTCGCTGCTTGCCAGCGCCTGCCAGCTGAAGCTCGAAGGTCTCATCGGCAAGCGTGTCGACAGCCCCTATCAGGGCAAGCGCAGCGCTGACTGGATCAAGCTCAAGTGTCAGCAGCGCCAGGAGTTCGTGATCATCGGTTTCACCGACCCCAAGGGCAGCCGCAGTGGCTTCGGCGCCCTGCTGTTGGCCTTGCATGACGCAGACAAGGGCGAACTGCGTTATGCCGGTAAAGTCGGTACGGGCTTCAACGCCACCACCCTGGCCAGTATCCATGAACGGCTCAAACCGCTGGAAATCGCCAAGTCGGCGTTGTCCAAGCCTCCGACCGGGGCCGATGCACGTGGCGTGCACTGGCTCAAGCCACACCTGTTGGCCGAGGTCGCGTACGCCCAGATGACCCGCGACGGCGTGGTTCGCCACTCGGTGTTCCACGGCCTGCGCGACGACAAACCTGCCACCGATATCGACCTGGAGCGCGCCATGTCGCACAAGACCGCATCCAAGCCGGCCGACAAGAACCTGGGCAAGCTGCGCCTGACCCACCCCGATCGGGTGATCGACGCCACCTCCGGCGTGACCAAGCGCGACGTCGCTGCCTACTACGCCGAGGTCAGTGCCTGGTTGATGCCGCACCTCAAGCACCGTCCCGTGGCCCTGGTACGCGCCCCGGACGGCTTGGCCGGCGAACTGTTCTTTCAGAAGAACGCCGGCCAGTTGCACATTCCCAACGTGCTCACCTATGACAAAGCCGAAGCCGGCCAGGCAGCGATGGTGATCAACCGCCCCGAATCCCTGCTCGGCGCGGTGCAGATGAACACGCTCGAACTGCACACCTGGAACGCCACCGACAAGGACTTCGACAAACCCGACCGCTTTGTCCTCGATCTCGATCCGGATCCAGCGTTGCCCTGGAAGGCCATGCTCGAGGCGACCCAGCTGACCCTCACTCTGCTCGACGAACTGGGCTTGAAGGTGTTCATCAAGACCAGCGGCGGCAAGGGGATCCATCTGGTGGTGCCGTTGAGTCGGCGAGCCGGCTGGGACGAGGTAAAGGATTTCAGCCATGCCATCGTGACCTACCTGGCCAAGCTGTTCCCCGACCGCATCAGCGCCGTTTCAGGGCCAAAGAACCGCGTGGGACGAATCTTCATCGACTACCTGCGTAACGGCAAGGGCGCCACCACCGTCAGCGCCTATTCGCTGCGCGCGCGCGAGGGGCTGCCGGTATCGGTGCCGATCTGGCGTGACGAACTGACCCAGCTCAAGGGCGCCAACCAGTGGCACATCGGCAACATCGCTGAGCGCCTGGCCGAGGTCGACGACCCCTGGGCCGACATGACCAAGACCCGCCAATCGATCACCGCCCGCATGCGCAAGCAGATGGGGCTGACCTGATGGCGCGCCGGATCCGATCGTTGCAGCAGACCATGGCAGTGGAGCCGTATACATGAGCATCATCCAGGACTTCGACCTGAACAATTTGGATCGTCTGCTACGCAGCTTTTCCCAGCGTGCGCAGCCACTGAACCTCGATACCCAGCTGCCCGAGCTGATGCACGCCTTGCAAGCCGATCAACTCGACCTGCTGCCGTTGCCTGGTCAGGGCCATACGCTGCGGCGCTGGCAGACCTTGGCGCGCGTGGCCGGCTGCGACCTGGCCTTAGCCAAGCTCTATGAAGGTCATACCGATGCCCTGGCGATTCTCGCCGAATGCAGTGCAGCCCACCACACCCGCACGGGTATCTGGGGCGTGTGGGCTGCCGAGCCGCCCGATGCGCGCACGAGGATCGTCGCCCGGGAAGGTGAACAGGTGCGCCTGTCCGGGCGCAAGGCTTGGTGCTCAGGCGCCCTGCAGATCGACCGGGCCTTGATCACCGCCTGGGCTGACGACGACCAACCACAACTGGTGGCCATCGACCTGGCTGATGGCGGCCAACAGCTGCAGGTCGAGCGTTGGCAGGCCCTTGGCATGGCGACGACCACCAGCGTGGAACTGGAATTCGACGATGCGCCGGGGATCGCCATCGGCCGTCCCGGGCAGTACCTGACCCGCCCCGGCTTCTGGCACGGCGGCGCGGGTATCGCGGCCTGCTGGTACGGTGCCGCCGAAGCGCTGGCCGACTATCTGCGCGAGCACTGCCGCAAGCCTCGTCCCGATCCGCATGCCCAGGCACACCTGGGTGCAGTGGATGCCGCCTTGTACGGTGCCCGCGCCAGCTTGCGCGAATGCGCGGCGTGGATCGACCAACAACCCACTGCCGATGCCAGCTTCGAAGTACGTCGGACGCGGGCTCAGGTCGAACAGGCAGTCGATCAGGTCATCCATCACGTCGGTCGGGCGCTAGGGGCCACACCGTTCTGCCGCAGCCCGCACTTTGCGCGCCTGAGCGCCGACTTACCGGTATTTTTGCGCCAGAGTCATGCCGAACGGGATCTGGCCGGGCTCGGCCAACAGTTGGCACAGATGCCTGCAGGAGCTTGGCAGTTATGACCGAAAACCTGATCCAGGCCAGCAGCGGCACTCCGTGGTCGGCCTGGCAACACTCCGCGCACCTGGCCAGGGCCAGTTGGATGAGCCCCGAACAGTTGTGTCCGCCTGGACAGCGCCTGATCTTGCTGGCCCCCCACCCCGATGACGAGATTCTCATGGCCGGCGGCCTGCTCGGCGAATTTCGCGGCCGTGAACGGGACCTGGTGTTGATCTCCGCCACCGATGGCGAAGGCAGCCACCCAGGTTCGCAGCAGTGGACCGAACACCGCCTACGTCGCCAGCGCCCCTTGGAGAGCCGGCACGCGCTTGCGCAACTCGACCTCGACCTGAACCAGTTGGATTGGCGCCGCCTCAACCTCAAGGATGGCGATCTGCCACGTAACGAAGCGTTTCTGCTCAATCACCTCAACCAGTTGCTCAAGCCGGGCGACGTTGTGCTGACCACCTGGCGCGGCGATGGCCACTGCGACCACGAAGCCGTGGGCCGTGCAGCTGCCCAGGCCAGTCAGGCGCGCCAGGCACGCCTGGTGGAAGTACCGGTCTGGGCCTGGCATTGGGCACAACCGGACGACCCACGTCTGCCCTGGCCGCGCGCCCACCGCGTCCAACTGGACGAAGCCCAGGTCGCCCGCAAGCGCCAGGCCTTGGCAGCCCACGTCAGCCAATTGCAACCCGACCAGGACAAGCCGCCAGTGCTGCCTGCAACGCTACTGGATTGCTTACTGCAGCCTTTCGAACTGGTGTTTCTTTGAACGGAGTTTCCATGAGCCTCGATGCGCAATATTTCGCCGACCTTTACGCCACCGACGAAGACCCCTGGGCATTCCGCACCCGCTGGTACGAGCGGCGCAAGCGCGACTTGGTCATGGCCAGCCTGCCGCGCCAGTGCTATCAGCGGGTGTTCGAACCGGCCTGTGCCAACGGAGAGTTGAGCGCGGCACTGGCCGAGCGGTGCGCTGAGCTGCTATGCCAGGACCTGGATCCCACCGCAGTCGGCTTGGCCAGCGACCGCTTGGCGAACATGCCCAACACATCGGTTGCACAGGGTCGCCTGCCTGGGGATTGGCCAGGCGGGCGATTCGACCTGATCGTGCTCAGCGAGGTGGGTTACTACTTGGATCCGACCGACTGGTTGCAAGTGATCGAGCAGTCGATCCGCAGTCTGACCTACGACGGCGGACTGCTCGCCTGCCACTGGCGTCACCCCATTGCCGGGTGCCCCCAGGACGGTCGCGAAGTGCACGCCATGCTGGATCGGCACCTGCCGCTGTATCGGGTGTTCCGCCACGAGGAAGGCGACTTCCTGCTCGAGTACTGGGCCTGCCAGCCCAGTGTCATCGACCTGGACGAGACCTGCCCATGATCGCCGTGATCATTCCTGCGCACAACGAAGCCCGACGTCTGGGGCGTTGTCTCAAGGCGCTGCGCACGGCAGTGGCACTGGCCGAGCGCGAAGGGCACGACGTGCAGACCTTGGTAGTGCTCGACCGCTGTAGCGATGGCACCGCGATGATCGCCCGTCACCATGGGGTGGACACCCTGGAGGTCGATGCCGGAAATGTCGGCATGGCCCGCCGAGCCGGTGCTCAGTGGATGCTGGACCGCGGCGCACACTGGTTGGCCTGCACAGATGCCGACAGCCAGGTGCCGCCCCACTGGCTGGTCTCGCAGATGGCCTGCAACGCCGATGCGGTCTGCGGAACCGTGCATGTGGCGCGCTGGCAACCCTGGCAGAAAGCCTCGCTACGCAAGTTGTACCTGAGCCGCTATCGAGCCGAAGAAGGACATCGACACATCCACGGCGCCAACCTTGGCATCTGTGCACGCGCCTATCAACGGGCCGGAGGTTTCCAGCCACTGGCCGCCCATGAGGACGTGCGGTTGATCAGCGACCTGCAGGCCTTGGGCGCGCAGATCGTGTGGACCGCCCGGCACAGCGTGGCGACCAGCAGCCGGACCGACAGTCGCGCGCGAGAAGGCTTTGGCGATTACCTGTCCGGTTTGCAATCGATGATCAGCTGAGCCCCTGCTCAAGAGGCCTTACGAGAGCGCTTGGCCGGCTTCTTCTTGGCAGCCGGGGTGCTCTTGCCACCCAGGCTGCGCTTGAGCAGCTCGGTGAGATCGATGATGTCGGCTCCTTTCTGCCCCTGGCCGCCCTCTCCTTTTTCCACCACGCTGATCTTGCCCTTGCTGGCCTTTTCCTCGACCAGGTCGAGGATGGTCTCGCGGAAGGCATCGTGGTAGTCATCGGGGCTCCAGCTACCGCTCATGTCCTCCACCAGGCGCTTGGCCATGGTCAGCTCACGTTTGTCCACCTTGGCATCGGTCACGCTCTTGTCCAGTTCCAAGGTGTCCAGGCCGCGCACTTCTGCCGGCCAGCGCAGGGTGATGAGCACCAGCGCATCGTCCAGTGCGCGGAGCAAGGCCAGATGCTGCTTGGTATGCAGTACCACGGTGGCCAGGGCTACCTTGCCGGTGCTTTCCAAGGTTTCCCGCAGCAAGGCATACACCTTGCCGCCGCGCTTGTCAGGGCTCAGGTAATAGGGGGTATCGAAGTGCTGCAGCGGTATTTCGGATGCATCGACGAACGAGAAGATATCGATGGTCTGGGTCGCTTCTGGCCGCGCCGCGTGGATTTCCTGCTCGCTGATCACCACATAACGCCCTTTTTCGTATTCGACGCCTTTGACGATGTCATCCTTATCGATTTCCTTGCCGGTGACCTTGTTTATCCGCTTGTAACCCACTGGTTCCATGCTGCGCTTGTCGAGCCAGTCAAAATCGACCCGCTCCGAGCGCACCGCGGAATTGAGCGACACCGGTATGTGCACCAGGCCGAAGCTGATCGCGCCTTTCCAGATTGCCCGAGCCATTTCATTGCTCCTATGGTAGGCGCCCTGACCCGCAGGGCGCTTTCCTCAGCAGACTCCGCACCGTGACGAAGGTTTAGCCGGCCTGCCCTACGGCAGAGGGTTGCCGCCGGTCACGCCGAACACTTCGCCAGTGATATAGCTCGACTCCTGGCTGGCAAGCAGCACATACAGAGGTGCGCATTCGGCAGGCTGGCCCGGGCGTTTCATCGGCGTTTGGCTGCCGAATTCAGGGATTTTCTCAGGCGGCTGGCCACCGCTGGGCTGCAATACCGTCCAGATCGGTCCAGGCGCCACCGCATTGACCCGGATACCCCGCTCGATCACCTGCTTGGACAGAGCTTTGGTGAAGGCGACGATCGCCGCCTTGGTGGTGGCATAGTCCAGCAAGGTCGCCGAGGGTTGGTAGGATTGGATCGAAGCGGTATTGATGATGGTCGCACCGGCCGGCATCAACGGCACTGCGGCCTGACACAACCAGAACAACGCATACACATTGGTCTTCATGGTGTGGTCGAACTGCTCGTGGCTGATCTGGCCAATATCCTTGCGCGCTTCTTGCTTGCCTGCGACGTTGACCAGAATATCCAGCCCACCCAGCTGCTCGTGGGCCTGGTCGACCAAGGTCTTGCAGAACGCCTCGTCCTTGAGGTCGCCAGGAATCGCTATGGCCTTGCGGCCTTCGGCCTCGATCAGTTTGATCACCTCGCGGGCATCGGCCTGCTCGATCGGCATGTAGTTGAGTGCGATATCAGCCCCTTCACGGGCGAATGCCACCGCCACTGCACGGCCGATTCCGGAATCCGCGCCGGTGATCAGCGCTTTGCGCCCTGCCAGTCGGCCGAATCCTTTATAGGTGGCTTCGCCATGGTCCGGCTTGGGCTGCATGTCCGCGTCCAGGCCTGGTGCGGACTGGCCCTGGGAGGGAAACGGTGGATGGGGATACTGCGTCAGCGGATTCTGCAGGCTGAACTGATCCTGGGGTTTGCTGGCCATTGGGAGCCTCCTCTGAGTAAAACCGTCGTGGCTCCTAAAGCGGGCCACCTAGGGTTTCGAGAAGGCTATCGGCGTCAAGGTTTGTTCGCGCCGCCCCCATGGCCGACCAATGGTTGATCAGTCGAACAGCGCCTTGGCGAAAGCCGCTGCGGCAAGGTGTACCTGGACCGACCAGTCGTCTGCCGCATCGCTGCCGGCGTCATCGGAGACATATTTCAGACACATGAAGGGGATGCCTTCTTCGCGGGCGATCAAGGCCAATACGTAAGCCTCCATGTCGACCACGTCGTACGGCGCCTCGCCATGCTGGGTCTCGAAATTGTCGCCGGTGCCGCAGATGCCCAACGGCAGGCCCGGCATGCTCAGGCCTTGCTCCAGGACCACCGGGATATCCGCGAAAGGTGTTTCGTAGCGGGCGAAACCCAATGGCGTCACATCCATGTCCCGTTGCACGAAGCGGGTGCAGCACACCAATTGCCCCTTGCCATAACGAGGACTCCCAGCGGAGCCGAGGTTGACGATCAGCTTGGGCCTGCGTCTCTGCAGCGCCTTGGTCAACGCGATGGCGGCATTGACCTTGCCGATCCCGGTGAACACCGCATCGACATGGCTGAAAGCATCGGCCGCTTCGGCCTCCAGGGCAAAGACAAAGAGGGTGTCTGCCAGCGCGACGCTGGTGTGTTCATCGATGTGGATCATGGGGCTTTCTTTCCGCAGTAAATGGCGCCCGGCCACTCTAAACGGCGTTGCTGATGGCTGCAAACCCCTTGGCAGCGCTTGTGTAACATCCTACGTCGGCCCCCTGTCACAGGCCTTGATCACGCGCGTGCGCACTGGCCTCAGCCGTTGCGGGTGACCGTCAGTACGACCGCTGCGATGCGCTCGACCTGCTGATAACCCGGCTCGCGCAGTTGTTCACCGAACACATCCGGGTCAATCTCGCGGTATACCCACGACCAGCGTGGGCCGGCCAGGCGCAGCCGGATTGCCTCGAGCAACGCATCCCGACCTTCGACCATCGCCACCCCCGTATACAACAGTAGCGTACCGCCTGGGCTGAGCCGCTCGCGGGCCTGCTCGACGATCCTCAGGGATAACTGTGCGCCCAAGGCGCCGCCGCCATGACGGTAGGTTCGCTCGCCGCCATCGAGCATGTAGGGTGGATTCGCCACGATCAGATCGAAGTTGCCGGCGATACCGTCGAGCAGGTCGCTGGGCTCAACCGACAGGTTGCCGACCCCCGCGAGCGCAGCATTGATGGCGGTATAGCGCAAGGCCAAGGGATTGATGTCGACAGCGCTGACCTGCGCATGCTGCGCCGCACGGGCGATCAGGATGGCACCGAGGCCGCTGCCGCAGCCAATGTCCACCGCATGCTCGACACGGCTGGGGCGGCTTTGCAGATGATCGTGGATAACGTCGGCGAAACGGTAGCTGTCCGGACCGAAGAACACCGCGTCCGCGGTATCGGTCGGGTATGCCGAATGCACCAGCAGCAGATCGTCGAGGCTGGACCAGCGCACCGAGCTGCTCAGCAGCCCGCCCGGTTCGTTCACGATTACCTGGGCCAAGCGCAACTGCTCGAGTTCGTCAGCGGAAATCAGCGACGGTTCGAAGGGGCGGCTCCAGCCGAAGATGTCACGCAGCGTGTGCGCCTGTTCGGCTCCAGGGCGCCCATTGTTGTACGCGTGGGTTGCCGGCGTGACACACGTGAAGCGGTAGCCATCGGCACGCAAGCGGCGCCCGAGTTGCAACAGCGCAGCGTCCGCTTCGGTCTGTTCAGGGTCCAGTCGCATCAATGGGGTACCTCCTGGACGAGGCCCGTGGCGCGAATATAGGCCTGGGTGGCGAGCAATCCTTCCGGCAAGGCATGACGGTTGCCGCTCATTCGTTCGATCAGCGCGTCGACACTGTCGTGCGTCCCAGTCGGTGGCAACGGCTCCAGCGCCAGCTGCGCTTCCCAGCTTCCCGGCGCGACTCGGCGGGTCTGGCCCTGCCAATCGGCGGCGATCCAGTCGTACCACAGTTGTTTCTCATAGGCGTCGAATACCCCGAACATAGGCGCCGATGGGCCTTCGATCATACGCCACCAGCGGCTCTGCGCCGGGTCGCAACCGCGCTGGATCCAGCCTTGGTCCTGCATGGCCGCGAGAAAGCCTGGCATCAACCCTGGCTCGGCCAACCATTGGTTGATGGTGCGTTTCTGCAGCCGGCAGCGGTCGCAATGCATGAACTGACCGAACACCCGCTTGCGCTCCAGCGCAGCGAGCAATTCGGCCTGCAGGTCGAATCGCTCTATCAACGCGGGGGTGGCGGTACCCAGGTCGTTGAGCCGATAGCCATTGCGTACACGTCGATAAAAGCTTTCGCCAGCGTCCTCTGGGCACAGCAGGTGCAGC
The DNA here is from genome assembly GCF_025377065.1 of Pseudomonas sp. HD6422. Taxonomy (NCBI): domain Bacteria; kingdom Pseudomonadati; phylum Pseudomonadota; class Gammaproteobacteria; order Pseudomonadales; family Pseudomonadaceae; genus Pseudomonas; species Pseudomonas sp. HD6422. The sequence goes on along the minus strand of NZ_JAHWIW010000006.1, from coordinate 168,133 downwards.
GCTTGTATGGCTTTCTGCGCATGGCCGCTGGCGGCGTTGTCGATCGTGACATGCAGTTGAAAGTAGTGTCCGTCGATGCCCAGTTCAGCCAGCTCGTAGGTGGTGATCAGCAGGTGCAAAGGCGGTTGCTCGTAACCCAGGTTATAGCCGATGACCTCAGGTAAGTAGTGCTCGCCATATTGGCCCAACGCCAGTTGCAAGGCACCAGAGAGGTAACGCTCATCGGCAAGAGGAAGCGTATCCACGCAGCCAAGGCGGCTAAGCAGGCGCTGATAGATCAATACATGGTTGCAACGAGGATCGCCGTCGCCCAACTCTTCGAGATACGTTCGAATCAATCCGTGGTAACGGGGATCGCGCCATCGCGGCAAGGTCGAATACAGCCATGCACCGTCCACCGCCTTGGTCGGAGCCACCTGCTGGATGAACCAGAGCGCGTGGGCACGGTTGCTGAAATAGCGCCGCGGCGCTCCTTGGCGACGTCGTTCGAGATAACCGGCATGGGCTTGGGCGACCTGGTTGGCATGCATGCGGCTCCAGGCCGGGAGCTGTGCAGGATCGGATGGAAGGTCATCGGACAAGGTCGCGGCCTGGTCCAATTGCCTGTCAAGCCAGGCTCGGCTGTCTCCCTCTACTCCCTGCAGCAAGCGGCGGTAACGCTGTTGCAGCGTATCATTGCCGCTTAGTGGGGTTACCAGCTGTGGGGTGTTGCAGGTCATGACCGTCATGCAGGGCTCCTGGGCAGGCTCTCGATCAACGATTCTCTTCCCGCGGCATCGGCTCGGGGTCGGGCGCCGGCTGTGGCGCAGGTTTGTCGGTGTTCTGCATTTGCACCGAGGATTTACTCTGGTCGCTACCCTGGGTCGCATGATCATCGTTGTCCCGATCGAAGCACCCCCCCAGCAAAGTCAGGCTGCCCAACAAGGCAATCAAGGGAAACAGGCGCATGGTATGTCCTCCGTCATGAATAGGTATGCAGTGCCAGGTCACCCTGGCACCGCGCTGCCTCACTTACGACCGGCCACCCTTGCGGCCCGACTCGCTGCTACGGCCACTTCCAGACTGCTGGCCGCCTTTGCGGCCGGCTTCGGAAGCTTTCTCGCGGTCGTTGGCGAAGTTGCCCGGGTTCTTGTTGCTGCCCTGGCTGCCGGTGCGGCTGTTGTCTTTCTTGTCCATGTTCTGACACCTCGTGTGGCTTTAGGGTGCACGGGCTCGCCCCGTACATAGGATCGGAGTTCGGCGATAACGGCGGATTCGGTTTATTGCGGCGGGTTCGGACCGGTGGCGTTAAATACCGGTCGAATGCGTATTTGGTGCGACAGGTTACGCCCTGCCTCAGGTGGCTGGTGAGGTCCGCGGTCTGTTGACGATGGCTGGAACGGTTAACGACTTGCTTGACTGCTCTCCAGTCGCCGTTGGCGTCGGCCCAGCCAACCTCCTGTCAGCCCCCAACCCAGTGCAATCGCTGCGCCGATCAGCATCGCCAGCTGTGGATGCTCGCCCAGCACGTCGAGACCGCGCTTGAGCCATCCGCTGAGCGCGTCGCCGCCCCGGTAGACCACGGTATCGATAAAGTTCTTGGCCTTGTACTTGTCCTCGGCCGGAATCACCGTGAACAGCATTTCCCTCCCCGGACGCACCAACGCGTACTCCCCAGCTCGGCGCACCACCATCACCACGACGAACACGGCGAACACCGGGGCCAATGCAAGCCACAGAAAACCCACGGCCATCACCAGCGGCACGGCCACCAGCAGCACGCCAACGCCCAAACGCCGAGCCAGGCGGCCGGTGATGAATAACTGGGTGAGGATCGCCAGTACCTGTACCACCGTGTCGATCAGGCCAAATACCTGGGTCTGCCGTGTGCGGTCAGGGAATGCCTCGCTGATCACCCGTGCCTGCTCGAAATACAGGAACGTACTGACGCTGGCCAGCAGTACCACGAACAAGGCGATACCCATCAGGTAGGGCGAGCGCAGGACTGCGCTGGCACCGGCGAAGGGGTTGCCGCCCAGAGGGCGGCTGGTGCCCCGCGCCTGGTCAGGCGTGTGCGGCTGAGCATCGCGCCAGCGCTGCAGGTATACGGTCGCGCCGATACTGCCAAGCAGTGCCAGAGCCGCCAGCACCAACAAGCCGGCATGGCCCAGGGGGGCGACCAACACCGTGCCGAGGACCGGTCCGCTCAGCCCGCCGAGGCTGGCACCGGCGGCGAGCAGGCCGAACAGGCGCTTGCCTTGCTCGGGGGAAAACAGGTCGGCCAGAACGCTCCAGGCCAGCGAAATGGTCAGCAGGTTGAATACCGAGAGCCAGATATAGAACGCTCGCGCATATCCGATGTGCTCAGGGTTACGCTGAAACAACACGGCGAACAACAGCAGGTTGCCGGCGAAGAATCCATAGGTCCACGGCAGAATGTGCCGGCGCCGAGCCTTGCTGGCCAACCAGCCGAATAGTGGCAGGCACGCCAGCGTGGCGATGAAGGTACCGGTGAACAGCCACTGCAGGTTGTCTACCCCTGCGGCAACCCCCATGGTCTCGCGCACCGGCCGCAACATGAAATAACCCGTGAACAACAAGTAGAACAGCAGCAACCCCGCCGCCACCGCCGGGCCTTCACCGGACTGGAGGTTAAAACCCTGGTGCAGGCGCCGCCGCCAGTGGGTCATGGTGTCACTCGAACTGCTTGATCAGCGCCTGCTGTTGCGCCGGGGTGAGCAAGGGTTCATGGCCAGCCTTGAGCTGGTCCACTTGCCGATCGGGGCGGCTGGTAGCCGGTATCACGGTGGTCACCGCCGGGTGGCTGATGGCGAACTTGAGAAAAAGCTGAGCCCAGCTGCCGATCCCGGCCTCGGCAGCCCAGCCCGGCAGTGCCTGGCCCTTGACCTTGGCGAACAACCGGCCATCGTCGAACGCGCGGTTGATCAACACGGCCACGCCCTTGTCCTGGCATAGGGGCAGCAGCTCGCGCGCCGCCTCTGGGGCATTGACCGAGTAGTTGATCTGGATGAAGTCCAAGGGCTCGCTGCGCACGATACGGGCCACGTCATCCTGGCCGCTTCGCAGGTAGTGAGTGATGCCAATGTAGCGGGTCTTGCCCTGTTGCTTGAGCTCTCGGGCATAGGGCAACTGGGTGCGCCAGTCACGCAGATTATGCACCTGCAGCAGATCGACCTTGTCGGTGCGCAGACTTGCCAGACTACCGCCCCACTGGGCCTTGGCATCGGCCAGGCTGTCGGCGGTGATTTTGGTGGCGAGGAAGCAGCGCGCGTGCCACCCGCCCTCCTCCAGCAACTGACCCAGGATGGCGTCGGCGCCTCCATAGTTGGGGGAGGTGTCGATGACCTTGCCACCGCCTTCGAAGAACGCCTTGAGTACGACCTTGAGCTGTTGGTACTGGGCAGAGTCCGGCTCGACCTCGAAGCTGCCTGAAGTGCCCGCGCCAATGACCGGCAGCGCTTCGCCGGTCGAAGGGATGGCGCGGGTCAGGAGACTGCGCTGGGCTGCAGCCTGCAGCCAGGGACTGACTGCAGCCAAAGCACCCAAGGTCGCACCTGCGCGTAGGACATCACGGCGTGCGTACATGGCAAAGCTCCCGTCATCATTCGGAAACCTTCAAGGCTAGTCCGCCTGGCCCGCACCGGCGCGAGATTCTGTATCTGGATGTTTAGCCCAGTAGGTGCCGCAGGTCGATACCGTTATCGGCCATCGGCGGGCACCAGTAGTAGCCGCCGGTCAAGGGCCGGCTGAACCGGTACAGGGCATCGATGACGCCATCCTCCAGCCCGCTCATGCGGCGCAGCTGGATCTCGAACGCATCGAACGAACGCCCCAGGGCGACGAAGGCCAGGCCGGCGCCACGGGTGTCGGCCCAGGAAACCGAGCGGCGGACCATGAAGGCCTCGGGGCTGAAACTCTCCTGGGCAGTGCGCTTGACATGGGCGGATGCCGGCGCATCCTCGAGTTCTTCGTTATCGCTCAGACGACGGCCGATGATGTCGTCCTGCTCCGGTTGCGGCAGCGACTTGAAATAGTTCAGATCATGCTTCCACAACTGCACGGCGGCGAAGCTGGAGCCTGCCAGGCCGGCAACTTCGCCAGGGACGATCGCCGCCTCGACTGCATCATCGTCTCGGGGGTTTTCGGTACCGTCCTCATAACCGGTCAGGTCACGCCCGCCGCGGTGCAGAAAGCCATCGACGTGGTCCACCAGGCGCAGCGCCGGGCTCAGCATTTGCTCCAGTGCCTGGGCACGCAAATAGAGGTCACCACGCTCCTCGCCTCGCAGCCAGAGCCACAGCGCATGCTGGGTGCTCGGGTTTTCCACCACCGCGTCCAGTTGCGGGAACGGTCGCAGCCCTTCGATCTCACGGCCCAGGGCCTTGGTCAGGGGCGCACCGACGCCCAGGCTCAAGCGACGACCATCGACCTCGCCTTGCAGTGCGTGCAAGGCTGCAGGCAGCGCATCGAGCGAATCGATGGCGAAGAACAGGTGGCGGGCGTGCACAGGCACCGGAGTGGCAAGCAGACCTTGCTGGTACGGCATGAGAGACGGATCCTCGGCAAAAGCGGGAATGCTACTGCGCCCTGAGGCCCTTGGCCAGTGAAGCCGCTTGCACTGACACGGCGGGAAATTCCCTGGGCGGTAACAAAAGGTTACTAACGCCCGGTCTGCGACCTCAATGCTTGGCCACGACCGGCCTACACTGCTGCAAACCCTTCGCCCAGAGACCGCCCATGACCGCGTCGCCACTGCTCACCGCCGTTCTACCCCTCGCCTTGGGCATCATCATGCTTGGCCTCGGCCTGTCCCTGAGCCTGGCCGATTTCGCCCGGGTGGTGAAATATCCCAAGCCGGTGATCATTGGCTTGGCCTGTCAGATCCTGCTGCTGCCCTTGGTGTGCTTCCTGATCGCCAATGGCTTCGGCCTGGAGTCGGCGCTTGCGGTGGGCCTGATGCTGCTCGCGGCTTCGCCGGGAGGCACCACCGCCAACCTGTTCAGTCACCTGGCCCATGGCGACGTGGCGCTGAACATCACCCTCACGGCGGTCAACTCGCTGATCGCCATCCTGACCATGCCACTGTTGGTCAATCTTTCGTTGATGTGGTTCATGGCCTCGGACCAGGCCATTCCCCTGCAGTTCGCCAAGGTCATGCAGGTGTTCGCCATCGTCCTGCTACCGGTGGCACTGGGCATGCTGATTCGCCGTTGGGCACCAGGCTTCGCCGCCCGCATGGAAAAACCGATGAAACAGGTAGCGGCATTGTTCCTGGCGTTCACTATCGCCCTGGCGCTGGCCAAGGACTGGCAGACAGTGCTCGAATACGCGCCGGTGGTGGGCCTGGCAGCCTTGGTGTTCAACCTGCTCAGCCTGGCAGTGGGCTACTGGGTGCCCCGGTTGTTGAACATCCCCAAGCGCCAGGCCATCGCCATCGGCATGGAGATCGGCATCCACAATGGCACGCTGGCCATCGCTCTCGCCCTGAGTCCATCGTTGCTCAACAACGCGACCATGGCAGTGCCGGCGGCGCTGTACAGCCTGATCATGTTCTTTACGGCGGCGGGGTTTGGCTGGTTGGTCAGTCGCCGGCGCAACGAACAGGCACCGGCGCGTTCCTCATAGGAGAACTCAGCGCAGATCGCGCCGCTTTCGCAATTGGCGCTTGAGCACGTCCAGCGGCGGCGCATAGAAGAACCCGAACGAGACACTGCCATTGCGGCCCTTAACGGCATGGTGAAGCCGATGGGCGCGGTGCAGGCGTTGCAGATAGCGATTGACCGGTCGCGGCTTGCGTGGCCAGTGGCGGTGGAAGAAACCGTCATGGGCCACGACGTACAGCACCCCATAACCAGCAACACCGGCCCCCACCCATTGCAGCGGTGCATGGCCAGCCTTGCCCAGTGCCACCAGTGCCGCGGCGATCAGCGCCAAGGCCACCAGGTACAGGTCGTTGGTCTCGAGCACGCCCAGGTGCGGCTCGTGGTGCGAACGGTGCAGCCACCAGCCCCAGCCATGCATGATGTACTTGTGGGCCAGCGTGCCGACACCCTCCATGGCCACCAGGGTGGCGCACAGCACGGTGAGATTGAACAGCATGAAACGGTCCGGCAGCGGTTGAACGATCGCGCAAGAGTACCGATTACCCGCCCGCATTGCCACGTGGTCGTGACCGACTGCAGGGCGTTGTGGCTGAAGCGGGTTCAGCGTCGCTTGCGCGTACCCAACTCGATCCACACCGGCGCATGGTCACTGGCCTTGGGTTCGTTGCGCACCCAGGCATCGACGCCCGCCGCCTTGAGGTGGTCGGCCAGCAGCGGATTGAGCAACAGATGATCGATGCGCAGTCCGGCGTTGCGTGCCCAATGATTGCGAAAGTAATCCCAGAAGGTATAGACCTGCGCCTGCGGGTGCAGGTGGCGCACGGCGTCGGTCCAGCCTTGCTCCAACAAGCGCTCGTAACATGCGCGGGACTCAGGCTGCAGCAAGGCGTCCTTGCGCCATGATTTGGGGTTGTAAATGTCCTGGTCGGTGGGCACCACGTTGAAGTCGCCCGCCAACAGCGTCGGGTGCTCACTCACCAGCAGGGTGCGGGCATGCTCGATCAGGCAATGAAACCAGCGCAGCTTATAGTCGAACTTGGGGCCGGGCTGTGGGTTGCCATTGGGCAGGTACAAACAACCGACCAGCACGCCGTGTACGGCCGCTTCCAGGTAGCGGCTCTGCTGATCGTCCTTCATCCCCGGCAAACCGCGCCTGACCTCCAGCGGTTCGCCACCTCGGGCAAGGATGGCAACGCCGTTCCATGATGGCTGGCCGTGATACAGGCAGCCATAACCTGCGGCCTCCAGTTCTCCGCGAGGAAACTGCCGATCCGCCGCCTTGAGCTCCTGCAGGCAGGCGATATCCGGCTGTTCACGGGCCAGCCAGTCCAGCAGCGCCGGCAGCCGACTGCGAATGCCATTGACGTTGAACGTGGCAATCTTCAGCGCTTTCATGCGTCGGGGTCATTGACGTGGGCCTGCACGGCGTCTTCCAAGGCGTGGGCATGGGCCTGATCGGCCAAGCGCTTGAGTGCCAGCCAGTCGTCCCAATCGATGGCGCCATCGTCGCGCAAGGCTTGTGCAGTGCGCAGCAACTCATGGTGGTAGGCGTCCGGCGATTCGCGGCGATAGCTGACGTCATCGTATTGGGCGTACCACGCTTCGAGCTCGGCAATGCTGCGTTCGATGCTCATCGGCTCAACTCCTCTTGCAGGTCTTTGAATGTGTGAGCCCAGACCCGGCACAACGTTCAACGGCAAACCCGCCCAGGCTGGGCCATGGCAAAAAAATTAAACCTTTGCCCCACGCCCCGGCTCAACCGTACGCGACACCGAAGTCGCATCAACCTCTTAAGGAGCGGGACATGAACAACCTCTTCATCAAGCGCGTCGGCCTGTCGATGGTACTGGGCATGGCCTCCTGGCAAGCGATGGCAGCCTCCTCCAACGATTTTGTCGATGCCGCCACCGAAGCGGGCATCGCCGAGATCGTCACCGGCAACCTGGCTCAGGAGAAAAGCCAGAACACCGAGATCAAGGCTTTTGCCAAGCAAATGGTCACCGACCATACCAAGGCCAATGAGGAGCTCACCGCCCTCGCCGGCAAGCTGGACATCGAAGTACCCGACGATGCCGCGCTTACCGACAAGGTCAAGAAGATGATCCTTGAGTGGCGCGACGATTCGTTCGACAAGTCCTACCTGAACAATCAGGTCGACGCCCATGAAAAGGCCGTCGAGTTGTTCCAGAAAGAAGCCAATTCTTCCGACAAGGACGAGCTGAAAGCATTTGCCGCAAAAACCCTGCCGACGCTGGAGAAACACCTGCAGCACGCCAAGGAACTGAAGGCAAAGCATGACAAGTAACGTGATATCCCTCGGAGGCTACCTATGAGCAACGATGCCCTACGCACGGAAATCCTCACCCGCCTGTTGCACGCTCACCCTGAAGGGTTGGGCAAGGAAGTGCTGGACAACTACCGCGGCGAGAAGGCCGTGGCCGGCATGCTCAAGACCCTGCAAGAGCATGGCCTGATCCAGGGCGCCCACGTCAGTGTGGACGACCAGCATCAGATCAGCGTCAGTTATCCGATCAAGTTGTCGGCTGCAGGGGTCGATGCAGCGAAACAGCTGGAGAGCTGAAAAAAGGGCCGCATCTGCGGCCCTTTCCTTACCCCTCTTTCTCATGGTCCCGAGGCGGCTTCGCGGGGCCTTGAGGATCGACCTGCGGGTCCTCGAGGTCAGGCGAGTCCGGGTCGAAACCCAGGTCGGCCTGGTCGTCGGCATGCTCCGAAGAGTGCGGGCCCTGCTTGAAATCGGGATGCTGCTCTGACCTGGACATACGGAAATCTCCCTTGAACATGTCTAGGGAAGAGCGCTAATCCGTGGCGAAAGTTTGATTTATTTGCACTGGGGCCCAATCACCACAGTTGGGTCCGTCCAAGCCCCGCTGCCGGGGAAATCACCTGTTCATTGGCACTCTGTCATTTAGCGCAGCTCAGGCCTGACAAGCATTTGTTTAACAAAGCATTACTGAGCCTCGAATTGGCACACCCGTTGCTGAGCCCTTGTAGAACCAGGCAAAACGCCATTGATGGCCAAGAGCCATTTTGCAAGCGAGGCATCAGGCAATGAAAACCCCTGACCTGTTCCACCCCAATCGCCATGCGTTCCCACTGTGCGCCGTCACCGCGCTGTTGCTCGGCTTCGGACTGATCTCCGCCAGTGCCTCCTCTCTAGACGATGTAAGCCAGCCACCGCCTACGGATCCGTCCGCTTACAACGATCAACCAGACGACCCCACTCCGGCCCTGCTCGACCTGTTCAATATGCCTGAGGCCAACGAAGGTGCGCTGGAGTTGCCAGACGGCGAGTATGGCGACCGTAATACCGTGCGTGTCGACAACGTCCTGCAGCCCGCTCAACAGACCTCGCGCAACTACCCCACCAACGGCAAGCCCAGCCCGCTGTTCGGTGCCCAACCATTCACCCAGCAGTTGCTGCTGTTCGAAGAATTCGGTCTGGAAAAACTCGACCCCAATCTGCCGCCGCCTGAGCTTTCATTCCCGGTGCCGACCCTCGGTCCGGCCCCCACTCAAGACCCCAACGTGGTCGCACGCAGCAGCCCCAGCGGCAGTGCCCTGGAAGCCTTCCTCAAGCAACCGGGGCTGTTTCCCTTCCCTAGCCAGTACGCCAATACCCTGGACCGCAACCCGTGGAAGGCGCAGATCGAACTGTTCCTGAACCGCAACTCGGTCGGATCGCCAGCCGAGGGCCGGCCGCCAGGAAAAGGTTGGTCACACCAGCGTTGGAACGAATTCTACCCGCAGGCAGCGTTCAAGACCGCACAGGCCGGAGCACGCATCAACCTGGGCCTGCGCGACCGCAAGCAACTGCACAATTATGCCGTTGGCGAGTTCGCCCCCGGCGGGCTGTACTACCAGACATCGGACATTCCGACCACGCTCGGCACCACCAAGAACATCGACACACGGTTCCACCCGAATTTCCCGGTGCAGAATCACAAATCGCTGTGGACCTTCGACGGCACCTTCCCGCCGAAGCTGCTGATGGTGCGCTATGGCCAGCCGATTTTGATGCGCCACTACAACGCGCTGCCGATCGATCCTTCGGCCAACGGGGGATTCGGCCTGCACACCATTTCCACCCACGAGCACAACGGCCACTCGCCGGCCGAGAGCGACGGCTTCGCCAATGCCTATTTCTTCCCCGGCCAATACTACGACTACCGCTGGCCGGTGCAGTTGGCAGGCTACGACACGATCAATACTCGGGCGCAGGATCCACGAGCAGCGTTCCCCTGCTCACCGGGTGAAACGCTCTACGTGAACGACGCCTCACCAGGCCTGAAAACCTGCGAAAACGGCACCATCAAGATCCGTGGCGACTGGCACGAAACCATGAGCACCCACTGGTTCCACGACCACATGCTCGATTTCACGGCGCAGAACGTCTACAAGGGCAACGCGGTGATGATGAACTACTACAGCGCCATCGACCGTGGCAACGAGGCCGTTCAGGACGGCGTCAACCTGCGCTTCCCGAGCGGCACCGGCTTGCCCTGGGGTAACCGCGACTATGACGTCAACCTGGTGATCGCCGACAAGGCTTGGGACGAAAATGGCCAATTGTGGTTCAACCCGTTCAACACCGATGGTTTCCTCGGCGACCAGATCCTGGTCAACTGGCAGTACCAGCCCAAGCTCAAGGTGCGGGCACGCAGCTACCGCTTCCGTATCCTCAACGGCTCGGTGTCGCGGTACTTCAAATTCGCCGTGGTGCGTGAGATCGCCGGCAACAGCGGCGAGTTCAAGGGCCCTTCGGGTTCCAACCTGTCCTATGCACGGGTGCCGTTCCATATGATCGCCAATGACGGCAACATCATGGAACACGCCGTGCCCTTCGACGGCACCATGGACCTCAATGGCGACGGCAAACTGGAGGACAACAACGGCATCCTTCCCCTGCAAGGCATCGCCGAACGCTACGACATCATCATCAACTTCGCCAAGAACGGCATCAAGGCGGGCGACAAGCTCTACTTCGTCAACCTTCAGGCACACGACACCGGCAAAGGCCCGGGCGAGGTCATCTCGCTCGCCGATGTGTTGTCGGAGAAGTACAAGGCTGAGATCAAGCAGACCAGCAAAGGTCCGGAATGGGACAGAGGCGACCCAGTGGTGGGCAAGTTCCTGCAACTGCTGGTACAACCATACAGCGGCGTCGACCAGGCCATGGACCCGACCGCCTATGAACCGGCCAAGCCTGGCAAGGCTGAAGGCCTGAAAATGATCCCGCTGACCATCGACCGCAACGCAGTCGCCGACAAGGACAAGCTCAAGGCAGCGCGACATCGTGAGTTCCTCTTCGGTCGCTCCGATGGCACCGATACCACGCCCTGGACCATCAAGACCGACGGCGGCTTCGGCTACAGCATGGACCCAAGGCGCATCACCGCCGCGCCGCAACTGGCCAGCGAGGCCACGGACGGAGGCTTCAGCGGCGACGGCACCTTGGAAGTGTGGAAGATCAAGAACGGCGGTAACGGCTGGAGCCATCCTGTGCACGTGCATTTCGAGGAAGGCGTGATCCTCAGCCGCGACGGCAAGGCCCCCCCGGAATGGGAAAAATGGGCACGCAAGGATGTCTATCGCATCGGGCCGGACAGCGACTCACCGCAAGAGGTGGAAATGGCCATTCGCTTCCGCGAGTTCGCCGGAACCTACATGGAGCATTGCCACAATACCCAGCACGAAGACTCCTCGATGCTGCTGCGGTGGGACCTGGAACACCCTGGCCAGTTCCAGGTCATGCCGACCCCGCTGCCGGGCTGGGATGGTGTGGGATACGTGGCCTCAGTGGGCTTGCCGACCTTCCGCAGCCCCAGCAGCAACAATGGCGAGGACACCAGCAACAAGCCTCCGGTGGCGGTCAATGACAGTGCTGCGACCACCGCTGGCAAGCCGATCGAGATCAATGTGCTGGCCAACGATACCGATCCCGAAGGCAATCTGCCGTTGAGCGTGGTGGGCCTGGCCCAGCCGGACTCCGGGCAAGGCGTGGTGAGCAGCGACGGCGTGAAAGTGACCTATACCCCCCCTGAAACCGTGCCGACGCCGTTCACCGCTCGCTTCACTTACTCGGCGCGAGACGCCAAGGGTGCGGAATCGACGACCCCGGCTACGGTCAGCGTCGCTGTCTCGCCAGCAGTGGTGGCCGACCAGATCCAGGTCAGCAGCGCGACGGTGCAGTTGCGCAGCAACAACCGCTACACCTGGGATCTATCCGGCACCACCTCGGTAGCCACGGGCAACAGCATCACTGTCATCGCAGCGACCACCGCAGGCCCGCTGAACCTTGGCCAGGCCACGCTCAGCGCCTCTGGCAGCGGCGCACGCTGGCGGCTGTCGGTGACCACCACCGGCAGCGGCCCGGCCAGTCCAGCGACGATCACCGTGAAATCCGCCCTGGGAGGCAGCGTGACAGCGCCGATCAGCGTCAAGTGAGTCGTCGTCGGCGCAAGCCTGCGCCTACGCGTACTTCGGTACCTGTAGGCGCAGGCCCGCCGCCGAGCAAACACCTGCAATCTCGAAGAGGATGCCATCATGGCCTGGTCATGGCGTGTGCTGCTCGCTCTCCTGCTCTTTGCCGTCGGCCTTCACTACTGGCCACTCAAGCCTGTCCCTCAAGCGCTGGCCACATCGCCGCACGATGAAGCTACGCCCTGGGGTGCGGATTACTTCCCCAATACGCCGCTGCTCACCCAGGATGGCAAGCAAGTGCATTTCTTCGATGACCTCATCAAGGACAAGGTGGTGGCCATCAACTTCATCTTCACCGGCTGCTCCGACTCCTGCCCGGTGGAAACTGCACGTCTGCGCCAGGTGCAGAAAATTCTCGGCGATCGGGTGGGCAAGGACATTTTTCTCTATTCCATCAGCATCGACCCCTACAACGATACCCCCGCCACCCTCAAGCGCTACGCCGAAAAGTTCGGTATCGGCCCTGGCTGGACCCTGCTCACGGGTGAAGCCGACGACATCGAGCAACTGCGCCGGCGTCTGGGCCTCTACATAGAAGGTTTGGAAAACGGCCGTTCCAAGGATCACAACCTGAGCCTGATCATCGGCAACCAGGCCACCGGGCGCTGGATGAAAGCCTCGCCCTTCGAAAGCCCGTACATCCTCGCCGACCGCCTGGGCAACAGCCTGCACAATTGGCGCCAAGCCAGCGCCACGGCCAATGATTACGCCAGTGCACCGCAAGTGCGCCCACCCAGCAGTGGCGAGCAGATCTTTCGTACCCGCTGCTCATCCTGCCATACCCTGGGCAACGCCGAGTCCGGCAGCCAACCCGGCATCGGCCCCGATCTGTTGGGGGTGACACGGCAACGTGACATCCAGTGGCTGGTCCGCTGGTTGAAGGCCCCGGACCAGGTGATCGCCGAGAAGGACCCGCTGGCCATGCTGCTGCTCGAACAATACAACGGTCTGGCCATGCCCAACATGCGCCTGGGTGACGCCGAGGTCACCGCCCTGCTCAACTACCTGGAAGATGAAACGGCGCGTATCCAGACGCCAATGGCTGCCAGACAAACACCTTGAACGCCCGTCATCAGGCTGTCCGGGCAATCCGCCACAGCCTGGCGATGTCACCGGCCCGAGCGTGCAACAGCGTGGCAGCCTCGCCGCAGGCCTGCTCCAGGCTCATCGGCCCGCTGGTCAGTGCGAACGCGGCATCGATGCCATGGCCATACAGCTGTTGATAGCCCTCACCCAGCGTGCCCGCCAGTACCACCACCGGCACACCATGGCGCTTGGCGACCTTGGCCACGCCCATCGGGGTCTTGCCGCGCAGAGTCTGGGCATCGAAACGCCCTTCCCCGGTGATCACCAGATCGGCGCCCTGTACCAGGCTGTCGAGGTCGGCCAGTTCCGCGACCACCTCAACGCCGGGGCGAAACCGCGCCCCCATGAACGCCTTGGCGGCAAAGCCCATGCCGCCGGCCGCGCCGCTGCCTGGAGCGTCGCGCAGGTCTTTCCCGAGCAATTGTGCGCATTGGTCGGCGAAGTGCCCAAGCGCCTGGTCCAACGCCTTCACCTGTTCGGCACTGGCGCCTTTTTGCGGCCCAAAGATCGCCGATGCGCCATTGGCGCCACACAGGGGGTTATCGACATCGGCGGCCACTTCGACGCATACCTCGGCCAAGCGCGGGTCAACACCGCTGGCGTCGAGGCGGGCCAGCCCGGCCAGGGCCAGGCCACCCTCGGCCAGAGGCTGGTCCTGGGCGTCGAAAAGGCGCAGGCCTAGGGCACGCAGCATACCGCTACCACCGTCATTGGTGGCGCTGCCGCCGATCGCCAGGACAATACGCTGGGCGCCAGCGGCCAAGGCGGCTGCAATCAGCTCGCCAGTGCCCCAGGTGCTGCTGCGGCAGGCATCGCGCTGATCGCGGGGCAGCAACTGAATGCCGCTGGCCTGGGCCATCTCGATGACTGCGGTACGGCTGTCGGCCAGCCAGCCCCAAGCGGCCTCGACACCCTGCCCCAGCGGGCCACGCACCACCTGGCGACGCAACTCGCCCTGGCTGGCGGCGACGATCGCCTCCAGGGTGCCCTCTCCACCATCGGCCATCGGGCACTCGACCAGCTCGGCGCCTGGCCAGGCTTCGGCCAGGCCGCCCGCGATGGCATGGGCCACGCCGGCGGCGTCCAGGCTGTCCTTGAACGAGTCGGGGGCGATGACGATTTTCATGGGGATTCTCCTGTCCAGTTGAGGGCATGCTGACAGTTGCGCTGCGCACTGGCCTCGGTCGAATGCACAAAAGCCCGTGGCGCTTGTTTGGGCAAATGCATTTTCCGACTGGCTCGACGTGCCTCAGTCCGCTGGCAAGAGCTGCAAGCCAAGGTAGAGGCTGAGCATCCCCTCCAGCCGCAGTGGGTCGACCTCACCCAGTTCGGCTACGCGCTCCAGTCGATAACGCAGGCTGTTGCGGTGGATCCCCAGCGCATCGGCGCAGGCTTGGCTCTGACCATCGTGCGCGCACCAGGCGCGCAGGGTCGGCAGCAACTGGCCGCTGCCATCCTTGGCACGGATACGCAGCAACGGCTCCAGCAGCTCATCCAGCGCATCGTCGTTGCGATGGCGCCAGAGCAACGCCGGCAAGCGATAACGGGACAAGCTCAACAGGCGCTCACCGGGTAGCACTTCGCGCCCGTAGGCCAGCAGGTCGCGTACCCTCCGGTAGCCCCGGCGCAACTGTTCAAGGCTCTGCGCGACGCTACCCAGCGCCAGGCGCTCGACCTCCCAGCCATGGCGTTGCAGACGCTCGAGCAGGCGAACCTCATCCAGCCCCACGCTGGCGGGGCGGCACCACAGCAAGGATTCGCGCGATGGACTGACACACCAGCTTTCCGGGTAGCGGCTCGACAGCCAGGCCGACAGCGTTTCGGCAGGCGGCCCCGCGCGCAGTTCGAACAGGCACGGCACCCTGGGCAGTTGTGGTTTGAGGCCTAGCTGTTGCGCCTCGTCGAGCAGTCTTGGTGAGTCGCCGCTGGCGCCGAGCAACAACGCCAGCAGGTCGTCGCAGCGCTGACGCCGCCACTGTTGCTCGACCTGCAGGTGGCGCTGGGCCAGGAGCATCTCGGCAGTCATGCGCACCAGTTCGCCATAGGTACGCAGTTGCAGCGGGTCGCCCGTCAGCCCCAGTACCCCGATCAGGCGGCCATCGAGCATCAATGGCAGGTTGACGCCGGGCTGCACACCCTTCAGGCACTTGGCTGCATCGACATCCAGCTCGACGATGCGCCCATTGGCCAACACCAGTTGCGCGCCCTCGTGCCGGGTATTGATACGTTCGGGCTCACCACTGCCCAGGATCAGGCCTTGGCTGTCCATGACGTTGACGTTGCAGGGCAGGATGGCCATGGCCCGATCCACGATATCCTGCGCCAGGTCATGGTCCAGTTCGAACATTCAACGAATCCTTCAGCAGTTGGGCATTGTGAGGTAGCACAGCATCGTAACCTCCGGACTGTGCAAAAGCACAAAGACAGGCGCGTCGCACTCCCCGAGACTCGTCAGGGCGAGCGCCGGTACAGGCGACGCGGCGAGAATCATAACAACAGAGAATTCGATCATGGCACACAGCCCTGCCCCTGACCAAGGCAATGACATCACCCGCAACGCGCTGTATCGGCGCATCACTCTGCGGTTGATTCCGTTCATCTTCATCTGCTACCTGTTCAATTACTTGGACCGCGTCAACGTGGGCTTCGCCAAGCTGCAGATGCTCGATGCACTGCAGTTCAGCGAAACCGTGTACGGCCTCGGTGCCGGTATCTTCTTCATCGGCTACGTGCTTTGCGGCCTGCCCAGCAACCTTGCGCTCAACCGCTTCGGGCCGCGGCGCTGGATCGCGGCGATGATGATCGCCTGGGGCGCGCTGTCGACCTGCCTGCTGTTCGTCACCACCCCCAGCGAGTTCTACACCCTGCGCCTGCTCACCGGCGCCGCCGAAGCCGGTTTCTTCCCGGGCGTGGTGCTGTACCTCTCGCGCTGGTTCCCGGCAGACCGTCGTGGCCGCATCATGGCCTTGTTCATGTCGGCGATCCCGGTTTCGGGCCTGCTTGGCGGGCCGTTCTCCGGCTGGATCCTCGAACACTTCGCGGCGGGCCAGCACGGCCTGGCCGGCTGGCAATGGATGTTCCTGATCCAGGGCCTGCCAACCGTGGCGCTGGGCGTCCTGGCCATCGGCCTGCTCAGCGACGGCTACCAGAAGGCCGCGTGGCTGAGCCCGGCCGAGCGCCAACTGATCGAAGCGGACCTCAACGCCGATGCCGCCAGCAAGCCCAACACCATGGGCGACGGTATCCTCGCCGTGCTGACCAACCCGTTGATCTGGACCTTCGGCTTCATCTACTTCTGCATCCAGAGTGGCGTGTACGCCATCAACTTCTGGCTGCCGTCGATCATCAAGAACATGGGCTTCGACAACCCGCTGCTGATCGGCTGGCTGAGCGCCATTCCGTACCTGTTGGCCGGTGTGTTCATGATCCTCTGTGGCCGCTCTGCCGACCTACGCAACGAACGCCGTTGGCATTTGGTGGTACCGATGTTGATGGGCGCCATTGGCCTGCTGATCGCCGTCAACTTCGCCGGCACCCCTGCGGTGGCCATCCTCGGCCTGTCTATCGCCACCATGGGCGCACTGACCGGGCTGCCGATGTTCTGGCCGATGCCGACCGCCCTGCTCAGCGCTGGCGCCGCCGTTGCCGGTCTGGCGATCATCAACTCGGTGGGACAGATGGCCGGCTTCCTCAGCCCCTATCTGGTCGGTTTCATCAAGGACCAGACCGGCTCGACCGACGCCGCGCTGTACTCCCTGGCCGGCCTCATCATGGTCGGGAGCCTGGTGGCGCTGCGCGTGTCGCGCGCCGGTGTCCTGAAAACCGCCCCGGCCAATTGACCCCCTCGCTCCTACAGGATCACTGCTGTCCCTGTAGGAGCGGGCTTGCCCGCAAATTCCCTTCCGATCGTCAGATCGACGCACCCTCTTCAACGCCCAGGCGTCAAATGGTTCCAAAGGCCCCTTTGGAGAAGCCCATGACCCGCCATGCCGTGGCTACCCTCGAGCAACTCGATAGCAAACGCCCTCTGCGCGTGCAGGCCGGGAACGAAGAAGTCGTCCTCGTCCGCCAGGGCGACCTGGTGCACGCGTATCAGGCCAACTGTCCGCACGCCGGCGCGCCGCTTGAGGAAGGCGTGATCTGCAAGGGGCTGTTGGTCTGTCCATGGCACAAGGCGGCTTTCGCCACCGACGCAGGCACCGTCTGCGAACCCCCTGCCCTGGCCGATCTGCGGCGCTACCGGGCCTGGGTCGAAAACGGCCAAGTCTGGGTCGACGACCAGCCCCTGCCCAAACCCACAGCGCCGCGCCACAGCGATGCCCGTCGTTTCGTCGTGGTCGGTGCCGGCGCGGCGGGTTCGGCGGCGGTGGCCACCCTGCTGGGTCATGGATTCAACGGCCACCTGCTGTGGCTGGATCAGGAGCGTCAGCCCGCTTACGACCGCACCTCGCTTAGCAAATTCGTCATCGCCGGGGAAATGCCGCCCGATGAAGTGCCCGCACTGCTGGAGGCGGATGACTTGCGTCAGGGCCGTCTTGAGCGACGCCAGGCCAAAGTGCGCGGTCTGGATGCGAAAAAGCGCAGCATCACCCTCGCCGACGGCCAGCGCATCGACTACGACGCCGCGCTGCTCGCCACCGGCGGCAAGCCGCGCCGCCCGGACATTCCCGGCGCCGACCTGGACGGGGTGCTGACCTTGCGATCGCGTGAGGACGCTGCGCGCCTGCTCGATGCCGCCGAGCCCGGCCAACCGGTGGTGATCGTCGGCGACGGTTTCATCGGCCTGGAGGCCGCTGCGGCATTGCACAAATACGGCTTGAGGGTGCACGTGGTGAGCCGCCACGAAGTCCCCCTGGCCAAGCAACTGGGTGAACGCATCGGCCGCAGCATCCGCCAACTGCACGAAGGCAAGGGCGTGATCTTCCATGGTCCCACGCAAGTGCTGCGCTTGGAGGGCGAGCATCAGGTCGAGGCGGTGCTACTGGCCAATGGCGAGCGCTTGCCAACGCCTTTGGTGCTGCTCGGCACCGGCGTCAGTCCGGCCACCGCCTTCCTGCATGGCCTGGACCTGGCAGAGGACCGTTCGGTAAACGTCGATGCGCAGTTGCGCGCCGCCGACGGCCTGTGGGCCGCAGGTGACATCGCGACCTTTCCCCTGGCTGGCCGCCCTGTGCGCATCGAACACTGGCGCCTGGCCCAACAACACGCGGTGATCGCTGCCGCCAACATGCTCGGCGAACAGCGCCAGTACGACGATGTGCCGTTCTTCTGGACCTATCAGCACGGCCGGACTTATGAAGTGCTGGGCCATGCTCGCGACTGGGACCACATCGAATTCGTCGGCCAGCCGGAACAGGGGGATTTCATTGCCCTGCAGTGCGTGGGCGATCAGGTCGAGGCAGTGATCGCCAAAGGCTACTCCGATGCCATGGCCCAGCTGTCGCAGCGCATGAAGCGGCCACTGAGCCTGACAGAGGCCCGGACACTGATCTGACCCGTTGCAGGGCCAAGCGGACGAAAACCAGCTATGGTTGCCACACCGCATACAATAACAAGCCATGGACCGCTCATGCCTGCGTATCCAGCACTCCCACGCCCCAGCGAGCTGGCGGCGTTCATCGACTGCCACTTCGCCGACCGCGGGCTGCAGCCCGAGGCGGTAATCGCCGAATCGTGGTATCGCAGCATCAACCAGCATCGTCTGGACCCGGACTTGCGCCACGTCGACAACATCCTAAGTGCCGCCGAGGTACGCCAGCACCAGGCCCAGCACGAGGCTTACCTGACGATTGCCAGTCAAGGCGTCAACGGATTGGCCCGGCGTGTGGTCGATGCCGGCTTCGCCGTGTTGCTCAGCGATGCCGATGGCATCACCCTGGACGCACGCCTGCCAGCCGACAGACAACGCTACACCCGCTCCGGATTGCGCGTCGGCGCCTGCTGGGACGAGTCCATCGCCGGCACCAACGGCATCGGCACCGCCCTCGCTTCGCGCCAAGCGTTGACCATTCACCGCCAGGAGCATTTCCTATCCGCCAATGCCCGCCTCAGTTGTTCGGTCGCACCGCTGTTCGATGCGCAAGGCCACTGCTGGGTTGTCTCAATGCTACGTGCCTGCATAACGAAGGCCCCAAGCAAGCCCAGCAACTGACGCTGCAGTTGGTGACGTTGTATGCGCGCCTGATCGAGAACACTCACTTCCGCCAGCGTTACCGCGACTGCCTGACCCTGGCGGTCACCCCCCGCGACGACCACGCCGACCTGGCCAACGAGCAACTGCTCGCCCTTGACCCGAGTGGCCGGGTGATCGGTGCCAACCAGGCGGCGTTCGCTGCATACGCCCATGCCTTGTTGGGACGACGCATCGACCAACTGCTGCCGGCCAGCGTCGATGCCTTGCTCGAGCTCACCCGCGGTGGCGCACGCGGTGCTCATCTGCGCAACCAGGGCGAGCAAGTGCTGGACGTTGGCCTGCGCGTGCCTGCCGGCTACCGCCAAGCCCCGGTACGCCCCAGCGGCGCTCCCGGCGTCCGTCACCCGGGCCTGGACCACTTGGCCGGTAGCGACCCACAACTGCAGCAAGGCGTCCGGCGGCTGCGCAAAGTGTTGGACCAGGACATCGCCATCCTCCTGTGCGGCGAGACCGGCACCGGCAAAGAGGCGTTTGCCCGCGCCCTGCATCAGGCCAGCCGGCGCCAGGCAGGGCCATTCGTGGCGCTCAACTGCGCGGCGATTCCCGAGACGCTGATCGAGAGCGAGTTGTTCGGCTACCGCGCCGGCAGTTTCACCGGTGCCAACCGCAAGGGCATGAAAGGCAAGCTGGAGCTGGCCAATGGCGGCACGCTGTTCCTCGACGAAATCGGCGACATGCCGGCCCATCTGCAAACCCGCCTGTTACGTGTGCTCGCCGAGCGCGAGTTGTTGCCGCTGGGGGCTGATACGCCCGTGGCGCTGGACATCCAGGTGATCTCCGCCACCCACCAGGACTTGCAGACGATGATCGCCGACAAGCGTTTTCGCCAGGATCTGTATTATCGCCTGTGTGGCATGCGCATGGTGCTGCCGGCACTGCGCGAACGTAGCGACCGATCCGAATTGATCGAGCGGCTGCTGGCTGGATTGCCCGGTGGCGAAGGCTTGCGCCTGAGCGGCGAGGCCCGTCACTGCCTGCTGGGCCATCCATGGCCGGGTAATGTGCGGCAGTTGCTCAACACGCTGCGCTATGCGGTGGCATTGGCCGAGGGTGGAGTGATCGAACTGGCCGATCTGCCGGAAGAATTGCTTGACCAGGCTGGCCCTACAACGCACTCGGCGCTGGATGCGCAGGTCGAGGATACCGAGGCGCGGCATCTGCTTGAGGTGTTGAAACGGGAAAGGTGGAACATGAGCGCGGCGGCCCAGGCCGCCGGGATATCGCGCTCGACGTTGTATCGGAAGATGAAGCGGTATGGGATCGTGCAGCCGAATCTGGTGGGGTGATTACGCCGAGGCTGGCAGGCGCTTGGAGTGTTCGTCGATGGATTTGCAGTAGCGCATAGATCGAGCGCCGCGCGGGCGGCGCTCGATCTCACAAGCAGAGGTGCTCTCCAGACGGGCCTGCTCACCCCTGCATATACACCACCTGCGTCCGCGTATATTCATACAAACCATGCTTGCCATCGGCCCCGCCGATCCCCGACTTGCGCGCCCCGGCGTGGAAGCCCTGCATGGCCTCGAAGTTCTCCCGGTTGATGTAGGTCTCGCCAAAGTCGATTTCGCGGCATGCTTTGAGCGCTGCATTCAGATCGCGGGTGTAGAGCGACGAGGTCAGGCCATATTCGCTGTCGTTGGCCAAGGCGATGGCCTCATCGAGATCCTCCACCACCTGGATCGGTAGCACCGGTCCGAAGATTTCCTTGCGCATGATCTCCATTTCGGCGGAGCAACCGGCCAGCACCGTCGGCTGGTAGTGGAAACCCGCACCGAGGTCGGCCACCTGGCCACCGGTGACCACTTGAGCACCCTGCCCTACCGCGGTCCGTACCATCTGCGCGACCTTGTCGAGCCCGGCCTGGTTGATCAGCGGCCCCATGTCCAGGTCCGCCTGCTGTGATGGGTCGCCATAGCGGGTCGCAGCCATCGCCTGAGCCACCTTGTCGACGAAAGCATCAGCGATATTGCGTTGCACATACACCCGCTCGGCGCAGTTGCACACCTGTCCGGTATTGATCACCCGAGAAGCGACGATGGCCTTCACCGCCAGGTCCAGGTCGGCATCGCCCAGCACGATGGCCGGTGCCTTGCCGCCAAGTTCGAGGTTGAGCTTGGTGATGTTCGGCGCCGCCGCGGCCATGATCCGCGCACCGGTCGCAACGCTGCCGGTGAAGCTCACCAGATCGACTCCGGCGTGGCTGGAAAGTCCATGTCCTACGCTTGCACCCTGGCCACCGACCACGTTGAACACTCCGGCCGGCAAATCGGTTTCTGCCACCAGTTTGGCGAACTCATAACAATTGAGCGGGGTCTCCTCGCTGGGCTTGATGACGATGGTATTGCCGGTGACAAGCGCCGGCGCCATCTTGCGGGCGATCAGGAAGAACGGGAAGTTCCACGGCAGGATACCCGCCACCACCCCCAGTGGCTTGCGCATGAGGAAGATGTGTTCGCCGACACGGTCGCTGGTCAGCACCTCGCCTTCCAGCCGACGCGCCCATTCGGCCATGTAATCCAGGTAGTCGGCAGTGAAGTTGACTTCGACCTCTGCCAGCGCCGGCACCTTGCCGCCTTCCTGGGTAATGATCCGCGCCAGGCGCTGGGCATTGGCTCTGATCTTGGTGGCGATCTGGCGTAGATAGCTTGCCCGCTCTATGGCCGTTCTACCGGCCCAGCCTTTCTGCGCCCGGCGTGCGGCGGCAATGGCGCGCTCGACCTGCTCGGCCGGCGACTCCGGCACTCGGCCCAACAAATCACCATTGGCTGGGTTGTACACCTCGAGCAGGCTTTCGCTGCTGACGAAGCCGTTGTCGATGAAGTTCTGGTAGGTCACGTCAGTCATGGTCGTTTCACTCCTGTGCATGGTTGTCGGCCAACGGCGCCTGGGCTGTCGGCTTGGCGCTGAACTGCTGCCAGGCGTTGCCTTCGCGCTTGAGGTCGTGGGCACGCTTGATGAGGTATTGATGCACTTGTTCCACCTGCTCGGGCTTGAGGTTGTCGGCGAACGAAGGCATGCCGTCGGGCACACGGCCACCATAGAGAATGCCGAGGAACATCTGGTGTTTCTCCGCGCTGAGCTTGCGCAGGTCAGGCAATACGCCACCGCTGACTGCATGGATGCCATGGCATTGCGAGCAGTTGCCGTCATACAGCGCGGCACCGGCGGCTACCGTCTCGGCATCAGCCGTCAGCGCTGGCGGCTCGGGTGCATCGGCAGGCGGCGCCGGTTCGCGCAGTTGGGCGGTACCACCGATCTTGTAGGTCAGCACCTGCGAGAACGGTTGTACCCCGGCCCGCAGCGACAGCGCTCCGGCAAAGGTCGAGAATGCCCCACCCCAGCCAGCCATGAAGGTCACGTATTGCTCGCCGTCGACCGAATAGGTGATGGGCGCAGCCATCACCCCACTGGCGGCGGGCGATTCCCAGAGTTTCTTGCCGCTGTCGGCCGCATAGGCGATGACCCGCCCATCGGCGCTGCCTTCGAACACCAGGTTGCCAGCGGTGCTGAGGGTGCCACCGTTGAAAATGGTGATGTACGGCACCTCCCAGGCCGGTGCCTGCTTGACCGGATCCCAGGCGATCAGCTTGCCCGACCAGGTCTTGGCCATTTCCAGCAGCCCGTCGGCGCCCTCTGGCATCATCCCGGTGCGCAGGCCGAGTTGGTACACGCTCTTGAACGGATTGCGCTTGGGCGCCTCGGGGATGTGCTCGTAATACGCAGACATGATGTGCGCCGGGATGTACACCAACCCGGTGTTGGGGTTGTAGGACATCGGGTGCCAGTCATGGGCGCCCCAGAACGCCGGGGTCACCAGCTTGCGCTTGCCGTCCTTCCAGTAGGCCGCCGCCTCGTCGTCGAGGATAGGCCGACCCGTCTTCATGTCGATACCCTTGGCCCAGTTGACCGGCACGATGTTCTTTGCCGACAACAACTCCCCGGTGGCACGGTCGAGCACATAGAAGAAGCCGTTCTTCGGCGCCTGCATCAGCACCTTGCGCTGCTTGCCGTCGATCGGCAGCTCGGCGAGGATCATGTGCTGCGTGGCGGTGAAGTCCCAGGCGTCTCCCGGGGTGGTCTGATAGTGCCAGGCGTATTCACCGGTGTCGGCATTGACTGCCACGATTGACGACAGGAACAGGTTGTCGCCCTTGGCCTGACTGCGCCATTTAGGGTCCCACATCGAACCATTGCCGACGCCGATGTACAGCAGGTTCAGTTCCGGATCGTAGGCGAACGAGTCCCAGGCCGTGCCACCACCGCCCCATTCGACATAGGCATCGCCGTGCCAGGTCTTGCTGGCGATCTCCATGGCCTTGTCCTCGGGGGGCAGCTTGGGATCGCCCGGTACGGTGAAGAACCGCCAGGCCTGCTTGCCGGTCTCGGCGTCATAGGCGGTCACGTAGCCACGCACGCCGAACTCGGCGCCGCCGTTGCCGATGACGACCTTGCCGTTGACCACCCGCGGCGCACCGGTGATGGTGTAACTGCGCTGGTGATCGGCACGGGTGTCCACCGACCAGACCCGTTTGCCGGTCTTGGCATCGATGGCCTCCAGTCGGCCATCGAGCACACCCACATAGACTTTCCCCTGCCACACCGCCACACCTCGGTTCACGGCATCGCAACAGGCCTCGCCAGCGCGATGACGGTCGGATTGCGGATCGTACTTCCACAGCAGCTTGCCGTTGCGCGCATCCAGGGCGTACACCACCGAGAACGGACCGGTGGTGTACATCACGCCATCGACGACGATGGGCGTAGCTTCGACGCCCCGGTCGAGGTCAAGCTTGTAGCTCCAGGCCAGGCCCAGTTGGTTCACGTTGTCCTGGTTGATGGCCTTGAGCGGGCTGTAGCGTTGCTCGTCGTATGTACGGCCGTGGCTCATCCAGTTACCGGGCTCCTTGTCGGCATTGATGATGCGCTGGCCATCGACCTCGGCGGCGAAGGCAGGCGTGATGCAGGCAAGCGCCAGAGCCAGGCAGCTCAAGGCGGTGGACAGGGGCCGGCAGTGCGGACCTGATCGTTTCATGGGGGCTCTCCGTTTCTTGTTATGGCGACGATGTGAGGCGTCGCCGAGAGGGAGAGCAATGGCTGTGCCACCGCTTGGAAGAAGCGCTTGGATGCCCGTGTTAGAGCGCTTGGGCGGCGTAATGCAGCCGCTCGCAGAATGCCGCAGCTTGCATCAATCAAGGCACATCTGATGCACGGATGACACAGGTGTGTCAGGGCCTGTTGGTAAGTGACTCGACTTACCTGGCGCAGCGCTCAAGTCAGCAGCTTGATCACCGCCAGATGCCCAGGATAGAAAAAGTAGCCCCATCGACCGACTTTGGGCACCCACGCTGTCCTGGCCTGCAGCAGCAGGCACCCCACAGGCACCGCCAGCGCGGCCGAGCCCAGCGCGAAGACAGTGATCGGGGCCAGCAGATGCTGGCTCAGCCAGCTGTTGGTCAGGTTGCCGGCAACGGCCAATAGGCAAGGGAGACCCCAGGCAACTCCTCCCTGCCGTCGCGCCAGCAGCCACGCAGCCGGCAGCAACACACCGGGCAAACCGTACATCAACTGAGGACTGAACCACGCCGCCAGCATGGCGCTGGCCACGCCCAGGCAACGCACAGGCCAGTGCCGATGGTGTACGCCCTGGGCCACCAATAACCCCAGAAGCAGGGTCGGCATCACACTGAAAGTCTGCGTGCCACCGTCGAGCCAACGGTAGGGAATTTCCGACACCAGGGCGAAAACCAGCATCCAGCCCAGATAGCGCAGGTTGGTCCCACTGCCGGATGCATCGGTCTGACTGCGTCCCAGGTTCACCGCGATCGCCAGACAGAACAGCGGGAACGCCAGACGGCCGACGACGAACAGGCCATCGGCGCCAGGCCACAGATAACGTAGGTGGTCGGCAACCATCGTCACGATCGCTGTCCACTTGACCAGGTCCAGGCCCACCGACCGCATGTTTCATCGACTCCGCTGCGGATGTCCGTTGGCCAGCGCCGCCTGATCCTGCCGCGCGGCCCAGGTCGACAGCGGCAACGGCGTTTGCTGATCGAAGATGCGCCGCCAGACCAACAACACATCGTCCATCCGCAACACGCCATCGTCCTGGACCCAGACCGTGGGCGTTCGGGCCTGCCACTGCCCCTGCCTATCGCGCCGGGCCATGTCGAAGCGGAAGGTGTAGTTACCGGGCACGCCCATGCGCAGGTCGGTCACGACCAACGCATCGCCGACTTCGTCGTAGCGCAGCCAGTCATCGGTGAACCAACGCAGGCGCTCGTGCAACGCCGAGTCGGCAAGTGGACGTGCCGCATCGAGGTGACGCGAGAGGCGGACCATCTCCGGAGGCTTACGATCGAACAGACTGCTGATGGCTTCGTAGTAATCGCCCTGCGGCGTCTTGGCCAGTACTCGCCAGATCAGGCTGTTGAAAGCGATCGGCACGGCACGCACCTCGGTGACGGCAATGCCCTGCTGATCGAGCGCCGCTTGCAAGCGATGCTCGGCCAGCATGCGCCCGGCCAGGCCGAAACCCAGGTAGGCGGTGCTGAACAGCAAGGCAAGGCTCAACCCGCGCAAGACCTTACCGGACATACCTCTGAGCAGCGCGTAGATCACCGCCACCAGCAGCGGCACGGTGTATACCGGGTCGATGATGAACACCGCCGCCCAACTCAGCGGCGTGACCTGCAGAGGCCAGAACAACTGGGTGCCGTAGACGGTGAACGAATCCAGCAGTGGGTGGGTGACCAGCACCAGCCAGAAGGCGACGAACAATCGGGTAAAGCGATAGCCCTTGTCGGGCCATCGTGTGCGACCCAGCCAGTCGACCAGTAAGGCGAGCAACAGCGCCACGCCACTGAGAACGAAAATGGAATGGGAGAAACCTCGGTGATAAGTCATCTGCGATACCGGGTCAGCGTAGCGGATGAGCACGTCGAGGTCCGGCACGCTGCCGAGGGCTGCGCCATAGGCAAGCGCACGGCGGCCCTGGATGCGACCGAGCACGGTGCCCTGGAGGGCCGCACCGAGCACGGCCTGGGTGATGGAGTCCAAGGGTAGGTTTCCTGAATGGGCTGTTCAGGGAAACTACCGCTCGAACTCCTGTGGTGCAAATGCAGCTATGTGGCAAAAATTGTGTCACGGACCACGACAAGCCGCCTCAGAATAGTTTCCAGGTGTGGACATGGCTTTGATTTGAGCTTTTTAGTGTCCCCGGGATCGAGCGCCGCCCGCGCGGCGCTCGATCTCACAGGCGCCAACTACCTTACAGCAGGCATTAAAAAAACCTTGCCGGGGGCAGTGCTCAGCCGAGATCACCACCACCTACCGGCAGGGTTACGCCGGTGATGTAGGAGGCCTCGTCAGAGGCCAGGAACAGAATCGCGCCGACCTGTTCGTCGATGCTGCCGTAGCGGTGCATCAGGCTGCTGTCGAGGGTCTGCTCGACGATCTGCTGGTACCAGATCTTTTCTTGCTCGCTCTGCTGGTCCGTGTTGCGCGGCACGCGCCGTGGCGGCGCCTCGGTGCCGCCCGGGGCGGTGGCATTGACGCGGATACCGCGCCCGGCCGTTTCGAAGGCCAGGCACGCGGTCAGTGCGTTGACCCCGCCCTTGGCCGCGCCGTAGGGCACACGATTGACGCCTCGGGTAGCGATGGAGGAAACGTTGACGATGGCGCCGGCGCCCTGCTCGAGCATGTACGGCAACGCGGCGTGACAGCACCAGAGGGTGGGGAACAGCGAGCGGCGCACCTCGGTCTCGATCTGCTCGACTTCGTAGTGCTCGAACGGTTTGGCCCAGATGGTGCCGCCGACGTTGTTGACCAGAATGTCGAGGCGGCCGAAGGCTTGCACCGCGCTGGCCATGACCTGGACGCAATCGGCATGCTGCTCGAGATCGGCGATCAGGGTCAGCATGCCCTCCCCGGCCAGTTCGTGAACCAGTTCGGAGCGGTCCACCGCCACGACTTTCGCGCCTTCGGCTTTGAGCCTCCAGCACACGCCACGGCCGATGCCTTGGGCGGCACCGGTGACCAGCGCGATCTTGCCTTGGAATCGGTTGTTCATGTTGATCTCTCCTCGGTCCGAAAAAGAGGCTGCCGTTACCCGCACGATGCCGGCAGCCCCAAGCAAACTCAGGCAGCTGCCGCGAATTTCTCGTAATAGAAGTTCGCCGGGGTCAGGCCTTGCTCGCGGATGTACTGGCTGACCGCCTCGACCATCGGTGGCGGGCCGCACAGGTACACGTCGACATCGCCATCATTCAGGTGGCCCGGAGCGATGTGCTGGGTCACGTAGCCCTTTTGCGGGTATTGGCTGTCGGGATTGGCCACGCAGGCGCTGAAAGTGAAGTTGGGAATGCGTGCGGCCAGGGCTTCGAGGCGGTCCATTTCGACCAGATCGAAGTCATTGGTGACCCCGTAGATCAGGTGCAACGGATGCGCACTGCCCTGCTCGGCGATCCTTTCCAGCATCGCCGTGAATGGCGCCAGCCCCGTGCCACCAGCCAGCAGCAGCAAGGGTCGCTGGATCGGTCGCAGGTAGAAGCTGCCCAAAGGCCCGGTCAGGCTCACGCGCTCGCCGGCCTTGGCCTGGGTGGCCAGGAAGCGGCTCATCAGCCCGCCCGGCACATTGCGGATCAGAAAGCTGACCTCGCCGCCTTTCTGCAGCGTGCTGAAGGAATAAGCACGGCTCTGGTCGCTGCCCGGCACTTGCAGATTGACGTACTGCCCCGGCAGAAACGCCAGTTTGTTCAGGGCATCGCCCTTGATCGACAAGGCGATGGTGCTGTCGGAAAGCTGGCGTACCTCGCTGATGGCCGCTTCGAAGCTGGCCTGCTCGGTCTTGCACACTTGCGACGATGCCGGGATGCGCACCACGCAGTCGCTTTCGGCGCGCATCTGGCAGGTCAGCACGTAGCCTTCGGCGATCTCGTCTTCGCTCAAGGCATCGTCGATGAAATTGTCGCCCAGCTCATAACGGCCTGATTCGGCCTTGCACTTGCAGGTACCGCAAGCGCCGTCACGGCAGTCCAAGGGAATGTTGATGCCTTGGCGATAGGCGGCATCGGCTACGGTTTCGAAGCCCGTGGCCTCGATGAAGCGGGTAACCCCGTCTTCGAAATTCAGCGCGATCTGGAAACTCATGTTGCACCTCGCGGGCGAGCCGGGCCACGGCGCACCTGTTGGCGCACCGAGCAGCTCGCTTGACCTCGAATCAGATGTGATAGATGTCGATGACCTGACGCACGTAGTCGTTCTTCAGCACCACCTTCTTGGCCTTGATCAGCGGCTGTTCGCCGCGCAGGTCCAGGGTGTAGAAACTACTGCCGAAGTAACTGTCGGTGGTCTTGTAGCGGAAACTCAGGGTGTGCCAGTTGAAGCGCACCTTGCAGTAGCCCTCACCTTGATCGACGATCTCGATGTTGCTGATGTTGTGGGATGTACGGGTATCGGGCATGGTCGCGCTGGAGCGCTCGGTCTTGATGCGGAATATCCGGTCTTCCAGGCCACCACGGTTGCCGTACCAGATCAGCGAGATTTCGCTCTGCGGATCTTCGGTCAGGGTGTCGTCATCGTCCCAGGACGGCATCCAGAAGCTCGCGTCCACGGCATACAGTTCCAGCCACTGGTCCCATTCAGCGTCATCCAGGTAGCGCGCTTCGCGGTAGAGGAAATCGCGCACGGTCTCATAGAGGCTCATTGCACGGCCTCCACGGGAATCAGTTGCTGTTCCTGCTCCAGGGCCTTGATCATGGTGTCCTGCCAGTACTTGTGCTGCAGCACGAACAGCCCCTCGTCCTCGGTGCGAACCCCCGACAGCAGTGGATGCAGCTCGATTTCCTTGGCCGCTTCATCGGCGCCCTCGACCCAATGGGTGGCCCCACGGGACATGTCGTTCCAGCCGGTGCCGCCGCCGTAGCCGGTCTGGCAGGAGCGGAATTCCTCGAGGTCATCCGGGGTCGCCATGCCGCTGACATTGAAGAAGTCTTCGTACTGGCGGATACGCTGGGCCCGGGCATCGGCGCTCTCACCCTTCGGGGCGATGCAGTAAATGGTGATCTCGGTCTTGTTCACCGAGATCGGGCGAGCGATGCGGATCTGCGAGCTGAACTGGTCCATCAGGTACACGTTCGGGTACAGGCACAGGTTGCGAGAGTTCTCGATCATCCAGTCGGCGCGAGCCTGGCCGAAATCCGAAGCCAGTTGCTCACGGCGCTCGTAGGCCGGACGGTCCTCGGGGTTGGCCCAGCGCGTCCAGAGCAGCAGGTGGCCATGGTCGAACGAGTAGAAGCCCCCGCCCTGCTTGGCCCAGGCGCCGGCGCTCATGGTCTTGATCTCTTCACCCGCTTCGCGCTGTTTGCGCTGATTCTGGGTGGCGGCGTAGTTCCAGTGCACGGAGCTGACGTGGTAGCCATCGGCACCGTTCTCGGCCGTCAGTTTCCAGTTGCCTTCGTAGATATAGGAACTCGACCCGCGCAGCACTTCCAGGCCTTCTGGCGACTGGTCGACGATCATGTCGATGATCTTGGCCGATTCGCCCAGGTGGTCGATCAACGGCTTGACGTCGGCATTCAGGCTGCCGAACAGGAACCCACGGTACGACTCGAACCGGGCGACCTTGGTCAGGTCGTGGGAGCCCTCGCAGTTGAAGCTTTGCGGATAACCGGCATTGCTCGGATCCTTGACCTTGAGCAGTTTGCCGCTGTTGTTGAACGTCCAGCCGTGGAACGGGCAGGTATAGCTGGAGCGGTTGCCGCGCTTGTGCCGGCAGAGCATGGCGCCACGGTGGCTGCAGGCGTTGAGGAAAGCGTTGAGTTCCCCGTCCTTGTTGCGCGCGATGAAGATCGGTTGGCGCCCCATGGTCAGGGTAATGAAATCGTTTTTCTCGGGGATCTGGCTTTCATGGGCCAGGTAGATCCAGTTGCCCTCGAAGATGTGTTTCATCTCCAGGTCGAACAGGCGCGGGTCAGTGAACATTTCACGCTTGCAACGGTAGACGCCCTTTTCGCGGTCGTCCTCGAGCATGGCATTGAGGTAGTCGAATCCCAGGGACATGGCCAGGGCCTCCATTGTTATTGTTCAGGCCATGTCAGGTTAGGAATTATCGACCAGAGGCAATATCCACTCAGTGCAGAGTGCTATCCATTTTGTGCACGCTCAGCGACGCAGCTTGAAGGTCTCCGAGGGCAGCTCGCCAAAACGCTGGCGGTAGGTCTCGGAAAACCGCCCCAGATGCAGGAAGCCATAGTCCATGGCCAGCTCGGTGACGCTGCGCACCCTACAACTGGCATCGCTGAGACAGGCATGTACGCGTTCGAGTTTGCGTTGGCGCACATACTGCTTGGGGGTGGTGCTCAGGTGGCGGTCGAACAATGCATACAGCGAACGCAGGCTCATGTTCGACTGCTCGGCCAGCACTTCGGCGGTCAGATCCAGCTTGAGGTTGCGGTCGATGTAGTCGAGGATTCGTTCGAGGCTCGCTCCAGGGGTGCCCCGCCCCTCGCGACTGATGTTGGTATTCATCAGGGTCAGCAGCTTGCTGGCGACGATCTGGCTGTAATGGCCCTGCACCCGCGGCAATGGATCGGATGCCTCGGCCTCCTGGCAGACCATGGCCAGCAGACTGGAAAAACCTTCCAGTTCCTCCAGCCGGTAATGGTTTCGCAGAAAGCGCACGCCGCCTGCCGGACGCTGCCAGCGCTGTTCATCGCACAGCGCTTCGAGCAAATGAGTCGGCACCTTGAGGATGAATTTCTCGCAGTCCTCGGAATAGGTGAGATCGACTGGATCGTCGGGGTTGATCAGCAGCAGTTCGCCCGGCACCAGATGATGCTCGCGCTGATGGCCACGCCACAGGCAACTGCCGTTGAGCAGGATCTGCAGGTGGAAAATGCTCTCGAGCGCCGGCGACGTCACACGTACGCTTCCGCCGTAGCTGATGCGGCACAAATCGAGTTCGGCGAACTTGCGGTGGCTGAGGCTGGACTGCGGGCGGGTACTGGGGGACAACCCGATGCAATGCTGACCCAGGTGCCGGTTCACGTAGTCGGACACGGCATAAGGGTCGGCGTGATGGAACACGCTACTGCGCTCGCTCAGCAGGCGGCTTTCCATAAGGCAGGCACTCGGTTTTGTAGTTATGTTTTGTGTGTTTCCAGTTTACGCGTGCCCACAGTATGTAAAAGCGCAACAGGGAGCAATGCGACGAAGGGATTCGCCGGGCGAATAACGGATAGCCGAAAACGTGAAGCGTCCGATAATCGAACGCGCAGGTGATGGCAGAACCTGCCCTCTAACAGCAAGAGCGGTGGCGTCACTGCACCGGCAGGAAGTTCATCAGCAGCAGGCTTTGGGCATAGTTCAGACCGATGCGGCGGTAACGTTCGTCCAGCAATTCGGCCAACAGGTCCAGGCGCGCGACGATCTTGCCGAACTCCACCGCGAAACTCAAATTGCTGCCCGCATCGGAAATTTCGTTGGAGAACAGCAACAGTTCGCCATTGGCATCCTGGCGCTGGCTGAGCATCCAGGTGGCCTTCTCGATGTTGCGCGCAGCGTTGTTGATGAACAGCGGGTCGATGGTATCGGTCATGTAGAACTCGGTACGCCCGCCATGGGCGGTGATGAGCATGCTCCCGATGGCGTAGATGAACGCACCGACGCGGTCGCCTCGGAACTCCGGACTCAAGGCATAGCTCAAGGCGGCGAGGTCGCGGCGATCACCCAGTTGCGGCAACCCTTGACGCTGCTCGATGGCCACGCGGATCTGGCGCTCGGCGGTAGTGGCATCGAGGAAGCCGGACAGCCTCCACTGGTTTGGATTGCGCAGGTAGAGCTTGTTCATCAGCAGATACAGGCTCTGCAGGTTGTCGCGCATGGCCAGGGTGGCCATGCGGTCGACACTGGTCTGGAACAACTCGCTGGGCTTGCCGTTGCCGAGCTGAGTAACGATGTCGCGGCCCTGCTGCTGGGTGCAGGCCGCGAGGCAGAGAAGCGCTACCGCCAGGGCCAGACGGCAGGGCAATGAGAACGTGCTTGCAAGCATTGATCCGGGTCGAAATCGTCGGCCGCGCCGGGAGTCGGCGCAGCCTGGCCATCGATAGAGCCCGGAAATGCGAAAAAGTGCGGCGGCAGTAGGCGTTAGCCTGGTCCAACCGCCTCAATTACATGGCATGGCGCAGCAGCGCCACCACCTGTGCATGCAGCGCCGGATCGCCACAGGCCACCACACAGCCGCCATTTTGCGCCGAGCTGCCATCCCAAGCGGTGATCACTCCGCCAGCGCCCTCGATGATCGGCATCAGCGCCTGCACGTCATAAGGCTGCAGGCTCGCCTCGACGATGACGTCGACGAATCCCGAGGCCAACATGCAGTAGGCATAGCAATCCCCGCCGTAACGCATCAGCCGTGCCTGACCGGCCACCGTCTCGAAGGCCGCCTTGCGCGCCGCAGTATCGAACATGTCTGGCGTGGTGCACATCAGCGTGGCTGCCGACAGCCCTGCGCAAGCGCGGGTCTTGAGCGCGGTGCTGCCGCGCCAGGCACCTTCCGGCGTGCCGATGAAGCGCTCGCCGGTGAACGGCTGGTTCATCACGCCGACCACTGGGCGCTCGCCATCGTTGAGGGCGATCAACGTGCCCCACAGCGGCAGGCCCGTGATGAAGGCGCGGGTACCGTCGATGGGGTCCAGCACCCAGGTCAACGGACTGCTGCCTACCGCCACACCGGCTTCCTCGCCGAGGATGCCGTGCTCCGGATAACGGGCTTGAATCAACGCACGCATGGCGTCTTCAGCCGCTTTGTCGGCGACGGTCACCGGGTCGTATAGCCGGCCGCCCTTGTCCTCGACGTCCAGGCTGGCACGGAAATACGGCTCGATCGCCAAAGCGGCAGCGTCGGCCAGTTGCTCGGCAAAGGTACGGAATTCGACGATCTGGTCGGCGCTCAGCGGCATGTGCGACAGGTCTCGTGTGAAGAATGGGAATGGCATCATACCCGACAACCTGCGATGCACGCTCTAGACTGAACACATGGACATTCAACCGGGGGGCTACCGCACGTGGAGGTCTGAGATGAGCCAGTTCAAGCGTTTGTTCGTCATGCTGGGTCCGCAAATGCGTCACTCCCCTGCCCTGCAACGCGCCGCGGGTTTGGCGGATACCTGTGGAGCATTGCTGGATCTAAACGTCTTCGTCGACGATGTCGACACGTTCGGCCTGATGAGCGACAGTCGCGAACGTGAGCGCCTGCTCGAACACAACCGTCAGTGGCTCGCCGATGAAGCTGAGCAACTGAGCAATGCCGGCCTGGACGTTTCCACCGAGATACTGTTGACCCGCGATCCGCTGCGTAGCGCGCTCGAACAGGTCGAACGGCTTGGTTGCGATTTGCTGATCAAGGACGTTCAGCACGAACCTGTCCTCAAGCGCTTGCTGGTCACGCCACTGGATTGGCAATTGCTCAAGGACAGTCCCGTGGCTGTGCACCTGGTCAGCGATATCCGTCTGCCGCTGCCCCGGCAGATCGCTGCGGCAGTCGACCTGCACAGCGCCGGCGCGGGCGAGCATCTCGACGATCAGGTGATCGCCAGCGCCCATGCATTGGCGTTGCAATGCAATGCCGAACTGCACCTGCTGCATGTCTGTGATGCGGCGAAGACCCACATCGCCGACTTCGGAGCCGGAACGGTGACCATGCCAGGCTTCGAGGGCAGCGTGCGCACGGCGCAGCGTACGGCCTTCAACCACCTGGGAGACCGCCATCAGGTGCCGCTGGAACGGCGGCATTTCCTCGAAGGGCCCGCGACACGGGCCATCGCCCAGTTCGTCGTTCACAGTCGCATGGATGTGATCGTGATGGGCAGCCACCGCCACGACGCCCTGCAGACCTTCCTGGGAGGGACCACAGCGCATGTGGTGGAACATCCGCTGTGCAATGTGCTGGCGATCAAGGCGGTGCGTTGAGTGACGGTGGAACCGCCGAAGGTCAGAATCCTCGGCTGTAGAACAACGAGTACGACTCGATCCCGTCGTTGGGCTGCTTGATGCCGGCGTTGGAGTAGTGCATCGCCCGCAGGCCGATTTTCTGATCGCCAGGCAACTTCAAGCCAAAGCCGATCCGGTCCTCGAAGTTGACCGCCGAGCCCAGGCGCTGATCACCCACATCGGTCTTGGAAAACGCCGCCAGGCCGATGCCTGCCTCGATATAGGGGGTATAGGTGAAACCGCTGAACTCGTAGGTGAACACCGGGCTGAACGACAACGAGTGGGCACCACTGGCCTCACCGCCTTCCCAATAGGTGTAGCCGGCATCCCAGTAGCCAGTCACATAACCGGTGTCGCTTTGCAGCCATTTGTTGTCCCAGTCGAACGACATGCCCAGACGGTAGGTCATGTCGCCCTGACTGGTAGCGCCAACGGCGCCGGAGACCTGTGCGGCCTGTGCTAGGCCCGCGCAGGCAAAAGCCAGGGCGGCAGCCGCCAGCGAAGCGGCAAGACGGGTTTTCATCGATGACATCTCCTGATGGTCACGGGAGGCCGTCGCGAGGGCGCGAGGCCTACTGGCAATTGGGGGCTCTAACCCCTCGTATTCTTGCGGACCGGCGCATCCAACCGGTCACACATCGTCATACTTTTCTGATTATTGTCTAGATAATCAGAAAGTTGAATCGTTTTGCCATCTTATTGCTACCGCAGCCACCCGTCACCGGCTGATTCAGTCGTATTCTGACTCCTCGTGGTCGCCCAGCAAGCGGCGTTGCCTCGGTGTGGCTTCCTCCAATACCCGGGGGTTGAAGCGCCAGTCCAGGTAGGGTGAAAACTTCTGAGCCACCATCCGCCGCCCATAGTGCACCTGCAGCATGTCGCGTTGGCGCGTGGAACTGCGATTGGCGCCACCGCTGTGCCAGACATCGCTGCGAAACACCAACGCGTCCCCGGCCTGGCACAGTACCGCGTGGGCGGCCTGGCCCCGCCAGCGGTCTTCCTCGGTCCGCGGTACGCGCCCCGCGCGGTGGCTGCCCGGTACTATCCAGGTCGGACCGATGTCGTGGTCGATGTCACTGAGGTAAAGCTGCGCTGTCAGAATCTGCGCCGGTTGACTGAAATCGCCGCGCTCGCTCAGCCAGTCCGGTAACGTCATCGGCAGGTGGTCCACATGCAGACCGGTGCCGGCATAGCCTGGATGGCTACGCCAGGCAGTCTGGCCGATGACGTGGCAATCACTGCCCAGGACGGCCTCGGCCAGTTCGATCAAAGGTGGCAGGTCGAGAAACGGTAGCCACAGCGGGTTGCGATTGAAGACGCACTTGTAATGCTCCAGCAGCCCCTGATAGTCCCAATGAATCGGCTGCAGATCGTCGATGGCGCAACGCAGCAAGGCGATGCGCAGAGGCTCCAGCACACCGGGAAGCAGCACGTAGCCTTGCTCTTCCAGTGCTTGCAGCTGCGTGTCCAGGGCCATGGCGGTACGCTCCTGTGTGCAGGGATGGCTCGCCCATTATCCAATGCCCGCGCATCGCCGGCGCTCGTTCGGACATAGGGTCGGCTGACTACGCCGCAAAACGCTCCTCGAGCAGTTTGACGAACATGCTCAGACTGCGCGAAACAGTGCCGCGGCGCCACACCAGCCAGGTTTTCAAGTAACGGAAGTCCTCCGACATCGGCCAGGCGCTGACGGTGGAGCAACCGGGCATGTTGTCGAGCATGCTGCGCGGCAACATGGCCAGGCCTGCGCCGGCACTGACGCAGGCGAGCATGCCATGGTAGGACTCCATCTCATGGATCTTGCCCGGCACCGCCTGATCCTGGACGAACCAGTTCTCGAAATGATGGCGATACGAGCAATTGGCACGGAATGCATAGATATTCGCACCATTGACGTCCTGGGCACGGGTTACCGGCGCGTGGTTGAGCGGCGAGATCACCACCATTTCCTCCTCGAACACCGGCATGCCTTCGAGCGTCGGGTGCAGCACCGGACCATCGACGAACGCGGCCACCAGGCGCCCGGCCAGGACCCCTTCGAGCATGGTCCCCGATGGCCCGGTGGACAGATCCAGATCGACCTTGGGGTAACGCTGATTGTAGGCAGCCAACAGCGCCGGTATACGCACGGCCGCCGTGCTTTCCAGAGACCCCAGCGCGAAAGTGCCCTGGGGATCCTCGCCCGCCACGGTCAGCCGCGCCTCATGGACCAGCTCGAGAATGCGCCGGGTGTACTCGAGGAAGTTCCAACCCGCCGGCGACAGCCGCAGTCGGCTTTTTTCGCGGATGAACAGCTCGACACCGAGGTCTTCCTCCAACTGCTTGATGCGCGTGGTGAGGTTCGACGGTACGCGGTGAATGTGCTGGGCGGCGGCACTGATGCTGCCCTGCTCTGCTACCGCCTTGAAGATCTCCAATTGCACGAGGTCCACGATCATTCTCCAAACGTGAATGTTTCGCTCATTATTATTCAGTTTTCAATAAAGCAGTAGCCCACTAGTCTGGCGTCACGAATCAACAACAATGAGTGCCCAGCCATGAGCGAGATCAGCAGCCTGACCCACGCCATCTCCATCGACCCATTTAGCGGCGAGCAGATCGGCAGCTACCCCTTCGACACCGACGCCGCACTGGAAGCGGCGCTGCAACGCGCCAAGGCCGGCTATCGCCAGTGGCGCCAGGTGTCGCTGGGACAGCGCAGTGAGGCCCTGCTCGCCCTGGCCAGCACCCTCGAAGCCAAGGCCGAGGTCTTCGCCCAGATGATCAGCCGCGAAATCGGCAAGCCAATCAGCCAGGCCCGCGGTGAAGTCGCCAAGTGCGTCGGCCTGTGCCGCTGGTACGCCGAGCATGGCCCGGCGATGCTCGCCGCCGAGCCGACCCAAGTGGAGAAGGCCCGCATCGAGTACCGTCCGCTCGGTCCGATCCTGGCAGTGATGCCTTGGAACTTCCCGATCTGGCAGGTGCTGCGCGGCGCGGTACCGGCGATCCTGGCCGGCAACACCTATGTGCTCAAGCACGCTCCCAACGTCATGGGCAGCGCTTACCTGATGGGTGAGCTGTTCAAGGATGCCGGCCTGCCACAAGGCGTGTTCGAAGTATTGAACGTGACCCCGGAAGGCGTCACCCGCGCCATCAATGATCCGCGCATCGCTGCGGTGACCCTGACCGGCAGCGTGCGCGCCGGCATGGCCATCGGTGCCCAGGCCGGTGCCGCGCTGAAGAAATGCGTGCTCGAACTCGGCGGCTCCGACCCTTTCATCGTGCTGGCCGATGCCGATCTGGACGCGGCGGTGCAAGCGGCCGTCATTGGCCGGTACCAGAACACCGGCCAAGTCTGCGCAGCAGCCAAGCGGTTGATCATCGAGGAAAGCATCGTCGAGGCGTTCACCGCCAAGTTCGTCGAAGCGACGCGCCAGCTGAAAATCGGCAACCCGCTCGAAGACGACACCTACATCGGTCCAATGGCCCGCTATGACCTGCGTGACGAACTCGATGGGCAGGTCCAGGCGACCCTGGCCGAGGGCGCGACACTGTTGTTGGGTGGCAACAAGCTCGAAGGCGTCGGTAACTTCTATGCACCGACCGTGTTCGCCAACGTGACCCCGGACATGACCGCGTTCAAGCAGGAACTGTTCGGTCCCGTGGCGGCGATCATCACCGCCCGAGATGCCGACCATGCGGTAGAACTGGCCAACGACAGCGAGTTCGGCCTGGCTTCGACCATCTACACGGCGGACTACGCCTTGGCCGAACGCATGACCGCAGCACTGGACACCGGCGGCGTGTTCATCAACGGCTATTGTGCCTCCGACCCCCGCGTGGCCTTCGGTGGGGTGAAGAAGAGTGGTTTCGGCCGTGAGCTGTCGCACTTTGGTGTCCGTGAGTTCACCAATGCCCAGACTGTGTGGCTGGATCGTAACTGATCGGCCCTCCCAGCCCCGGCAAGTCGGCGCCTTCCGGTATCCCACTGTCCTTGAGTACAGTGCGCTACCTGGGTAGCGGGCTGGTCGGGGCGCCGAACCGCCGCGAAGGGCTGCAAAACAGCCCCAATGGCTTCAACCCCTTACTTGGTCCTTGACCCAGTCGAGCATTCCTCCTGGCACGATCAACTCATGCCGCGCTCGCGAACAGGCGGTGTACAACCCAGCCAGCAGCCTCGCTCGCTCGTTGCGATTGCCCGCCGCCAGCGGTGCCACCATCAGCTCTGGCGACACCATCACCCGCGCGAATTCCATGTTCTTGACGTCCCGTACCCGACCGAGAAACAACTTGGGCGCCTTGTCCCAGCGGTAGCGGCTCTTGGCCTTGGCGAAGTGCTCCGGGGTATAGCCCTTGCGTAGCATGTTGGCCACGGCGACGAAGGCCTTGTCGTCCCCTTTGTCCTGCTCCAGCGCCTGCCAGCTGGCATAGCGGAACAACATCGGGTGACGAGGCCGGGTGCCGTAGCGATACAGCTCGATGCAGTCCTCGACGAACAGTTCGAAATCCTTGCGTGCACTGTGCAGCAAGACGAACGGCACGCCCTGGTGGGTCAGACGTTGGAACCAGCCGAACAGACCCCATTCGTCATCCACGATCAGCGCTGTGGGCTGCTCGGGGACCGTCACCGTGTCGAAGAAGCTCACCCGCGTGTAGTGCTCGGCACTTCCGCTGAACGCGGCCTGGATCGAAGCAGGATGCGCCTGGATCAACGGGTTGAGCACGCCGTCCATGGCTGGCCCGGCCCGTAGCGAGTGGTCGATGTAGCGTTGGCGAATGAAACCGCCGTGGTGCGGACTCAAGCCGTTGAGGTTCTGTAATTCGTCCCCCAGGGCAATGACCGCCTGCGGACTGCGGTCGAGTACTGCCAGCATCGGTGCCGACAGCTCGTGGGCTTCGTCGACGATGACGTGGGTGTAGCGGCTGTCGATCACCTGGGAGGTCAGCGACAACAGCTTGACCCGGTGGTAGTCACGCACCGGCAGCTGGATCTCGCGAGCGGACGGACGAATCAGCTCCTGCCAGTACAGCCGGGCCTTTTCCAGCAGTACCTCCTGGTCCAGTGGGGTGGTACCAAGGCCTGCCCAAGGCAAATGGTGCAACTGCACCTGGCTGTCGCCACTGCGGCAAAAGTTGCGCACGGCCTTGATGCACAGGCCCACCACATCTCGCGCCTGCAGTGGGCCGACGTCGGTGATGCCGAGCCACTTCACCACCTGCGCATCCTGCGGCCGCCATGACAGTTTGGTGCGGTAAGGGTCGCGCAAGCGCCAGCCATTGCTGGTGAGGTCACGGTTGAGAATGTCGTCGGCCAACTGGCCGAAGGTCATCGCCGTGTACGCTGCCGCATCCTTGACCCGGGCCTGCAGTGCCCGCAGCTGGCCTTCGGTCAAGGCAAGCAACAAGGTGCGCTGGGGATCGAGCAGGCGTGCGAACTGGTGAATCAGAAAGGTCTTGCCAGTGCCGGCGAAGCCTTGCACCGCCACCGACTCATCGATACCGGAGAGGAACTCGCGCAGCAGACGATTCTGTTGGTCGCTGAGCAGCAGGTCACTGGCCAGCGCTGGCACGTAGGCCGCATGCAAGGGTGTGACACGCTGACGGTAGCTATCAGCGAACAGGAAATTCCACTGGCCTTCGTCGTCGAGCAGCTCATCGACCGGGTACTCGACCTCGGCCGTCAGCAGGCCAATCCCGTTCTCACCGAGCATGCCCAAGCCCATGGCGAGCGCTTCGCGGTCGAAGCGTTGTGCCACCTGCTCCTGAAAACGTCCGGGCGCGGCGCTTTCGAGCGCTTGGGCGATCCGCACGATCTCGGCGAAACGGCGCTCCTGTGCGTCCGCGGAGGCGGTAGTCGGCTGGCGTGGCAGGTTCTGTACGAACAGCAGCGCAGCCGCCTGCAGCAGGCTGGCGGTGGCGAGGAATTCACAGGGTTCGGGCTCGCTGGCCAGGCGGTCGGCCTGGTCGCTGGACAAAGGCAGGTAGAACATCGGGACCTCGGGTGGAAACTGCCGGGCAGGTTAGCAATTTTCCGGGGGGAATGTGTCGCGAGTGTACAGAAGACCGCGATCGACCTGTATGAGCGAAGCGTCGCTGCGATCGACCCGCCAAGAGACCATCGCCCCATAGCAGTCATCAATCCCTGCATCGTTTTAACGTCTGGCTCGGAAATTCCTTGAACAACTGCCGGTAACTCTCTGAAAACCTTCCCAAATGCCAGAACGACCAGCGCATGGCCACCTCCGCCACGGTGGCGCCACCGCGCAGTAGATCACGCCGTGCGCCGTTCAGCCGGCGCAAGCGCAGCCAATGCGCCGGCGGCATGCCGGTATAGCCCTTGAACGCCTGCTGCAACTGACGCAGGGTGACTCCGGCAACTTTCGCCAACTCCGCCAGGTTGAGGGTCTCCTCGGGGCAATCGGCCGACCACTCGCTAACCCGCTGCATGATCGCCCGCTCCTCGCCGCGTCGACCCAAGGCACCACCGTCCAGGCGCTGGCACGCGTTGTCGAGAATGAACAGGCAATCCTCCAGCAGCTGTTCGGCCAGTGCCTGGCCCTGCAGCGAGCTATCGGACTGGCCCAGCCGCGTCAGGGTGGCGCTGAGCCAACTGCCGAACAACGCGTTCTGGCCGCTGCCCAGCGGCACCATGAACAGGCCTTCGAGCCGCTGCGGGTCGAGGCCATGGCGCGCCAGGAACGCTTGGTCGAACACCACCGCCACTTCCTGGTAGTTCTCCGGCGTGATCCAGATGTTTCGGCTCTGTTCGTTCAGCAGGTAAAGGCTGTTTTCAACCTGGTCGAAGCAGAATGCCAACGAGCCACTCGGCGCCCGGAAGAACTGCTCCACCCGTGTGTTCAGACGTTCTTCGTAAACGTCCACGCCATCCAGGCCGAGGCAACGCAGCTGGCCACTGAAATGCCCCGGCGACATCTGCCGATAGTGCTGTTGCCAGCCAGGGGTGGCACGCACCTGCTCCGTCACATCGGTGGTATGGAAAGCCTGGACCTGCAAAGCATGGGGCGTTGTCACGCATCGTCCTATTTGCACTCTTTTGGTGCATTCATGACCCGAAGAAAGTGGATAGATCGCTTGGGCGAGCTACGCCCAAGATAGTCCTCAGCGCGTCCGCTGGGAAGCCATCCCCCCTGCGCGCCTCCGAATCCACACCACGAGGTTTGTATGAACGCCCCTTTCGATCAGCTCTCCGCCTGGCTGAAAGAACACCGGATCACCGAAGTCGAATGCGTGATCAGCGACCTGACCGGCATCGCCCGCGGCAAGATCGCGCCCACTGCCAAGTTCCTCCACGAGCGCGGCATGCGCCTGCCTGAAAGCGTGCTACTGCAAACGGTCACCGGTGACTATGTCGAGGACGACATCTACTACAGCTTGCTCGATGCGGCCGACATCGACATGGTCTGCCGCCCCGACCCGGCTGCGGTGTACCAGATTCCCTGGGCCATCGAGCCCACTGCGATCGTCATCCACGACACCTTCGACAAACAGGGCAATCCCATCGAGCTGTCGCCGCGCAACGTGCTGAAAAAGGTGCTCAAGCTCTACGCCGACAAAGGCTGGCAGCCCATCGTCGCCCCCGAGATGGAGTTCTACCTGACTCAGCGCTGCGAAGACCCCGACCTGCCCCTGCAAGTGCCGCTGGGCCGCTCCGGGCGCGCCGAAAGTGGCCGGCAGTCGTTCTCGATCGACGCTGCCAACGAATTCGACCCCCTGTTCGAAGACGTCTACGACTGGTGCGAGCTCCAGGGCCTGGACCTGGACACGCTGATCCACGAAGACGGCCCGGCACAGATGGAGATCAACTTCCGCCATGGCGACGCGCTGGACCTGGCCGACCAGATCACGGTGTTCAAACGCACCATGCGCGAAGCGGCGCTCAAGCACAACGTCACCGCCACCTTCATGGCCAAGCCGATCACCGACGAACCGGGCAGTGCCATGCACCTGCACCAGAGCGTGGTAGACATCGCCAGCGGCCAGCCGATCTTCGCCAACCCCGACGGCAGCATGAGCGAGCTGTTCCTGCACCACATCGGCGGTCTGCAAAAGTACATCCCCAAGCTGTTGCCGATGTTCGCGCCCAACGTCAACTCGTTCCGCCGCTTCCTGCCGGACACGTCGGCGCCGGTCAACGTCGAGTGGGGCGAGGAAAACCGCACCGCAGGCCTGCGCGTGCCAACCTCCAGCCCCGAGTCGATGAGGGTTGAAAACCGTCTGCCCGGCGCCGATGCCAACCCTTATCTGGCGATTGCCGCGAGCCTGCTGTGCGGCTACCTGGGCATGATCGAAAAGCTACAGCCAAGCGCCCCAGTGCAGGGTCGTGCCTATGAGCGGCGCAACCTGCGCCTGCCCATCACCATCGAGGATGCCCTGCAGCACATGGAAGACTGCGAAGTGGTGCGCCAATACCTCGGCAACGCCTTCGTCGAGGGCTACGTGGCGGTCAAGCGCGCCGAGCACGAGAACTTCAAACGGGTGATCAGCTCTTGGGAGCGCGAGTTCCTGTTGCTCAGCGTCTGATCCCAACCCATCGCCCACAGTGCATCCAGAACAAGACCAACGAGGTGTCGTCATGCGTCAACTGCAAGCTCTGATTCCCGCAGCATTCACCCTGCTGTTCACAGCGGCCGCCCAGGCCGAGCCGAGCGTCAGCGTCTATAACTGGACCGACTACATCGGCGATACGACGTTGGCCGATTTCCAGGCCAGCAGCGGCATCAAAGTGGTGTACGACGTGTTCGACTCCAACGAAACCCTGGAAGGCAAACTGCTGGCCGGACGCACGGGCTATGACGTAGTGGTGCCTTCCAACCACTTCCTCGGTCGTCAGGCCCAGGCCGGGGCGTTCATGCCGCTTGACCGCAGCAAGCTGCCGAACTGGAAACACCTCGATCCCAAACTGCTCAAGCAGCTCGAACAGAACGACCCCGGCAACCGCTACGCCGTGCCCTACCTGTGGGGCACCAACGGCATCGGCTACAACGTCGACAAGGTCAAGGCCGCCCTGGGCATCGACCGCAT
This sequence comes from Pseudomonas sp. HD6422, assembly GCF_025377065.1. Taxonomy (NCBI): domain Bacteria; kingdom Pseudomonadati; phylum Pseudomonadota; class Gammaproteobacteria; order Pseudomonadales; family Pseudomonadaceae; genus Pseudomonas; species Pseudomonas sp. HD6422. Next base: position 124,741 of record NZ_JAHWIW010000006.1, on the reverse strand, counting down.
CGACTCCTGGGCCGTGCTGTTCGAGCCGCAGAACCTGAAAAAGCTCAAGCAATGCGGCGTGGCATTCATGGACTCGCCGGACGAACTGTTCCCGGCCATGCTCAACTACCTTGGCCTCGACCCACGCAGCGAAAATCCTGCCGACTATGCCAAGGCCGAGGCGCGCCTGCTCGAACTGCGTCCCTACATCACCTACTTCCACTCTTCCAAGTATGTCTCGGACCTTGCCAACGGCAACGTCTGCGTGGCCTTCGGCTACTCCGGCGACGTCTTCCAGGCGGCCAACCGCGCCGTGGAAGCGAAAAACGGCATCAAAGTCGCCTACAGCATTCCCAAGGAAGGCAGCAACCTGTGGTTCGACCTACTGGCCATCCCCAAGGACGCCAACAACCCCGAGCAAGCCCTGGCATTCATCAACTACCTGCTCGACCCACAAGTGATCGCCAAGATCAGCGCCACCGTCGGCTACGCCAACGCCAACCCCGATGCCAAGGCCTACATGGACGCCTCGCTGGTGAACAACCCCGAGATCTATCCGCCCCAAGACGTACTCGACAAGCTCTACATCTCCAGCACCCCGAGCCCGAAGATCATGCGGGTGATGACCCGCTCCTGGAGCAAGATCAAGTCCAACCGCTGAGCCGAGTGAGCCACCATGCCCCATGCCACCCAACACACTGCGTCCTACTATGCCGCCAGCGCGCGTGACGCTTCCTCCTACCCCCGCTTGGACAGTGAGCTGACGGCCGACGTGTGCGTGGTCGGCGGTGGCCTCACCGGGGTCAATGCGGCACTGGAGCTGGCCGAGCGTGGACTGTCGGTGGTTCTGCTCGAAGGCCGGCGTATCGGCTGGGGTGCCAGCGGACGCAACGGCGGGCAGTTGATCCGCGGCATCGGTCACGACGTCAGCGGCTTCGCCCGGCATGTCGGGCAAGACGGTGTGGCGTACCTGCAGCAGGCCGGTATCGAATCGGTGGCCTTGGTCGCTCGGCGCATCGCCCAGTACGACATCGCCTGCGACCTGCGCTGGGGCTTTTGCGAGCTGGCCAACACGCCCACACAATTCGAGGCGCTGCGCGCCGAGCAGGAGGCGTTGGCGGACATGGGCTATCGCCATGAAACCCAACTGCTCCCCGCCGACCGTGTGCACGAAGTGGTCGCCAGCGACCTCTATGCCGGAGGCCTGGTGGACATGGGCTCAGGCCATCTGCATCCGCTGGACCTGGTACAGGGTGAAGCACGCATAGCGCAAAGCTTGGGCGTGCGTATTTTCGAGCAGAGTCCGGTGCTGCGCATCGACCACGGGTCCAGCGTGACGCTGCATACGGCGCTCGGCAAGGTGCGTGCGCAGAGCCTGGTACTGGGCTGCAACGCCCATCTCGAGGAACTGGAGCCGCGCCTGAGCGGCAAGGTGCTCCCCGCTGGCAGTTATGTGGTGGCCACCGAACCATTGCCCGAAGCCCTCGCCGATTCGCTGATTCCGCGCAACATGGCCCTGTGCGATCAGAAGGTCGGCCTGGACTACTACCGCCTCACCGCCGACCGCCGCCTGCTGTTCGGCGGCGCCTGCCACTATTCGGGCCGAGACCCGAAGGACATCGCCGCGTACATGCGGCCCAAGGTACTCAAGGTGTTCCCACAGCTGGCCGAGGTGCGCATCGACTACCAGTGGGGTGGAATGATCGGCATCACCGCCAACCGCTTCCCCCAGGTCGGGCGCTTGCGCCAGCATCCCAACGTGTACTACGCCCAAGGCTATTCAGGGCACGGCCTGAATGTCACACACTGGACGGCAAAACTGCTGGCCGAAGCGATCGCCGTTGGCCAGAGTCAGGGCCTGGACGTGTTCAGTGCGGTACCGCATCTGACGTTCCCCGGCGGCAAAGCGTTGCGCTCACCGCTGCTGGCGCTTGGAATGCTGTGGTATCGAATGAGGGAAATGCTGAGCTGACAACCAATAAATAACATTAGAAACGATTTGTAAATTACTGTTTCTAATATGTTTTTACGGATAACTTAATAATTTACCTTAACTTCCAACGGTGCTTCCAGATCGGTTAAAGAGCCGCCTTCAACCCCTTGTTCTCAATGGTCTTTTCTTCAGGATCCTTGAGCAGCGAATAGCCCCGCGCCAGTAAGGTCTGTCCGATGAAGCGCGAGCCGACCGCATTGAGGTGCGCAGGGTCCAGATACAGCAGCTTGCCGTCGATCATCGGAGAGCACTGGCCTGCTTGGCAGATCACCTGGTCAGGGTCGATGAAACGGATATTCGTGAAGCGCGCTTTGACATGCCCCCAATATTGCGGCCGGCTGCGCTGTGCCACCGCGCAGGCATCGGTCAAGCCGAACATCAACTGGCGGATCGGACAGGTCGCCCCCTTCTCGATCATGGGGTTATCAAGGATGACGATAACCTCACCGCTGGCTGCCACCGCCTTCTCCAGGCTGGCCTCGACCAACCTTCCGGACGCTTCGTCTGGCGGCCAGTTGCCGGCCAAGACTACGTAGGGGTAGCGGTTGCGTTCGATCAGTTCGAATACCCGCTGGTTACGCAACGCGCAGTGGTCGGCGTACACCGCCGGCATGCGCTCGCGGTAACCGAGGATCGGAGGACAGGAGTCCAGCGTGTAGTCCATCAGGCTGATGTTATCGCGCTTGGCCAACAGGTCGACCATGCCGGTGAAGTGATTGGCGAACGAGTCACCGACCATGATCCCGTCCAGGTCCGCCTTTTTCGCGCCCAGGCGGCAGTCGGTATTCGGCTCGGTGCGATACAGGGCGTTGGGCACATGACAGCCGCGCCGGTTCTGTGCCGGTTTGTCCAGCGTCATGGCCTCCAGAGCCAGGACTTGCGGACTGAACCGCTGGGGAAAGCCATCGAGCCACTGTCCAACGCCCGCCAGCACGGCTAGCCCCAGCACCGGCAGGGCGAATCGCCGCACAACCACCCGCGGGAACGATAGCTGCACACCCGAACGGCGAAACGGCTTTTCCACGTAACGCCAGGACAACCAAGCCAGCAGCAACGCCAGCGCCATCACCAGCAGCGCCAGGCCCACGCTCATCGGCACTTCCAGGTAGTTCAAATAGGCGATCAGCGGCCAATGCCACAGGTACAGCGAATACGACACCAGGCCGATGAACACCATGGGCCGACTGGCCAGCAACGGCGAGCGACCGCCACCACTGCCCGCCTGGATCAGCAGCAAAGTGCCCAGGCACGGCCACAGGGCGTTGAAGCCTGGAAAGGTCGACTGCTCATTCAACATCCACAGTGGCGCGGCGATCGCCAGGTAGCCCGATACCGTGCACGCGAGGGACTGCCCTGCCCCGACCTTTGGCCGATGTTGCACGTGCCAGATCGCCAACCAGCCACCGAGCATCAACTCGAAGAACCGGGTTGGCAGCAGGTAATAGGCAGCGGTGGCGAAAATACCGGTGGCGTACTCGGAAAAGCCGACCGCCAGAACCACGCCGACGCCCAGCAACCACAGCAGGTAACGCGGCGCGAAGCGGTACACCAGCAGCACCATCAGCGGCCAGAGCAGGTAGAACTGCTCCTCGACACCCAGAGACCAGGTGTGTAACAGCGGCGCTTCACTGGCATCGGCAGCAAAGTAGTTACCGTACTTGAGCCAGATGAACAGGTTCGAAACACCCAGCAGAGCGTACAAGGCATTGTGGTAAAGACGAATCAGGTCGACCGGCGACAGCAGCACGCTGCCCACCAGCACGCAGGCCAGCAGCACCGTGAACAGCGCCGGCACGATGCGATTGATCCGGCGCTGATAGAAACGTTTGAGCGAGAAACTGCCTTCACGCAGCTCCTGGAAGACCTGCGAAGTGATCAGGTAGCCCGAGATGACGAAAAAAATGTCGACCCCGATGAAACCGCCAGGCAGCCAGCCAGGACTCAGGTGATGCAGGAACACCGCGAGCACCGCGATGGCACGCAACCCATCGATATCCGAACGATAACTGTCCTGGCGCATGGGTCGAATCCTTCGTCTGAACGGCGGTCAAGGCAATGTGCCACCTATAGGTGTAGCGTTCATGAGAAAGAAGCGCCAAGTGCGCAAGTCAATAAACCGACGACCGGCAATTCATTGTGAAGAGGAAGCACGAGTGGCGCCATTAAATTGGCTACCCACATAGCGCGGCGCCCTTCGGCGTCCCTTCAGCACTCGACGAACGCGACCGCCAGCCCGCCTCTGGAGGTTTCCTTGTAGTTGGCATGCATGTCCGCGCCGGTATCACGCATCGTGCGAATGACCCTGTCGAGCGAAATGAAGTGTTCGCCATCGCCGCGCAGGGCCATTTGCACCGCATTGATCGCCTTGACCGCTGCGATCGCATTGCGCTCGATGCACGGCACCTGGACCAGACCGCCCACAGGATCGCAGGTCAACCCCAGGTTATGCTCCAGGGCGATTTCCGCGGCGTTTTCCAATTGCGCCGGGGACGCACCCAACACCTCGGCCAGGCCCGCCGCGGCCATCGAGCAGGCCGACCCCACCTCCCCCTGGCAACCGACCTCGGCGCCGGAGATCGACGCATTCTTCTTGCACAGAATGCCCACCGCCGCTGCCGCGAGCAGGAAGGTCACCACATCGTCGTCGCAGGCCTGCGGATTGAACTTCATGTAGTAATGCAGCACTGCCGGGATGATGCCGGCAGCGCCATTGGTCGGCGCGGTGACCATGCGCCCGCCGGCGGCGTTTTCTTCATTGACCGCCAGGGCATACAAATTGACCCACTCCATGGCGCTCAGGGTCGAGCCGATCACGTTGGGCTTGCCCAGTTCCTGCAAGCTGCGGTGCAGCCGCGCGGCACGTCGCTTGACCTGCAAGCCACCTGGCAACACGCCTTCGTTGCGCAAGCCATTGACCACGCATTCCTTCATCGCCGCCCAGATGCGCAGCAGGCCCTCGCGCACCTCGGTCTCAGGGCGCCAGGCGCACTCATTGGCCAGCATCAGCTGGCTCACGCTCAGGCCGTGGGTCTTGCACAGCGCCAGCAGTTCGGCGCCACTGGCGAATTCATAGGGCAGATGCACTGCAGCCGTGTCGTTCAGCGGGCTATCGATTTCGGCTTGTTCGACGATGAAGCCACCACCAATCGAGTAGTAGGTCTGGCTGAACAGGCAGACCTCGCCGCGATAGGCGTGCAGGCTCATGGCGTTGGGGTGGTACGGCAGGTCTTCGCCGAGCAGGCGCATGTCCCGGTCATAATCGAACACCACCGGCTGGCGACCATCGAGGATCAGGCAGCGCTCCTGCAACACCTGGGCGATGCGTGAATCGATGCTGGCAGGGTCGATGCGGTCCGGCCATTGCCCCATCAGCCCCAGCAGGCAGGCGCGGTCGGTCGCGTGGCCGACTCCGGTAGCCGACAACGAGCCATACAGACAGACTTCGACGCGGCCAACCTGGGTCAACAAATCCTGCTCACGCAATGCCTGGGCAAAGCTCGCGGCAGCCCGCATCGGACCCACCGTGTGAGAACTGGAAGGACCGATGCCAATCTTGAAAAGATCAAAAACACTGATAGCCATACTAATGCCTGATCGAGTCGACCACTTTCGGCCGCGACGATTCCGTAGAAAATCTGGGCAGGATTGCCGAATGGCGCCATACTGACGCGCACTTTCAGCAATGACCAACGAAACTTCCTAAGCGAGCTATTAGCAGAGCTAAACGATGCGACGCCAACTCAATGGCCAGATGTTCGTCTGGCTGCACGTGTTTTCCTGTGCTGCCCGGCACTTGTCCTTCACCCGCTGCGCCGAGGAGCTGCATATCACTCCCGGTGCCGTCAGCCAGCAAATGCGCCAACTCGAAGAACGCCTCGGCTACCCATTGTTCCTGCGCCGGCCACGCGGCGTGGAGCTGAGTGCCGAAGGCCAGCGCCTGGCACAGACCGTGACCCAGGCCTACGGCAGCATCGAGGCGGAGTTGCTGCGCCTGGACGCTGGCGAAATCCGCGGCACCTTGCGCCTGCGTTCGATCCCTTCGTTCCTGGCCAAGTGGCTGACCCCGCGCCTGCCACGCTTCCAGCAGCGCTACCCGGATATCGAATTGCGTCTGGTGGCCGAAGACAGCGCCCAAGCCCTGGATCCTGAAGATTTCGATCTGGCCATCGACCTCAACGACGGCAGCTACCCCGGCATGTTGTCGACGCCCTTGCTGGATGAGCAGATCTTTCCAGTCTGCTCGCCGGCCCTGCTCCGCGGCCGCCCGCCCCTACATGGTCCGGCGGACCTGGTGCATTACCCGTTGCTGCACGACATGACCGCCTGGCGAGGCAGCTCGGAATACGCCGAGTGGGAGTTCTACCTGGAGGGCATCGGGGCCAACGGGCTCGACGTCCGCCGGGGCCACACGTTCAACCGCAACCACCTGACGATCGAAGCGGCCATCGCCGGCATCGGTGTGGCGATCGCCCGGCGAACCCTGCTCAACGACGAGTTGGAACGCGGGGCGCTGATCGTGCCGTTCGGCGTGCCCATCGCCAACCACAAGCGCTACATGCTGCACTACTCACCCGGCGGATTGACCCAGCCGGGTGCCCGGGCGGTGCATGACTGGCTGGTTGAAGAGGCCAGCAGTTTCCGGGCACTGCATGGCGGCTGAACATCGCCGCCAAGGCGGGCAATGACACGTCAGCGCACCGCCGTCACTCCCTGATCCGGCTCAGGGGTCACCACCTGCCCCAGGTCGATGTGACGGAAGTCTGGCTTGGCCCCCAAACGCGCATTGAAGCGCACGTTGAAGGTGAACGGATCGTCGGTCACCTGATCCAGGGCCTTGCCATAGGCCGCTGCCACCCCGGTGCGGTCGTAGCCCATCAAGCGCAACAAGGTCGGGAAGATGTTGTAGTGGCTGGAGGCATTGCGGTTATGGGCCAGGTGCGCCTGCCAGTCCAGGGTCTTGAGGCCTTGCCCCTGGATCACCAGCAACGGCACCAAACCTTCCTCCGGCACAGGGTCACTGTCGCAATGGGTGTTCAGCCCGGGGTTGCCACGTTCATGCAGGTCCTGCCCATGGTCGGAGGTGTAGATCACCACTGCCTGGCTCAGGTCACCAGCAGCGAACAGACGCCGGAAGAACTCGCCGACGTTCCATTGCAGGCTGTTACGGTAACTGTTGCGATACAAGACCCAATCCTGGGGGCGGCCATCGAACCCATCGCGGGTGCCGATATCGGTGACGTCGGTAAACCGCCCGCGGGGGAGCGCTGGCCGGTAGGTCATGAAATCGTCGGGGTACTTGTCATGCACGGGGAAATGCGCGCCGACCTTGTTGATCACGATCAGCTGCGGCTTGCCATCGGCCAGCAACGCCACCAGACTCGCCACCGCGGCCATGTCGCGTTGCACCACCGGGGTGTCGTCGAACTGGATGAATTGGTCGATGTCGCGCTTTTCCGCCTCGGTCATCAGGTTCTGCAGGTACCCACCGGTACGCTGGCTGTCGATATAGACCGTGCCTAGCCCCGCTGCCTTGGCATATTGCCAGATCGATGGCTGGGTCGAGTTGATGCGCAGGTAATCCTCACGGGTGCCGCCGTAGCGCAACGTGACATTGGTATCGGCGCTGCAGTTGGCAATGGAGGCGGCATAGCCGAAATTGACGATGTCCACGCCGGGCTGTGGTCGGTTCAAGTGGCTGCCCACCCCGGCCGGGGTGTTGATGTCCAGGTAGTTGCCAGCGATGCTTTCATCGATTACCAGCACGATGTCGCGAGCCAGGGGAGCTGTCGTGCGCGGCAGGCTTACCGGCTGGCGCGGACCGACACTGGCATGCAAGGTTTCGTAACCCATCAGGCTCAAGTAGGCCAGCGGTGTGTACATCACGGGCAGCCCCCGGGCGCCTTCGCCTGCGCGCACGAACAAGATGGTCACCAACAGCGCCAGTGCCAGCACCGGCGCGGCAATCGGCAGCCAGGCTGGCAGCAAGCGGGGCGCAGGGCCTGGGCGCAGGCCAAGGCCCAACAACAACAGCAGCGCCTTGGCCAGCGCCATGGCGATTGCGTAGTGGTATTGCTGCAAGGCTTCCTGTACGAAACCGCCAGCGTAGACCATGGACACGAAAGCGCTGTAGGTCATATAGGAGTCGGTAATGCGGGTGTACGCGTCGATGAACACGGCGCTCAGCGCAAATCCCAGCGCCAACGCCCAGCGCAACGGCGCCGGCCTCGTCCACGCAGCGAGCAGCAACGCCGCCGCGAGAACCGCGAATACACCCAGGTAAAGCAGCAGCGGCAGGCCCACGCCAAGAGCTTCGATGCGCTCGATGTAATACCCCTGGAAACTGGCCAGATACACAACCACCGACAGAATCTTTACCCAGCCGCGCATGTCCCGGACCCTCACGGTCATCGATTTCTCCTCAAACCGTAGCAGTCCAGACACAATCCACAAGTCGAAAATGTCAATTTACCGGCGATATCACAACGCCAGAATTTGGCGCCATCAGTGTCTCATCCTTGGCACTCTCTATTACCTACAAGCCACATTTTACGTGGCCTACAGCCGTTCATCGGTTATTCCTTCGGCCATTTGCCACTAGCTTTCAGCGCTAACCCTCAGATTGACAACGGGTTGCTGGCATTTCGCCCTATCGCTCAGCGCTTGTAAATGAGACGAAACATGCCATTGCTTTGACGCAACTTCGAAAGGCTGAGCTATACCCAAATCACATCTGTTTCATCCCCATTACTCATCCAGCGAGGCGATGCGCATGGACGTGAGCGTTTTTGGCACCGGCTATGTCGGTCTGGTACAAGCGGCGGCGTTGGCGGACGTAGGCCACCGCGTACTCTGCGTGGACGTTGATACTCACAAAATCAACCAGTTACGTCAGGGCGTGCCGCCGATCAGCGAGCCAGGCCTGTCGGAAATGCTCGAAGACAACATCCGCGAAGGGCGTCTGTCATTCAGCACCCAAGCCAGCGATGCCGTCAGCCATGCCGAACTGATCTTCATCGCCGTAGGCACGCCACCGGACGAGGACGGCTCGGCCGACCTTTCCCACGTCCTGGGCGTCACTCGGCAGATCACCGAACTCATGGAGCAAGACCGCACCCTGATCATCAAGTCCACCGTTCCGGTCGGCACCGCTGACCAGGTACTGGCCCTGGCACGGGAGGAGTTGCAACGACTGGGCAAGGCGCAGTTGCAGGTGCGGGTAGTGTCCAATCCGGAGTTTCTCAAGGAAGGCAGCGCCCTCGCCGACTGCATGCGACCCGACCGGATCATCGTCGGCACCCGCGATGCCCTGGCCCATGACCAGCTCGCCGAACTCTACGCGCCGTTCTGCCGTAACCATGAAAAGCTCATGTTCATGGACAACCGCAGCGCCGAGCTGACCAAGTACGCAGCCAATGCCATGCTCGCCACGCGCATCAGCTTCATGAACGAACTGGCCAACCTGAGCGAGCGCCTGGGTGCCGACATCGAAGCGGTGCGCAAAGGCATCGGCTCCGACCCGCGCATCGGCTACCACTTCATCTACCCCGGCTGCGGCTTCGGCGGCTCCTGTTTCCCCAAGGACATCAAGGCTCTGCTGCATACCGCCGCGCACAGCGGCATGCCGCTGCGCCTGTTGCAGAGCGTCAACGACGTCAACGATCAACAGCGTCAGGTGCCTTTCACCAAGCTCAAGCAACGCCTGGGCGGTCAATTGGCCGGCAAGTCGATCGCCCTGTGGGGCCTGGCGTTCAAACCGAACACCGACGACATGCGCGAAGCACCCAGTCGCTACCTGATGGAAGCGCTCTGGGCCGAAGGTGCCACGGTACGTGCCTACGACCCGGAAGCGATGGACGAATGCCGGCGCCTCTACGGCTACCGCGACGACCTGCAGCTGTGCGCCACCCGTGACGATACCCTGCAGGACGCCGACGCCCTGGTGATCTGCACCGAGTGGAAGAACTTCCGGGTGGTCGACTTCACCCTGCTGGCCAGCAAGTTGCGCGAGCGGGTCATCATCGACGGACGCAACCTCTACAATCCCGAGCAGGTGGCGGCCCATGGCCTGCTCTACAGTGGCATCGGCCTGCGCCAAGTCACGCCCCAGGTCAGCGCGCCATGAAGGTGCTGGTCACCGGCGCAGCCGGCTTCATCGGTGCCCATACCTGCCTGCGGCTGCTGGGTGATGGCCATCAGGTGCTGGGGCTGGACAATTACAACGACTATTACGACCCCAGCCTCAAACATGACCGGGTGCGCTGGGTCCGCGAACAGGCCGGCGACCTGGCGGTGCATCACCTGGACCTGGGCGACCGCGACGGCGTGGCCCGGCTGTTCGCCCTGGAGCGCCCCGATGTGGTGGTGCACCTGGCCGCCCAGGCTGGCGTGCGTTATTCGTTGCAGAACCCCCAGGCCTATATCGACAGCAACCTTGCGGGCTTTCTCAACATTCTCGAGGGCTGTCGGCGTCATCCGGTACAGCACCTGCTGTACGCCTCGTCCAGCTCTGTATACGGCGCCAACCAGCGCACCCCGTACCGAGTCCAGGACGCCGTAGACCACCCCCTGTCCTTGTACGCCGCGACCAAGAAGGCCAACGAGGCCATGGCCCACAGCTACAGCCACTTGTTCGGCGTGCCGTGCAGCGGCCTGCGCTTCTTCACCGTCTACGGCCCCTGGGGGCGCCCGGACATGTCGCCGATGCAATTCGCCAGGGCGATCAGCCAGGGGCGTGCGATCCAACTGTTCAACTACGGTCGCCATCAGCGCGATTTCACCTACATCGATGACATCGTCGAGAGCCTGGTACGCCTGTTGCCCCACCCACCGAGCGCCAACTCGAACTGGGACGCGATGCAGCCGGACCCGTCCACCAGTCATGCACCCTGGCGCCTGTTCAATATCGGCGGACAGCGACCGGTTGAACTGCTCGACTACCTGGCGCTGTTGGAAAAACACCTGCAGCGCGATGCCGTGATCGAGCTGCTGCCTCTGCAACCGGGCGATGTACTGGCGACCTGCGCCGATGCCACCACCCTGGACCAGGTCACCGGCTTTACCCCACGTATTTCACTGGATGAAGGGCTCAGGCGGTTCGTCGCCTGGTTTCAAGACTACTACTCGCCCAATGGCCCCCAGGCCAACCGCGCAGGCGAGCAGTCGGATCAACGGAGGGCGGTATGACGGGACAACCCAGAAGCGCGCAACTGCAGGCGCTGTACCAGGATAAACGGATGGACCCAGCGCATCGGCAGCGCATCGATGCTGCCATCCACATGCAAGGCCGCGGCTGGTTAACCGGCCGCATCGGTGGCCGGCCTTGGACCCTGTCGCGCACCAACCGGGTGTTGTCGTGCTTCGCGGCGCTTGTCCTGCTACTGCTGCTGTCGCCGGTCTTCCTCGTGCTCGCTGCACTGATCAAGGGTTCCAGCGAAGGCCCGGTGTTCTTCGTGCAGAAACGCACCGGCTACCGCGGCCGCGTGTTCGGCATGTTCAAGTTTCGCACCATGGTCGCCAACGCCGAAGCGCTGAAAGACTCGGTCCGCCACCTGAACAAGCACGGCGCCGACGCCATCGACTTCAAGATCGACAAGGATCCACGCATCACCTCGGTGGGCAGTTGGCTGCGCCGCAGCAGCCTGGACGAGCTGCCCAACCTGATCAATGTGGTCACCGGCGACATGCGCCTGGTCGGCCCCCGCCCCACCTCGTTCAACGCCTACCGCTACAAGGACAACCACCTCGCGCGGTTGTCGATCCATCCCGGCATGACCGGCCTCTGGCAGATCTCCGGGCGCAGCAACATCGACTTCGACCAACGCGTCGAGCTCGACCTGAGCTACATCAACGAACAGAGCCCCGTGCTGGATCTGAAGATCCTGCTCAAGACTCCGTTCAAAGTCTTCACTGGCCACGGAGCAAGTTGAGATGGACGGTTCTACTTCGAGAAGCCTGAGTGTCGCCACCCCGAGCGAGACCAACCTCACCGCCACTGTCCTCGACCTCGACCAGCGCACTTTGCTGCTGACCGCGGCCAATACCGGCAGCGGCACCAGCACCAGCAGCCTGGTCTTCGCCAATCAGTTGGCGATGATGAGCGCGGGCAGCGTGTTGTTGATCGACAGCAGCAACAGCGGCGCCAGCCTCAGTCAGCAATTGGGCCTGGGCAAGCTGCGCGGGTTCACCGACCTGCTGTTCGACCAGGACACCCCGCCACTGGCCCAGGACTGCATCGTGCGCCTGGCTGACCAGCCGTTCGACATCCTGCCCGGCGGCATCTTCCGCAGAGGGCGCGAGCGGCTCGACCCGGAACGCCTGCGCATTCTGCTGCAGCAGCTCGGTGACCACTACCGCTTCGTCGTGATCGACGGCGAGGCGGTGTACGCCAGTGCCGACAGCCTGGTGATCGGTTCGCTGGTCGATGGCGTGATCCTGGTGGTGTGCGCCGAAGAAACCCGCTGGGAAGTGGCCCAGGCCGCCGCCCAACGCCTGACCCAGGCCGGTGCGCGGCTGATCGGCAGCGTGTTCAACAAGCGCAAGTACTACATGCCCAAGTGGCTGTACGACAACCTCTAGGCCGATACAGGAGAAGACCATGAGATACCCATCGATTGCCTTGTGCCTGCTTGCCTTGGGCGGCTGCGCCAGCCAGCAGACCCGCGAGATGCCGGTACAGATCCTCACCGCCCCGGCGGCCGAAAGCCAGGCCACCGAGGTCGCCAAGCGCGAACAGGTACTGCGCCCACAGGACGTGCTGGAAGTGATCTTCCACATCCCCAACAGCTCGTCAGGGGTATACCGTATCCAGTCCGGCGACACCGTCGACCTCAACTTCATGGCCGCCAGCGGCCTCAACGGCAGTCAGTTGGTGCAGCCCGACGGCACCATCACCCTGCCCAGCACCAACTCGGCGGTACGGGTCGAGGGTTTGACCACTGCCGACGCCGAGACGGCGATCCGTGAGGCCTACCGTAACAAACGGGTGTTCCAGAACAACCGCGACCAGGTCACCGTACGGGTACTCAGCCCGATGACCAGCGAGGTGCAACTCAAGAACACCCTCACCCACCCCGGCACCGGCATGAGCCGGGACATCACGGTGGGCAGCGACGGCCGCGCGACCTTCCCGGAGATCGGCTCCGTGCCGCTGCAAGGCATGACGGTCAACCAGTTGCGTGACTACCTCAATGAACGCTACGCCAGCCTGCCGGGGCGCATGACCGTCGACGTGTTGCTCAAGTCCACCGCAGGCAACGAGATCTACGTGCTCGGCGAAGTCGGCCAGCCCGGCGCCTTCCCGATCCGCCGTCCGGTCTCGGTACTCGAGGCGTTGACCCTGGCCCGCGGCCCGACCCTCAAGGCCAAGCTCGGCTCGGTGGTGATCATGCGCCGGGAGGGCAACACCGTGCATGCCGTGAACTATGACGTCGACAAGGCCTTGGCAGGCGGTAGCCAGAACCTCGCTTACCTGCAGCCCGAAGACATGCTGTACGTACCCAAGACCACACTTGCCAGCGCCGCCGAGCTGTCCCGGCAGTTGGCCGATGTCGTGCTGTTCCAGGGCTGGGGCTTCAGCTTCAGCTACCGCGTCGACGACAAAGACAGCGACAACTGACAGGGGGAGCCCGGCATGATCACGCAACCGAAAGAAAACTACGTGCACGAGTTCTTCCGCATCTTCTTCGCCAACCGCCAGTTGGTGAAGCGGGTGTTCCTGGCCTTCGCCGTGATCGCGGTGCTGTTGCCGTTGCTGCTCAAGCAGAGCTACGACGTCACCGCCGAGGTCATCGTACAGTCCAAGAAGCTCTCGCAAAGCGATACCAGCTCGGCGCTGGCCCAGGAGGCCGACCAGTTCATCCCGCCATCGCTGGCCGACATGGAGACCGAGAGCAATATCCTGCGCTCGCCCACGTTGATCCGTGAAACCATCAACCAGTTGCGCAAGGAAGGTCACTATCAAACCGAGCCCGGCCTGCTGCAGCGCACGCTCTTCACGCCGCTGCACAATGCCGTGGTCGCGCCGGTCGAGCGTCTGTTCGCCAGCAAGCCGGAGGAAAGCCGCGACACCGAGCTGGACGTGCTGACCGAGCAGGCAGTCAAGAACCTCACGGTCGAGACCCTGCCTGGATCGAACGTCATCTCGGTGATGTACAGCGCCGAGGATCCCAAGCTCGGAACGCTGTTCGTCGCCCGCCTGCTGGACAACTTCCTGAAAAACCGCCAGGACCTGCAGTCCAACGAACTGCCCGAAGCGTTCTACGAGCAGAAAAAACTGCACTACCAGGCGCGCCTCGGCGACCTGGAAAGCCAGCGCCTGGGTCTGCTCACGGCCATTGGCTCGTCCGACCCCAAGGAAGAGATCACTTTCCGCCTCAACGCCATCAACACCGAGGAGCAAGCGCTCAACCTGCAACGCGATCGCCAACTGCAGAACAGCCAATGGCTCGACTACCTGCAGACCAACCTGGCCGCTGCCAGCAAAGCCAAGATGCTGGACTACGCCTTCCCCTACACCTTCACCACCACCGTCGACAACGTCGCCTTCGAAGACCGCGAGATCAAGCAGCTCGGCGAGCAACTGACCACCCAGACCGCACGCTACAACGCCGACCTGACCGTGTTCCAGCCAGGCTCCGAGCAGATGCTGATGGCCCGCGAACAGATCGCCAAGCTGCGTGGCCAGTTCCTCAAGATCGTCGGCAACCGCATCCGCGAACGCCAACAGGACTTGGCTGTGACTCAGCAGGTGATCGATCAGAAGACCCAGCGCATCGCCGAGTACAAGGACCGCATCCACCAACTGCGTGAAACCCAGAGCAAGACCCGGCAGCTGGATACCGAGATCGAGGCGCTGCACAAAGCCTTCTCCACCTATGCCCAACGCTACGAAGAGAGCCGTGGCCAGGGTCTGCTCGACGGCAGTCAGTCCAACGCACGGATCCTCAGCGCGCCCTACGAGCCAACTGCAGCCGCGTTCCCCAAGCCTGGCCTGATCATCCCGTTCGGCCTGGTGACCGGTCTGCTGCTGGCGATCGCCATCGTCTACGTGCGTGAGTTCTTCGACCGCCGCTTCAAGCATCCGGCGCAGATCACCCACCAGCTCGACCTGCCCGTGCTGTTGGTGATCAACGACCAGACCCCGGCCCTGCCCAACCCGCACAAGGCCTGGACTCTGCCGCGGCTGGTGCACTGGGTGCGCAATTGAACGCCGCCGTGCAGGGCTGCGCCCGGCCGATCCTGCACCTGCTCAGCAGCGGCGGGTTCTACGGTGCCGAGCGCATGCTCCTGGACCATTGCCTGGCCACGCCAGGCCGGCACCGGGTGCTGTTCCTCGATGCCCCGGCCGAGCTGGTGGCCCGTTTCCGTGAAGCGGGGGTGGACTGCCACGCCTGCGCGGACCTTGGCGAGTTGCTGGCGCATCTGCGCCGGCTGCGCGCCGAGGGCGTGCTACTCAACAGCCACAACTTCAAGGGACTGGTTTACGGCTGGCTGGCGGCGAGCCTGTTGCGCGTGCCGATGATCGCCACCCAGCATGGATTCACCCCACGCAGCCGCAAGCAACACTTCTACACCTGGTTGAGCTTGCAACTGTGCCGCACGCCAACCATCGGACAGGTCGTCTGCGTAGCCGAGAGCATTGCCCGCATTCACCGCGACGCACGCGTGCCGGCGCGCAAGCTGCACGTCATTCCCAACGGCTTGCCGGCATCGCCCTATGCCTTCGATGAGCGGCACTGGGGCCAGCCAGGCGGTACCTGGCTGGCGGCCTACGTCGGGCGCCTGAGTCATGAAAAGGGCCCGGACCTGTTTCTCGACGCGTTGATCCCCTTGTGCCAGCGCTACCCCCAGGCCCACGCCGTGATGCTCGGCGAAGGTCCGGAGCGCGATGTGCTGCAGGCCCGTATCGAAGCCGCCGGCCTCGCAGGCCGCATCACCCTGCCCGGCTTCCAGCGTGATATGCGGCCGTGGATGACACGCCTCGACGCCCTGGTGATCAGCTCGCGAACCGAAGGCACGCCGATGATCCTGCTCGAAGCCATGCAGGACGGCGTGCCGGTGGTGGCCTTCGGCGTGGGCGGTATCCCTGACGTCATCGAGCATGGCCGCAGCGGATTGCTGGCCGCGCCCTTGGCGGTGGACGAACTGGGCGAACACCTGCGCGCGCTGCTCGAAGACCCGGCCCAGGCTGCAGAACTGGTGGCCAGTGCCCGTCAGACACAACGCGAACACTACCACCTGCCGACCCTGGCGCAGCGCTGGGCGCAGGTATACCGGGGCACGCCCGAGGAGGTTGTCGCATGATCATCCCCCTGTCGCTGGTGGGCCTGGTCGGCCTGCTATGTCTGGGGCTGCTGGCCAGCCCCTATCCTTATCTGGCACCGGCCGGGGTGCTGGGCCTGGCCGGGGCCCTGGTGCTGTACCGCAAGCCGGCCTGGGGTTTGCTGGCGATCGCCACCCTGGTGCCGTTGGAGGGTCTGCTCAAGGACAGCCTGCTGTCGGCCGCCAAGCTGGTCGGCATCGGCCTGGTGCTGATCCTCAGCCTGCAACTGGCCATCCGCCAACTGCCGGTCGAGCGCCTGCGCAGTAGCCACTGGCGGCTGTTGGTTCCGTTCATGGCGCTCTATCTGCTGAGCCTGTGGACCAGCGACAACCTGCAACTGTCGGTCGGCCACTTGCGCGAACTGCTGGTGGGCCTGGTGGTGTTCATCATCACCCTGTTGGCCGGGCGCGACCTCAACCTGCCGATGCTGGCGCGGCTGGTAACCCTCAGCGTGTGCGTGATCTGCCTGTTCGCGCTGTTCTCCACCCATTACCAGGAGCAGGGCCGCGCCTCGGCCATGCTCGACCCCAACGCCTTCGCCCTGCTGGTGACCATCGCCCTGCCCCTCGCCCTGTGGCTGGCGATCAAGACCCGCCCCCTGGCGCTGCGCCTGTTGTGGATCGCCTGCTGCCTGCTGTTGCTGGCCGGCATGACCAAGACCGAATCACGTTCGGGTCTGATCGTGCTGCTGATCAGCGCTGGCATCGTGCTGTACAACTATCGCGAGCAGCTGACGCACATTCGCCCGCGTCACCTCGGCTTCGCCATGCTCGGCCTGGCCATTGTGCTGCCGCTGGGCGCCGCAGTGATGCCTGCCGGCTACATCGAGCGCATCCAGACCCTGGTTCAACTCAAAGCCGGCGTGAACGCCCACAAGGACGAATCCCTGGGTCGACGCTCGTCCTACCTGGTGGTGGGCAAGGAAATGCTGAGCCACAGCCCTGTGCTCGGTACAGGGCCAGGCACCTTCCCCCTGCACTATGCGCAAACCGGGTTCTCCAAGGCGTTCGCCGGTTTCCGCGCGAAGACCACCGATCTCTACCGACGGGCCCATAACACCTACCTGGAAGTGTTCACCGAACAAGGGATACCGGCCGGATTGTTGTTCGTCGGCATGATCGTCCTGGCCGTGCGCAACTTCTGGCACGCACGCGCCACCTTGCGCGCCAGCGGTGATCGGGACAACGCCGACCTTATGACCCATTTGACCATGAGCATGCTGGCCATCGGTTTGTTCCTGATGTTCCTCAGCGTCCCGGCGCACAAGTACCTGTGGCTGATGCTGGCGCTGTCGAGCGTGGTCGTGCGCCAGGCCCAGGAACCCAGGGGTAAGGAGGTAGCTCGATGAACCTGGTGAGCATCGTCATTCCCATGTTCAACGAGGCCCAGCATATTGGCCGCACCCTCGATGCCGCCCGCCGCGCCGCCGGCTTTGCCGGGGTCGGCTGCGAACTGGTAGTGGTCGACAACGGTTCCCGCGACAACGGCCCGCAGATAGCCCTTGAGCACGGTGCCACACTGCTGAGCCTGCCCGGTGTGAGTATCGGCGCCCTGCGCAACCATGGCGCCCAAGCCTGTTCAGGCGACTGGCTGGCGTTTCTCGATGCCGACATCGAAGTCCCTGGCAACTGGCTGAGCCTGTTGCTCGACCTGCAACGCCGCGGTGAAGGCGATGTCTTCGCCCTCGACTGCGACACCCCGCGGCAGGCACCCTGGTTCGCCCATGCCTGGCAACGCCGTACCCTGCGCACCGGACAAACGGTGCAGGACTGCACCTGGCTGCCGACTCCCAACCTATTGATGCGCCGCCATTGGTTCGAGCAGGTCGGGGGGTTCGACGAACGCCTGCGTACCGGCGAGGACAAGGACTTCACCCTGCGCCTGAGCCAGGCCGGTGCGCGCTTGCGCGTTCTGCGCCAGCCGGTGGTGCTGCACTGGGGCTTCGAAGGCTCCTGGAGCGAATGGCTGGGCAAGGAAATGTGGCGCCAAGGCAGTCATCTGCAATTGCTGCGCAGCCACGGCGTGAGCCTGCGTCTGCTGCGTTTCCCGCTGCTGTCGCTGGTGGCCTGGGCACTCGATTTCCTGGCGCTGTCAGCCCTGCTCGATGGCTTCGCCCACCTGGCCTTGGGGTTCCTGCTGATCAGCGCCCTGCCTGCCCTCGGCTTGGCGCTGCGTCAGAGCCTGAAGCATCGTGAGCCGCTGCTGAGCCTGCAATTGTGGGGCCTGCACTGGTTGCGCCTGCATCTGGCCGGGGCAGCCTTCGTACTCAGCCTGTTCAACCGCACTGCAAGGAGGCCCGCCCGTGGCTGAGATCATTTTCTGGCTGTGCCTGCTGCTCCCTCTGTATGCCTGGGTCGGCTACCCCGTGCTGCTGACCCTGGCAGCTCCGGTGTTTCGCCGGCACCTCCCGCCGCCACTGCCACCACAGCGCATCAGCGTGGTGATCGCCGCGCACAACGAAGCGCGTCATATCGAGCACAAGCTGCGCAGCGTGCTGGACCAGGACTACCAGAGTGCCGAGCTGCAGGTGATCGTCGCCAGCGATGGCTCCAGCGACCGCACGGTGGAACTGGCACGCGGCGTGCGCGACCCTCGGGTGCAGGTCCTGGACCTGCCGCGCCTGGGCAAGACCGCCGTACTGAACACGGCGGTCAGTGTCTGCCGCGGCGATATCCTGGTGTTCACCGACGCTGACAACCAGTGGGCAGGCGACACCCTCGGCCTGCTCCTGGCGCCTTTTGCCGATCCCCGGGTCGGCGGCACTGCAGGGCACATGATCATCCCCAACCCTGGCAAGGGTCTGAGCTTGGGCGACAGCCTCTACCGGCACTATGAAGCTTGGTTACGCAAGGTCGAGAACCGCACCGGCTGCATGGTCTCGGCCGACGGTGCCCTGCTGGCTCTGCGCCGGGAGCTGTACCAAGCCATTCCGCCCCGGGTCAATGACGACTTCTTCATCAGCACCTGTGCCCCGGCAGCCGGCAAGCGCATCGTCTATGTCCCCGAGGCCGTGGTGATGGACCAGGGCGTCGATGAAGCCGACAAGCAGTTTCGTCGACGTCAGCGGGTCACCGTCGGCGGCCTGCAAAGCCTGGCCGCACGCCGCGAGCTGCTCAATCCGCTGCGCCATGGCCTGTATGCCATCGCCTTGATCAGCCACAAGCTGATCCGCCGACTGGCGCCGGTCCTGTTGCTGCCGCTGCTGCTGGCCAACCTGTGGCTGGCCGCCGAGCCCGGCCTGTATCGCCTGACCCTCGCCGCACAGTTGCTGGGCTACGCCGTCGCCATTGCCGGCCTGCTCGACGTGCGCCATCGCCTGCCAAAGCCCTTTCGCCTGGCAGCCTTCGTCCTGGTGACCCTGGCCGGGATGTGCGTCGGCTTGTGGCAGTTCCTGCGCGGACAGGGCTACAGCCAATGGAACCCGGACCAGAACCGATGAGCAGCCGCCCATGCCGATAAAGACCCGAATCAAGCAAGCCAGCGGGTGGCTGTATTTCAAGTCGCCCAAAGGCCGTGCCGAACTGCGTGGCGCGGGGGTGATCCTGATGCTGCACCGCGTGCTGGCCGACGACGCCAGCGCCGCTTTGCCCCACCGTAACGAACTGTGCGTCGGGCCCAAGGCTTTCGAGGGCCTGCTGCGCTGGCTACCCAGACATTTCGACTGCGTCGGACTGATGGACCTGCTCGACGACCACGCCGCACCACGTCGGGACGGCCGTCCCAAGGTCGCCCTGACGTTCGACGACGGCTGGCGCGACAACGCGCTCAACGCCTTCCCGCTGCTGCGCAAGCACCAGGTCCCGGCGAGCATCTTCCTGTCCACCGACTTCATCGGCAGCCGCCAACGGTTCTGGTGGGAAAGCGTCGGCGAAACCCTGTGGGGCAGCCATGGAGAGGGCCCGCGCAAACACCTGACCGAGCAGTTGCACAGGTTGGGCAGGCCGCTGCCGGCCGCCTATTTCATGACCGAGCGGCCGCAGGCGCGCAGCCATGCGCTGGCGCACTACCTGCAAAGTCTCAAGAGCCTGAGCCAGCCGGCCTTGCAGTTGCTGACCGACGCTTGCCCAGCGGAGTCCATGCCCCAGGCCATGGATTGGCAACATGTGCGCGAGTTGGAGAATTCCGGCCTGGTGCGTTTCGGCCCGCACGGTGCCAGTCATGCCCTGCTGCCGCAACTGGACGACCACCGCCTGGACGAGGAGCTGCAGCGCAGCCAGGCAGCCCTGCAGGCAGGTTGCCGCGACCCGCTGCCGGTGTACTGCTATCCCAACGGGGACCACGATGAGCGGGTCCGGGCCCGCGTCGCCGCGCACCGCTACCCATTCGCCCTGAGCACCCGGCCCGGTATCTGCCGGGGCCATGACGACCCCCTGGCGCTGCCGCGCATCGGCGTCAGCCAGCGCAATGCCAGTCGGCCAATGCTGCTGGCCTGGCGCATGAGCCGAGGAGCCCGCACATGAGCCGCGACAGCTACCTGCGCCACCTGGTGCTGAGCATGGGCACGAAGCTCGCCATGATCGCCTTGCGCCTGCTGCGCAATGTGCTCCTGGCGCGCATACTCGGCCCCAGCGAACGCGGCCTGTTCGCCCTGCTGAGCACCCTGCCCGACCTGATCAGCGCCGCCACCAGCGGCGGCCTGAACAGTGCTGTCGGCTACCAGGCAGCCAAACAGCGCGATATGGGTCTGCTGCTGACTCAGGTCCTGGTGTATGGCTGCCTGCTGGCCGGCGTTCTGACGCTGGCCTGTGTGTGGCTGGTGCGCACCTTCGGCGCGGACCTGGAAGTGACCGTGCAACTCGGCCTGCTGGCCTGGCTGTTGCTGTTGGCGGTGCCGATGACCGTGCTCAAGAGTGGCCTGCTGACCCTGCACAACGCCAGCGGTGGCGTCGGCGCCTTCAACGCCTTGCGCCTGAGCGAGTCGCTGGCCCCGCTGCTGCTGTTTCTCGGATTGTTCTGGATGTGGCGCGAACAGGCCTTGGAAGCCGCTTTGATCAGCTGGCTGGCAGGCATCGGCCTGGTCCTGGTGCTGGGCCTGTGGTGGCTGCGCCGCTCACACGGACTGGGGTTGAAGTGGGACCGCAGCGGCCAGCGCGAGCTGCTCAGCTACAGCGCCAAGAGCCACCCGGACCTGCTGTTCCAGCAGCTGATCCTGCGCTCGGACTACTTGTTCATCGGTGCTCTGCTCGGCAGTACCGCCCTGGGCCATTACGCCATGGCCAGCGCCGCCGCAGAACTGCTGTTGATCGTGCCCGAAGCCGTCACCACTCCGTTGATGAAACGCCTGCTGCAGCAGGACGCGGGCATGGACAAGCTCACCCCGCTGGCCTTGCGCTTGACCGCCACAGTGATGCTCGGCGCCTGCCTGGGCATGGCGTTGATCGGCCAATGGCTGATCGTGACGTTGTTCGGCGCGGCCTACCAACCTGCCTACCCTGCCCTTTTGGCCCTGCTGCCCGGCCTGCTCGGGCTGTGCTACGCCAGCATCCTGCGGCTCGACCTGCTGGGCAAGAATCGCCCCGGCACGGTGTCATTGATGATGGGTGCAGGTGCCGCTCTGAACCTGTTGCTCAACGTACTGCTGATTCCCACCTTGGGCATCGTCGGCGCCGCGCTGGCTTCGTCGATCGCCTATCTCGCCGTCACCGTGGCGATGCTGGTGCTCTATTGCCGGCTCAGCGGCGTCGCTCTGAGCCAGACCTTGATCATCCTGCCCAGCGATTTCGCCCCCCTGCGCCAGATGCTGCAGCGGAGACCGGCGTGATGAACCGACCCACCACCCCGGCGCACCCGCCCAGGGCCGAGACCTTGCTCGGCCCCCAGCAGGGCATGCAACGCGCCCCGGCCATGGAACGCGTCTGCGGACGCACCGCGACCTGCCGTAAACAGGAGGCACCATGCGTGTATTGAGCAAGCTCCAGGACCGTATCAAGCGCAAAGGACTGCGCAATACCCTCAGCGCAGCGTACAAGCGCTTCGTGTTCTATCACTGGGAACTGGTGTGGATGGAGCGTGACCTGGTCAGCCCGGTCCCGCCGCACCGGCTCAAACCCTATCCACCCTTGCGCATCGAGCCGATCACGGTGAACAACGTCAGGGCCTTCGCGCGCTACTTCGGCGACCGCGTCGAAACCATGCGCGAACTGGCCGCCGAAGGCTACACCGGGCTGATGTTCCTCGACGACGCCGGCGATGTGGTGGCGTTCATCTGGGGCAGCGCCCGGCATTATCACGACCGGCATTTCTATGGATGCTGGTTCCCGGTGGGCCCAGGCGAGTTCTTCGAATTCGGCGGCGAACTGACCCGCAAATATTGGGGCACCGAGCTGTCGGTGGACCTGCAGTTGGCTTTGTGGAAAGCCATGGCCGACCAAGGTTGCACCAAGGTGGTGGATGTCTGCGAGCAACACAATATCCCGGCGCTCAAGCTGCACCTGCGCATGGGCTATCAGGAGCAGGGACGCATCATGAACGTCTATTGCCTGTTCGGCCGCTGGAAGTTCTTCCGCGAAAGCCGCTATACCGAGTCGCGTCTGGAGCCGCTGCGCAAGCCCGCAGCGGAAACGGCCCCGGCTGCAGCTTCCTGACCCATGGCCTTGCGCTTGAGCTGGTGCGCCTCACTGCGCACCCCTGACTTCCCTGCTGCCGACTACGAGGCGCTGCGCCAGCGCCTGCCCGGCAGCACTCCGTTCAACCACCTGGGCTGGCTGCGGGCCGCCGAGGCTGCCCTGGGACCAGAGCAACAGCTGCAGGTGCTGCTGGGCTACCAAGGTGAGCGTCTGTGCCTGTGCCTGCCGCTGGTGCGTGCCCGGGAGCCGTTCGGTCCGCTGCATGCACCGGTGGTGCGTCACCTGGGCTACCCTCTGGCCGACCGTATCGCCCTGCTCATCGATTTGCCCACCATCCACGCCGGTCGGGTCCTCGCCGCGATCCGTCAACGCCTGCCGCATGCGCTGATGCAACTGAGCGAGGTGCCCGTCGCAGGCGAAGACTGGCTACGCGAGTGGGCCGGGCAAAGTTCGACCTTCGAACGGCGCCTGACCTGCCAAGTACCCGTGCACCGTATCAGTGAGGCCGATCATCAGGAGGTCAGCGGCGATCCTCGCTACAAACTGCGGCGCGCCCGCAAGCGGATCAACGCCTGCGGTGCCCGGATACGACGAGTCCTGGCCACGGCGGACACTATCCAGGCACTGCTCGATGCGGTCAGCGCGGTCGAAGCGCTGAGCTGGAAAGGGGATGACGAAGTCGGCATCTTCTCCGGCGCTCAGCACCGCCAGTGGATATACCAGGGCTTCACGGCCCTGGCCGCCGAGGGCCTGGTATGTGCAGTACTGCTGGAGCTCGACGGGCGTTGCATCAGCTATCGCCTGGGCCTGCTCGAACGTGGCCGGGTCTACGACTACAACCTCGCCTTCGTCCCGGAACATCGCGACCTCGGCAGTGGCCGGGTGCTGCTCGAAGAATACATCCATTGGGGGCTGGAGCAAGGCTGGGACTGGGTCGACGCCTCACGGGTGAGCCTGGCCAACTCCAGTCACCAACTGCATGAACGCATGACAGGTTGCATCGAACAATGGCGCTTGAGCTGCTACAGCTGGCGCCCCGACGGCATGCTGCTGGGATACGCCCTGCGCGCCTGGCGATGGCTGAGGTCACGCCGGGACAAGAACACGAGCGCCCGCCACAACGATGCCCCAGATTCCCAACAGGAGAGCCCGAATGCCATCCCAGGTCATAGTCAACGCTGACGATTTTGGCCTCAGTGCCCATACCAATGCGGTGATCCTGCATGCGTTCCAGGCAGGGCTGATCAGTTCGGCCACCGTCATGGCCAACATGCCAGCCTTCGCCGCGGCCTGTGTGCTGGCCCATCAACCGACGCTCAAGGGCCGCATTGGCCTGCATTTCAACCTGACCTACGGCCGCCCACTGAGCCAGGCGATCCTCGCCGAGCCGCGCTTTTGTGCCCCCCATGGAGAGTTCGACCTGCGCATCAAGCGCAGGACCTTGCGCCTGACGCGCCGCGAACGCGCAGCCGTCGAGCAAGAGCTGCGCGCCCAATGGCAGCGATGCCTCGATCACGGTGTACTGCCCAGCCACCTCGATTCCCACCAGCATGTGCACAACATCTGGCCCATCGGCGAGGTGGTCGCGCGCTTTGCCCGCGAGCAAGGCGTACCGGTGCGCCTGGCGCGCAACCTGGGACACAACATCGGCCCGTTGAAACGCGCGTTCAAGACGCTGCTGAACCTGCGCCTGCGTCAGCTCAGCGGTGCCACGGCAGACTATGTCTGCACGCCAGCCGACCTCAAGGACGGCCTGGCGCCGGCAACCGGGGTGCTGGAAGTAGTGGCCCACCCCAGCGCACTGGGCGGTCGCGACTTCGGCGATGCCTACCTGGAGTCAGGCGAGTCGTTGCAGGCTTTGATCGAGCACAGTTTGCGTGAGGTCAAACGCATCAGCTACGCGGCAGTGCCGGATGCCGCTTGACGCGCCCGGACACAGGCCGCGTCAAGCATTTACCCGCTTACGCAGGCCTTTGCCGGCCGTGAACTTCGCTGTCTGGGCCCCTGGAATCGGAACCATTTCGCCGGTGCGCGGGTTACGCCCGGTCCGGGGCGCCCGTGACTGCACCTTGAACGAGCCGAAATTGACCAACGTGACGGGTTTGCCGCTCTCCAGGGCCTCGGTGATGCGTTCGAGCAGCTCATCGAGCACGCGTCGGGTCTTGCTCTGTTCGAGGTTGGCGGCTTTGGCGACGCTGGCGATCAGTTCTTTTTTGTTCATCGGGCTGTCCTGTGTCATTGGAAAGAACCCGGCATTACACGCGAATGCCGACGCAGCTTGCATTTCAGGCGCTGCCGGCAAAGACCACAACTGGTAAAAATGTCAGTAGCCAGCGCCTGACTTAGCCGCTATGACTGCCCCTCACAGGATCCGCTGTGACTGGCTGCTCAACCACGCCTGCAATGCCTCGGCCGGCATCGGCCGACCGAGCAGATAGCCCTGCCCCTGATTGCAGCCGGCATTGCGCAGGAAGTCGTACTGTTCCTGGGTCTCGATGCCTTCGGCGGTGATGCGGTAGCCCAGGGCGTGGCCAAGGTCGATGATCGCCCGGACGATCGCAACAGCTCCTTCGTCGGCGGGCAGGTCTTTGATGAAGGCGCGGTCGATCTTCAGATGGTCGATCGGCAAGGCCCGCAGATAGGCCAGCGAAGAATAACCGGTGCCGAAGTCGTCCACTGCCGTCGCGACCCCCATCGCACGCAGTTGGGCCAAGGCTGCGCAGGCCTGGTGCTGACTCTCCATCAACAGGCTCTCGGTGATTTCCACCTCCAGCAGGTTCGGGGTCAGGCCATGGCGCTCCAGGGCCACCGCCAGGCTCGAAACGAAGTCGCTTCGCTCGATCTGCAGGGCCGCCACGTTGATCGCCAGGGGACCTGGCAGGCAATCGGCGGTCCGCCAGGCGGCCAATTGTGCGCAGGCCAGTTCCAGCACCCGTTCCCCCAGGGGAATGATCAAGCCGGTGCGCTCGGCCAGCGGGATGAACTCGCCTGGCGGCACCAGGCCGTGCTCGGGGTCGCGCCAGCGCAACAGCGCCTCCACACCTTCCAGACGACCGCTGAACAAGTCCAGCTTGGGTTGGTACCACAACTCGAATTCATTGTGCTGCAGGGCACGGCGTAAATTGCGCTCGAGCTCCAGGCGCTGCTGCAGGCGCTGCGTCATGTCCGGGTGGTAGGGGCGCCAGGCGTTGCGCCCGCTTTCCTTGGCCACGTACATCGCGGTGTCGGCATGGCGCAACAGGCTGCCGACGTCCTCCCCGTGCTCCGGGCACCAGGCCAGGCCAATGCTGCCGGTAACCAGTGCGGCATTGCCATTGAGGTCGAATGGTCGCTGCAGCGTACGCAGCAAGTGGCGGACCTGGTGATTGATCTGGCCCTGGGTCCCTTGGAGCATGAACACGAACTCATCGCCGCCCAAGCGACACACACGGTCCGCGCTGTCCAGCTCCTGCAAGAAGCGTGCAGTGGCCTTTTGCAGCAACAGGTCGCCCATGGCGTGGCCCAGGCTATCGTTGACCTGCTTGAAGCCGTCGATGTCGAGCATCAGCACGGCCAAGCCGTGGCCATTGGCAATCGCTTGCGCCAGTTGTTGCTGGAACAACAAGCGGTTTGGCAGGCCAGTGATGGTGTCGTAGTGCGCCAGACGTTCGAAACGCGCCTGAGACCTGCGCAGCTCACGGTTGCCCACTTGCAGCTGGCGTTTCTTGTGGCTGAGCTGGGCGACGAACAGGCTGAACAGTCCGGTACAGGCCAGCCCCATCCAGAACAGTGACGAACCGAACAGGCTCAGCGCCGGCCAGCCACCATGCGGCGCCCCCGCCATCTGCCACAACCCACCGGGAACAGTGACATCGATCGTCGCATGCGGTTCGTCGAACAGACGAGATTCCCCCCAGATCATCTTGCCCTGGGCGCCTTGGCCGTCGTGGCCGCGCACGGCGAGCTGGAAATCGGCGTCGGGCCGTACGCCTGACTCCAGCAACAAACGATCGATATCGGCGACAATCGAAATGTTGCCCCAATAGAACAGAACATTTCGCTTGCCGCTGATGAACACCGGGCGTCGATAGATCAGCCCCCTTCCGCCCTGAATCAGCGCCACCGGGCCGGCCAGCACCGCACGCTGCAGGTCGCGTGCCGATTGCAGCATGGGAAACTGTTGCGGCAGGCTTCGGTAGTCCAGGCCGATCAGGCCCTCGTTGCCGTGCAAAGGATAGATATCACGCACCACATCGCCTGGGGCCAAGGCGATGGTGCGCATGTAGCTCACCGAGTCGAGCGCATCCTCGGCCATGCCACGAAAGTGCTCGCGACTGATGGTGCCATCAGCCGAAATCAGCTGGGCGATGCCCTCGGCTTCACCGAACGCGGCGCGCAAATGCGCTTCCAGGGCCCCCTGGACACCGGCCAGCCGCGCATTGACCTGGGCCACCTGTTCGCCGCGCTGGCGTTGTGTGTCCAAGTGCCCCAGCGCGATCGACAAACCGACGCCCACCAGTGCAAAACCGACCGGCAACAGGCGTTGCAGGTAGCGGCTCAGGCAGTTGGGAGTGCGCGCCGGGTCGTCGGGGAAGGGAGAATGAAAGCTGGTCATAGGCCTTGCAGATACACGCTATTGCTCCTGTATCGGCGCAAGGCAGGCAATATTGAGCCAGACTGGTGTTTTTCTGCGGGCAAGCGCATGCTCGTGGCTGAAGCGTTTCATCAGCCTGAACTTAATGAGGTGCTATCGCCATGGATCCAACCTTCGATTCGCTGTTCCCCAATGCCGATGCCATTCCCGAGCCCTGGCGCCTCGAAGCGCCCATGGAACAACGCGAGTATCTGGTCGACGGTGCCTTGCGGCGCTGGGACGGCCCCCTGGCAACAGTACGCAGTCCGGTCTGGCTCAAACACGAAGGCGGCGAGCAACAAGTGCTTCTCGGCAGTGCACCGCTGCTGGATGCCGACACCGCGCTGACCGCCCTGGATGCTGCCGTGCAAGCCTACGACAAAGGTCGCGGCGCCTGGCCGACGATGCGTGTCGCTGAGCGTATCCAGCACGTCGAGGCGTTTCTGGCACGTATGCGCGAGCAACGCCAGGCCGTGGTCAAGCTGCTGATGTGGGAGATCGGCAAGAATCTCAAGGACTCAGAGAAAGAGTTCGACCGAACCTGCGACTACATCGTCGACACCATCAATGCGCTCAAGGACCTCGACCGCCGCTCCAGCCGCTTCGAACTCGAGCAAGGCACCCTCGGCCAGATCCGCCGCGCGCCACTGGGCGTGGCGCTGTGCATGGGGCCCTACAACTACCCGCTGAACGAAACCTTCACCACCCTCATTCCGGCCCTGATCATGGGCAACACCGTGGTGTTCAAGCCCGCCAAGTTCGGCGTTCTGCTGATTCGCCCGCTGCTCGAAGCGTTCCGTGACAGCTTCCCGCCGGGGGTGATCAACGTGATCTATGGCCGTGGCCGGGAAACCGTGAGCGCACTGATGGCCAGCGGCAAGATCGATGTATTCGCCTTCATCGGCACCCATAAGGCCGCCAGCGACCTCAAGAAGCTGCACCCGCGCCCGCACCGGCTGCGTGCGGCCCTCGGCCTGGACGCCAAGAACCCAGGCATCGTGCTGCCCCAGGTCGACCTCGACAACGCCGTCGAAGAATCGGTCACCGGCGCCCTGTCGTTCAACGGCCAGCGTTGCACGGCATTGAAGATCCTGTTCGTGCATGAGGACGTGGTCGAGGCGTTTCTCGACAAGTTCCAGCGCAAGCTGGCCGCGCTCAAGCCCGGCATGCCCTGGGAACCGGGTGTCGCGCTGACACCTCTGCCCGAAGCCGGCAAGATCGACTACCTCGATGGACTGGTGGCCGACGCAACCGGCAAAGGCGCCCGGGTGCTCAATTCAGGCGGTGGCCAGAGCCGCGGTTCGTTCTTCTACCCTGCCCTGCTCTACCCGGTGAACCGTGACATGCGCGTCTACCACGAGGAACAGTTCGGCCCGGTGGTACCGGTCGTGCCCTACCGAGACTTGGAAACGGTGGTCGAGTACGTGCTCGACTCCGACTACGGGCAGCAATTGAGCCTGTTCGGCAACGACCCAGCCTCTATCGGTGCGCTAGTCGACACCTTCGCCAACCAGGTCGGGCGCATCAACATCAACGCCCAGTGTCAGCGAGGGCCGGACACCTATCCGTTCAACGGACGCAAGAACAGCGCCGAGGGCACGTTGTCGGTGCATGACGCCTTGCGTGTGTTCTCCATCCGCACGTTGGTCGCCACTCGCTTCCAGGAGGCCAACAAGGAACTGATCAGCGAGATCATTCGAAACCGCGAGTCGAGCTTCCTGACCACCGATTACATCTTCTGAAAGGGCGCCGTTATAGGGATTTGGTCTAACGACGCCGTCGATTTGCCGCCAGCCTGAACGACTCTAGGCGACAGGGCGCCATGTGAGCGCCCCGTCGTCATCCCCACGGAGGAGTTTCGACCATGACCGCCAAACCCATCCCCGAAGGCCAGCACAGCATCACCCCCTACCTGGCCATTGCAGACGCCGCCAAGGCTATTGCGTTCTACAAGCAAGCGTTCGGTGCCATTGAGATGTTCCGCCTCGAAGGCCCTGGAGGTCGCGTCGGCCACGCTGAACTGAGGATCGGCGACTCCTCCTTGATGCTCGCCGATCCCTGCGACATGGAAGGTGGCCTGCGCGCCAGCCAGTCGCTCGCTGGCGCGTCCGTAGGGTTGCACCTGTATGTCGAGGACAGCGACAGGGTCTACGCCCAGGCCATTGCCGCAGGTGCCAGTCAGGTGCATCCGGTATCCGACCAATTCTATGGCGACCGCAGCGGCACATTGAAGGATCCTTTCGGCAATCTGTGGTTTGTCTCCACCCACAAGGAAGACCTCAGTCCAGAACAGATCCGGGCCCGCGCCGCCAAACTGTTCGGCGGTGAGTGACACCGAGCAGCGCCAAAGCCATGCGCTTCGAGTTGAAAGCCGCGCCACTTTGCTTGAAGCTTGAGGCTCGTAGCTTGGAGCTGCTCTGACATGCGAATCATCGACAAGACCGCCGCGCAGGTGCGCAGCCTCACACCCGCCGAAGAGGCACTCCTGATCGGCTTCGCCGACGGTAGCCTGAATGGCCCACGCCTGCTGCAAGCCAACCAATTGCTGATGAAAGTGCGCAGCGCCAACCAATGGTTGGCCTGCGACTGCCGCAAGGATGCCCTGCCGGTGCTCAACGTCACGCTCAATGGCAGCACGGGCACGCTGTTTCTCAAGAACAACCCCGGCACCGCCGGGCATGCGCTGGGCTGCCCTTTCACCAAGGACGAGCGCGAGGCCGCTGAACGCGAGGAGCAATCGCCGTCTCCTGCCGCGTGGCTGGCGCCTGACACGCCCCTGCGCCTGATCGGCGATTTTCGTCGCGCCAACGAAGGCGCAGGCGGTCCAGGCGATGCCAGCGAGCGGCGCGAACAGCAGCGCCTGCTTTCGCTGCTGCTGACCTGGATCGAGATCAGTGGCCTGAACCTGTACGCCACCCACCTGAAGAGGGACCTGACCGAGCAGTTTGCCGAACTGCGCGGTGTTGCCAGCCGTTACCCGTTGCTCGAACGCGTCCCGGCCAGCAACTACCTGGAAACGCGCCTGGACATGAAGCATATGATGATGCTCAAGGTTCGCCTGCGCGAGGCCACGGTGTTCGGCAATCACCGGCGGCATGGCCTGCTGCTCGACTGTGTCGACCAGATCAAGGGACGCAAGCTGTTCAACAACCGCAGCGCCGATGGCTTCGACTTCCAGGGTCACCACCTGTTCTGGGGCGGTGGCCGAACCTCCGGCCCACTGCTGGCACTGACCCTGTATTCACCGACCAGTGCCGGTAGCCACTTCTATGAGTTGATCCATGTCGCCAGCGTGCCGGTGCTGTCACGTGCGCACCTGTTCCCGGTGTACCGCGACGAGGAACGCGAACCGCTCAAAGCCCTGGTGTCATTGATCGACTGGATGGCGGGCAAAGGCGTCAAGGTGCAGATGCGGCGGCCGGTTATCGGCGGCGAGGTGATGGACGAACTGGTGCTCACCTCGGACCAGGACCGGGTGCTCTCGGTATCCCTGCTGGAACAACCGATCGGCCCGGAACCCGATGCCGAGAACTTCAAGCGCTATGCCGACTTCAAGAGCCTGGAGACCTTCCGCAAGTACGTGGCCGGCTTCTTCATGCGCGAGCGCTGAAGCCGGCCGCGACGGCGATCAGAATGCGGCGCTGAAGATCGCCTCGATTTCCGCCTGGCTCGCCGGGCGTGGATTGGTCAGGCCGCAGGCGTCCTTCAAGGCGTTTTCCGCCAGCACCGGGATATCCTCAAGCTTGGCGCCGAGTTCGGCCAGCCCTGCCGGTATACCTACCGCGGCGGCCAGCTGCTCGATGGCCGAGATCGCCGAAGCGGCGCCCTGCTCGGCGTCCAGCCCGCACACCTTCACGCCCATGGCCTTGGCGACATCACGCAAGCGCGCAGCGCTGACCTTGGCGTTGAAACGTTGCACATGGGGCAGTAGCACGGCGTTGCAGACACCATGGGGCAAGTCGTAGTAGCCACCCAGTTGGTGAGCCATGGCATGCACATAGCCGAGCGAAGCGTTGTTGAACGCCATGCCGGCAAGGAACTGTGCATAGGCCATGTTTTCCCGGGCCTGTAGATCGCTGCCGTCGTTTACCGCCTGGCGCAGGTTGTCGCTGATCAGGGTGATGGCCTTGAGGGCGCAAGCGTCGGTGATCGGGTTGGCGGCGGTCGAGACGTATGCCTCGATGGCGTGAGTGAGTGCATCCATGCCGGTGGCGGCGGTCAGCCCCTTGGGCATGGCGACCATCAACGCCGGGTCGTTGACCGACAGGATCGGCGTGACGTTGCGATCGACGATGGCCATTTTCACGTGACGCGCTTCGTCGGTGATGATGCAGAAACGGGTCATCTCGCTGGCAGTGCCGGCGGTGGTATTGATCGCGATCAGCGGCAGTTGCGGTTTGGCTGAACGATCGACCCCTTCGTAGTCTCGGATATGACCACCGTTGGTGGCGCACAGGGCGATGCCTTTGGCGCAATCGTGGGGCGAGCCGCCACCGAGCGACACCACGCAATCGCAGCCTTCGCGCTGCAGGATGGCCAGACCAGCCTCGACGTTGGCGATGCTGGGGTTGGGCTTGGCGCCGTCGAACAACACCGATTGGATATCACGCTCGGCCAGCAATCCGGCAATGCATTCGGCCACACCAGCCTTGGCCAGGCCCGCGTCGGTGACGATCAAGGCCTTGCGCAAGCCATAGCCGGCAATCGCGGCCATGGCATCTTGCAGGCAATCGATACCCATGATGTTGACGGGTGGAATGAAGAAGGTGCTGCTCATGGCCGGGATCCTCCTGGCGTTCGGTAGGCTAACGAGCATCTGCCTGATCGATAAACAGCATGTTGATTTGTGGCAATTGTTTGTAAGGATTTTCTGAGTGCATGGTTTGGGGGCGGTGGTGGGCGCTCGATCTCACACCCACCATCCATCCAGCGCCAAACACAAAAACCATCAGCCCAAAAACAGCGTGTACGCCGGATTCTCCGTCTCATCCCAGTAGTCATACCCCATTTCACCCAGCGCTTGGGGCATCCCCGCCAGTTCGTCCTCCGGCACCTCCAGCGCCGCGAACACCCGCGCCACCGCCGCACCGTGGTTGCGGTAGTGGAACAGGCTGATGTTCCAACGCTTGCCCAACCGCTCCAGGAACCCCAGTAGCGCCCCCGGGCGCTCAGGGAACTCGAAACGCAACACCCGCTCGTTGACCCCCGGCGCTGCATGCCCTCCCACGGTATGGCGCACATGCAGCTTGGCCAGTTCGTTGTCGGTCAGGTCGAGCACGCTGTAGCCCTGCCCTTGCAAGGCCGCCAGCAACTGCTGGCGCGGATCCTGTACTGGGTGAGTCTGCACGCCGACGAACAGGCGCGCCTCCTGGCCTGGGTAGTAGCGGTAGTTGAACTCGGTGATCTGACGCTTGCCCAGGGCCTGGCAGAAACTGCGAAAGCTCCCCGGCTGCTCGGGGATGGTCACCGCGATGATCGCCTCGCGCTGCTCACCCAGCTCGGCACGTTCGGCAACATGGCGCAGGCGGTCGAAGTTGACGTTGGCACCGGAATCGATGGCCACCAGGGTCTGTCCCTGCACCGCCTCGCGGGCCACGTACTTCTTGATCCCGGCAACCGCCAACGCCCCGGAAGGCTCGGTGATCGAACGGGTATCGTCATAGATGTGCTTGATGGCCGCGCACAATTCGTCACTGCTGACTGTGATCACCTCATCGACGAAATGCCGGCACAGCTCGAAACAGTGGGCTCCGATCTGCGCCACCGCAACGCCATCGGCGAAGGTCCCGACCTGGGGCAGGATTACCCGCTCACCGGCGGCCATCGCCGCCTGCAGGCAATTGGAATCGTCCGGCTCGACCCCGATCACCTTGACCTCCGGGCGCAGGTACTTGACGTAGGCGGCGATGCCGGCGATCAACCCACCCCCGCCGACCGGCACGAAGATCGCATCCAGTGGCCCCGGGTGCTGGCGCAGCACTTCCATGGCCACGGTGCCCTGCCCGGCGATGACATCAGGATCGTCATAGGGAGGCACGAATGTCGCGCCTTCGCTGTCGGCCAGTGTCAAGGCGTGAGCCAAGGCGTGCGGGAAGCTCTCGCCGTGCAGCACGACATGGCCACCGCGCGAGCGCACCCCCTCGATCTTCAACGACGGCGTGGTGGTGGGCATGACGATGGTGGCCTTGATGCCCAGGTGCGAAGCGGCCAGGGCCACGCCCTGGGCATGGTTGCCGGCCGAGGCAGTCACCACGCCACGCTCGCGTTGGGCCTGGCTCAGGCGCGAAAGCCGGGTATAGGCCCCGCGGATCTTGAAGGAAAAGGTTGGTTGCAGATCTTCGCGCTTGAGCAGCACCTGGTTGCCCAGACTGGCCGATAGGGCCGGCGCGGCCTGCAGCGGGGTTTCGATGGCCAGGTCGTACACAGGCGCTGCAAGAATGCGCCGCACCTGCTCCGACAGCAGTTGCTGGGGAGTTGAGGCGCTGCGTGGGCTGACACTGAGGTTGGTCATCGATGACTCCTGGCGGTTTTCGTATTTGCCCAGGAGTCAGAGAGAAGAAACCCGCCTCCAGGGCGGGTTCGGTGCACGTACGCGCTAGCCCGCCAAGCTGATAATGGCGGTAATAATAATGGCGTGGACGTGCGGGAATGGGTTCATGGAGCGAGACGTTATCCTGCCGCCTGGGCCTGAGTCAACACTTGGCTTGCTGGGCCGACAGTGGCACATCGAAAACCTTGTCGAACCCCCACTGGAACACGAAGGCATAGACGAAGAAGAACGCGAACAGCGCCAGGTTGGTGAGCAGCGCGGCCCACAGGCTGATGTCCAGCCAGAACGCCACCAGCGGCAGCAACAGCACCACCAGTCCGCCCTCGAAGCCCAAGGCATGCAGCAACCGCCGCAGAAAGGTCCGTTCGCGCACCTGTTGGCGCGCTTCCCAACGCTCGAACGCCCAGTTGAAACCCATGTTCCAGCTCATGGCCACGCCCGACATCAATACCGACAGCACCGTCGAATGGGCCATCCCGGCGTCGAACATCAGCGATAACGCAGGCGCGACGCACGCCACGGCGATGGCTTCGTAGAGAATGGCCTGGACGATCTTGCGGGCCTTGCCTTGCATGCGGGGCTCCCGTTGATGAAGAGCGCAAACGGTACTCCGCCCGGCCAGGCCGATCAACCTCCTGCTGTCGACGTCAGCGAGCCGGCGTCAAAGACCTGAACGGATTGGACAAGCGGCAGGTCCACTGCTTGTATCTAATTTCCTGCAGTGTGCGTGCAGATCTCGGACAGGGACCAGGACGAGGAGTACAGCATGCCCCATACCGTGATGATGGTGTTCGGCACCCGCCCCGAAGCAATCAAGATGGCACCACTGGCCCGCGTGTTACGTCAGTGGCCAGACGTCGACCTGCATATCTGCTCCACCGGCCAGCACCGGGAAATGCTCGAACAAGTCCTCACTGCCTTCGGCCTGAGCGTGGACCAGGACCTCAGGGTCATGACCCAGAACCAGACGCTCAACGGCCTGTCCCGCGACCTGCTGGACAAGATCGACAGCGCCTATGAACAGGTCAAGCCCGATATCGTGCTGGTCCACGGCGACACCACCACCAGTTTCATCGCCGCCCTCGCCGCTTTCCATCGGCACATCCCCATCGGTCACGTCGAGGCTGGCCTGCGCACCGGCAATCTGCAGCAACCTTGGCCAGAGGAAGCCAACCGGCGCCTGACCGGGGTGCTTGCCGACCTGCACTTCACGCCCACCCGCGACTCCGACGCCAACCTCATCCGCGAAGGCGTGCCGCCAGAACATGTCGAAGTGACCGGCAACACCGTGATCGACGCACTGCTGTGGATGCGCGACCACCTGGCCGAACACCAATGGCGCCCGGCCGCCGATTCGCCGTTGAGCGCTCTGCGCGACGAGCAACGCATGGTGCTCATCACCGGCCATCGCCGGGAAAACTTCGGTCCCGGCTTCGAGCGTATCTGCCAGGCCCTGGCCCAGTTGGCCGAACGCTACCCAGATGTGCAGTTCGTCTACCCGGTTCACCTCAATCCGCAAGTACAGAAAGCGGTGTACGGCGTGCTGTCCAACCGCGGCAACATCCATCTCATCGCGCCGCAGGACTATCAGCATTTCGTCTGGCTGATGGCCCGCGCCCACATCATTCTCACCGACTCTGGCGGCGTCCAGGAAGAGGCCCCCGCCCTTGGCAAGCCCGTGCTGGTGCTACGCAAGGTCACCGAACGGCCCGCGGTGCTTAAGGGCGGCACGGTCAAGCTGGTGGGCACCCAGACCGAACACATCGTCGAGCAAACCAGCCGCCTGCTCGACGACCCGGTCGCTTACGAGCGCATGGCGCGGGTGTATACGCCATTTGGTGACGGCACGGCCAGTCACAAGATCGCCGAGCGCCTGACCCGCTGGTTCCAGGAAACCGCTGAGCAACGAGTAGACGCATGAGCCTGGCTTTCATCGATTTCCTCACCTATGTGCTGTTCGGCCTGAAGATCCTCGCGATCATCCTGGCCACGCTGATGTTTCTGCTGGGTCTCGATGACCTGTTCATCGACCTCTGCTATTGGGGACGCAAGCTGATCCGCCAATTCCGCATCTACGACAAGTACGAGCGGGCGGACGAGAAGCGTCTTTACGAAATTCCCGAAAAGCCCCTGGCGATCATGGTCCCGGCCTGGAACGAGGTGGGTGTGGTCGGCGAGATGGCGCGTCTGGCCGCCTCGACCATCGACTACGAAAACTACCAGATCTTCGTCGGCACCTACCCCAACGATCCGCAGACCCAGGCCGATGTCGACGCGGTTTGCCTGCACTACCCCAACGTGCACAAAGTCGTCTGTGCACGCCCTGGCCCTACCAGCAAGGCCGACTGCCTGAACAACATCATCGATACCATCCTGCGCTTCCAGGAAGACGCCCGAATCCAGTTCGCCGGTTTCATCCTCCACGATGCCGAGGACGTCATCTCGCCCATGGAGCTGCGCCTGTTCAACTACCTGCTGCCAGCCAAGGACATGATCCAGATCCCGGTGTATCCGTACGTAGCGGAGTGGAAAGGCTTCACTGCCGGGCACTATGTCGACGAATTCGCCGAGAACCACGGCAAGGACGTCATCGTGCGCGAAGCCCTGACCGGCCAGGTACCCAGCGCGGGCGTGGGCACCTGCTTCAGCCGTCGGGCCATCGCCGCCCTGCTCGAAGACGGCGATGGCATCGCCTTCGACGTGCAGAGTCTGACCGAAGACTACGACATCGGCTTCCGCCTGAAGCAGAAAGGCATGAAGTGCATCTTCGCCCGCTATTCCATCACCGACCCGGCGCTGGCCCTCAAGCAGGAGTGGCGCCCAGGCATGAGCCGCGAGTTCTCCCACGTGATCTGCGTACGCGAGCACTTCCCGCGCGACTGGCAGCATGCCATCCGGCAGAAGTCGCGCTGGATCGTCGGCATCGTGTTCCAGGGCACCAGCAACCTGGGCTGGAGCCGCAAAGGCGCGCTCAACTACTTCCTCTGGCGCGACCGCCGGGGGCTGTTCGCCTACCTGCTGAGTTTTCTCGTCAACCTGTTGCTATTGGTGTTATTGGCCATGTGGCTGGTGACGGCCATCGCCCCGGATGCCTGGCACTTCATGTCGATCCTCGGCGACAGCCGGCTGTTATCGACACTGCTCTGGCTCAACGGCCTGATGCTGGTCAACCGCCTGTTCCAACGCGGCTGGTTCGTGACCCGCTACTACGGTATCGGCGAGGGTCTGCTGTCGGCCCCGCGCATGATGTGGAGCAACTTCGTCAATTTCTTCGCCAACCTGCGCGCCCTGCGCCAGGTCATGGAGATGGGCGACTCGCGGCGCGTGGCCTGGGACAAGACCACCCACGAGTTCCCGGCGCTCACCCAACCGGCACGGCAACCTCTCGGCCAGCGCCTGGTTGCCCAGGGGCTGCTCGACGAAGAGCAGCTTCAAGCGGCCATCACCAGCCCGGTGCGCAGGCGCCTGGGGCATGAGCTGCTCCTGCGCGGTTGGCTGAACAGCGAGCAACTGGTCAAAGCCCTGGCCGAACAGTTCGACATGCCTTGGGCGCTGCTGAACCCGTTCAAGCTCGACCCGCAACTGATCGCCAAGCTGCCGCGCCGCCTGGCCACCCACTATGGCGTACTACCGGTGGACGAAGATGGCGACACCCTGGTGCTGGCCAGCGAGAGCCCGGTCAGCCAGGTGTCGCTAGGGGTGATCAGCCGCCAGCTCAAACGCCCGGTCAGGGCCCGCCTGGCACCCCAGGGTCGGGTGACTCTGGGACTGCTGCATCACTACCCAAGCCCCTGGCAAAAAGCTGAGACCCGGCAAATGCTGGCCGTACTTCAGCGCAATCAGGATGACGCCGAGCTGATCGAACGGGTGGCGGCACACTTGGTGCTGCTGGGCACCCTGCTGCAGGTCCGCGGCATGGTCCCCGTGGCCTTGTTCAACCAGGCGTTGATCGACTTCGACCCTGAGTCGCAGACCTTGGGCGAGCACCTGGTCGCGCGCGGCATCATCACCGAGCAGGTATTGCAAGAGGCGCTAGAAGAACAGGCCCGCGAGCAGCAGGCCGCCTATGACCTGACCCGGGAGGTGGCATGACGCCGCGTATTACCCTGACCTTCACCGGCCTGCTGCTGTGCTCCACCGCACTACCGACCCTGGCAGCGCCGATGACCGACTTCCAGCGTTTCACCAGTTATCCGTTCATGGAAAGGAGCTATCGCGAAGCGAAGAAGGACAACTGGGCGGAGGTCGAGCGCTTGACCCGGCACGTTCTGGGCCGCGTGCCCAACAACGACGAGGCCCGTGCACTGCTGGTGCAGGCGCTGGCGCATCAAGGGTGCTATGCCCAGGCCGAGGCGCTCGCCGAACAGTTGCAGGCCAGCCCCGAGCACGCCGATGCCTTGCTGGAGCTGCGCCTGGCGTGGATCGAGCAGGGGCCTCCGCCCGCTGACCAAGTGCAGAGCTGGCTGGCCAGCAGCGACGGCAATCAACGGGTCCGACTCTGGCAGGCCTACAGCCTGCGCCTGGCCAAGTCCGAAGGCGCAGCCAAGGCCCTGGACTGGCTCAACCACTTGCCACCCCAGAACGATGGCCGGGTGCTACGCCTGGCCCGGGCCAATTTCGCCGAGCAGCTGCACGATTGGAGCGAGACCATCGAACAGCTCGAGCCGCTGGCCGCTCAGGGCCAGCTTGCGGCCGAAGATTGGCAGCGCCTGGCCAATGCCTATGTGCAGCAGGTGGATGAAACCGGGCTGGAAAAACTGCTGCCCAGCGCGCCGTCCCCGCAAGCAGCCAATCAGGCCCGCCTGGCCATGGCCAACCGCGCGATCGCCGTCGACCAGAACCAGCAAGCCAAGCGCTGGCTGCAAACGCTGCCAGCCGATCAACTGGAGCAACCTGAGCAACGCCAGCAACTGTGGGAGTTGGCCCGAGAAGGTGGCGATGCCCCGCTGGTGCGTCGTCTGAGCAATGAATTGCAGCGCCCGTGCCTGGAGACGGTGGAATGGCTGTCGCGGCACGATCGCGATCTGGCCCGTGCCCAGTTCAAGGACTGTACCGTCAGCGCCGATGCACGCAGCTACGCAATTCTCAAGCAGCGCCTGTACGGCGACCCACCGCAACCGCGCACCGCACCAGAGTGGGAAGCGCGCTATCGGCAGACGGGCGATCTGGCAGCTCTCGAGCAAGCCACCTACCTGTTGATGCAGAACGGACAGGACAACCGTGCACGTCAGTTGCTCGAACAGGCCTATGATCGTCGCCAGGGTCGTTTGAACGCTTCTCTGCTGCAGCGTCTGGGCAATCTCTACGCACGCGATGGCGGGCCACTGGCCTCGAAGCGCTTGCTGGACCTGATCCCTCGGGTCGACGCCGCCACCCGAGGGCAACTGCTGGGCCGTCTGGCCGAGGCCGGGCAATGCCAGGCCGTGCGCCAGGCGATACCGGCCACGCCGAGCGAAGCTGGGCAATATCGCGCCTTGGGCCGTTGCGCCATGCCCGATCAGCCGGGGGAAGCCGTGGTCTATTATCAGGCCGCCGAACGCCTGGACCCTGGCCAGAGTCCCCTGCCCCTCGCCTATGCCCTGGAAGCCGCCGGCGACTCCGAAGCGGCGCTGCCGATCTGGCGTAACCTGCCGGCCGAGGCCTGGAACGACAACGCCCGCCTGACCGCCGCCAGCGGTGCGCTCAACGCAGGCGACGCCGCAGCCGCCCGCCGCTACTGGGACGCCGCCGCCCATGACAGCGCCGATGACTGGGCCCTGGGCGCCGCCATTGCCCAACGCCAGGGTGATCTGCAAGGCGCCCTGGCCATGCAGCGCCAAGCCCTGACTCACCAGCCGCGCGCAGATCATTACTACGCCGCCGCCAATACCGCGCAACTGGCCGGGGACACCGCGCAGAGCACCGCCTGGATGGCCGAGGCGGTGCGCCTGGCGCCGGACCAGCCGCGCTATCGCGCCGACTACGGCATGCGCCTGGCAAGCTCGGCGGAACCGGCTCAGCGACGTCAGTCGATCCCCTATCTGGAACGCGCCACCCGCGACTTTCCGGAAGATTACCGGCTCGGCGAGACCCTGGCACTGCGCTATGACGAAGTCGAGGACAGCGCCGCGGCACGCCGTGAGCTGCGCCGGGTCATCGACGTCGAACAGAACGTGGTGGATGGCGACGACGAATACGGCAGCCTTGAAGCCCGCAAGTACCGCCAGCGTCGGGCCCACGAAGCCCTCTCGCGTCGCGATACCATAACGCTGGCCAGCACCTGGTCACCGGCGGGCACCTCGACCAACGATCGCTTCCTGGAAAATGGCCTTCGCAGCGGCAGCGACCGCCGCGCCCAATCGCAGAACGTGCAGTTGGCCATGTGGGACCATGCCTTGGGCGAGGAGCCAAGCCGCAACGGCCGCACGCTATCGGTGTATGGCCGGGTACTGTTCGGCGGGCAAAGCCGCAGTGACTACGCCCAGAGCATGGGCACCGGCATCGGCCTGCGCTACAAGCCCTTCGGTCAGGCCAACCTCAATCTCTATGCCGAGCTCTATCACCAACGCCAGATCGACAGCGAACACTACAGCGGCCTGAGCCTGGGCGAACTGCTTAGCCCGAGCAAGGTCGGCGATAACTGGGGCGACCTGCGCGGCCACGCCGAGTCGAGCAACGACCTGCTGCTGCGCGCCACCGCCTCGTTCCTCGATCAGGGCGAGTGGCGCAACGATTGGCGCATCGACGAAGACGACTGGAACGAGCGCTTCCTGTACCTTGACGCCGCCTGGTGGACCCGCGCCGGTGACCATGCCTGGTTATCGCGCTACCAGCAGGGTCATGCCTGGAAGCTGCCCGGCAACTCTCCACAAACCATCATGCCCTACGGTTTTCTCGAGTTTTCCGCTCAGGATCCCAGCAACGACTGGCGTCAGGACGCCCGTGCCGGGGTCGGTGTGCGCTGGCAGTGGTGGTTCGATGACGATCGCTACAACGCCTACCGCGGCTCGTTGAAAGTACGTGCCGAGTACCAGCAATCGCTGGGCGGCAATCTCTATGAACGCGCCAATGGGGTGCTGCTGGGTGCGGAGTTGACCTTCTGATGCGGACGATCCTGGCGATTCTCATGCTCGCGTTGAGCCTGCCGGCGATGGCTGACCAGCGCCTGTTCTACCAACCGCTGAACCGCGACGCCAGCGTCACCCCGGCGCAGTGGCAACAGCTCTGGCGCGCCACCGTCGCCCAGGGTGGCAAGACCTTGCTGGTGCAGTGGAGCGCCTACGGCGACAGTGACTTCGGCGGTGCCCAGGGCTGGCTGGCCAACAGCCTGCGCGAAGCGCGCGCCCAGGGCCTGGAGCTGGTGCTGGGCTTGTACATGGATCCGGACTATTACCAACGTATCGAAGCGCTCGACGACGACGGCCTGAACAACTACTGGAAAACCCAACTGGGGCGTTCGTTTGAGCAGTATCAGAAGGTACGCGAGCACTGGAACCTGCAGGTGGCCGGCTGGTACCTGCCCATGGAGCTCGATGACTGGCATTTCCGCCAGGCCTCTCGCCGCGAAGCGTTACAGCGTCAATTGCAAGCGTTCAACCGGCAGTTGGACAAGCCCGTGCATATCAGCGCCTTCAGTGCGGGCAAGCTGGCACCTCGGGTCAATGCCCAGTGGCTGGAACAACTGGCCGGATTGGGGCTGCAGGTATGGTGGCAGGACGGCGCCGGCACCGGGCGTCTGTCACCGCTGGTACGCCAGGGCTACGAACAAGCGTTACCCTGTCAGGTAGGGGTGGTTCGCGAAGCGTTTCGCCAGGTCAGCGCCCCCGGCCAGCCGTTTCGCGCCGAGCCTGCGCAACCGCTGCTCGGTAGCGGCTGCCATGCCGAAGCCGTGTTCGCATTGAGCTATCGTTCATGGGCGCAGGGCATTCTGCGGCGCGATTGACCAGCCGGAGCCTCCATGTTCAAGACCATCGAAGCCTATGTGCGCAAGCAGGTCGCCCCCGCCGCCCTGCGCTCGGAATTCCGTCAACACGAGTTCGACCTGCTACGCCCCTTCTGCATGTTGATCTTCTGCGTCAGCATCGGTATCTGGCTGGTGTTCGACCTGATCGTCAGCTTCCTCGGCGGTCAGGGTTTCACGTGGCGCTCCTGGATGTTCCTGGCACTGCTCGGCATCCTGACGGTGATCCTGCGCTTCACCCGCCGCAGCCATCATTTCGACGTGCTCAACCTGTTGTTCGTCGGCATCATCACCTTGGGCATGCGCCTGGTGATCGAAGGCATACCCATCCAGTTGCGTCCGGTATGGCTGGTATTGGGCGTATCGACCGTGCTGTACGCGATATCGGTACTGCCGGTGCGGCGCTGGTCGTTCTTCTGTGCAGTGGCCATCACCTGGGCGCTGCTCAATCCGTTCTACCATACCCGCATCGACCTCGACGACCTCGAGGCCACCATGCTGATCAGCTACGCCTTGTTCCTCAGCGGGCTGGTCACCTACAGCTACCTGCAGATGCGCCGGGCCAAGCTGCACAACTTCTACCTGTCCAAGGTCCTGCTCGACCAGGCCTATATCGATGCACTGACCGAAATCCCCAATCGACGTGCGTTCATGGCCAAGGCCGAGCGACAGATACAGGTGCCGGCCCCCGGGCAGTACCTGGCGATGATCGACATCGACAACTTCAAGCAGGTCAACGACCGTTTTGGCCATGATGTCGGCGATGAAGTGCTCAAGCGCGTGGCCACCCACATCAAGCTGGCGGTGGCCGACCACGACTACGCACGCCTGGGCGGCGAGGAATTCGCGATCCTGTTCCACGGCATTTCCGGCTCAGCGGCCGAACAGGAAGTGGGGGCGTTGTGCCGACGGGTGCGGGAAGACCTAGGGACGCCGTCGGTAACCATCAGCATCGGGCTGGTCCAGGTCAACGCCGGCGATAGCCTCAGCGCCGCG
This sequence comes from Pseudomonas sp. HD6422, assembly GCF_025377065.1. Classification (NCBI taxonomy): domain Bacteria; kingdom Pseudomonadati; phylum Pseudomonadota; class Gammaproteobacteria; order Pseudomonadales; family Pseudomonadaceae; genus Pseudomonas; species Pseudomonas sp. HD6422. Next base: position 81,786 of record NZ_JAHWIW010000006.1, on the reverse strand, counting down.
CTGGTGAAGGCGGACCAGGCGCTGTACACAGCCAAGCACAACGGCAAGGACAGGTTCGTCGTCTGGACCGCGCCCTAGGCGGCGGGTGCCCGACCTGCAGGCAGACGGATGATGAACTGCGCTCCGCCGAGCGCGGACTGGGTGACGGCCAGAGTGCCCCCCTGTCCCTCGATGGCACGCCGGCTGATCGCGAGGCCCAGGCCGAAACCGCCGGTGCCACGATCGCGGCTACGGTCCAGGCGGTAGAAGGGCTGGAAAATCCGCTCACGTTCTTCGCTGGGGATGCCGATCCCGTCATCCTCCACGGTGAGCAGACAGGCACCCTTCTGGTCCAGGCGCAGACGCAGCAGCAGACGTCTATCGCAATAGCGCATGGCATTGCGCACCAGGTTCTGCACCGCCCGAGCGGTCAACCTGGGGTCGAGGACGAAACGTGGCAGCTCGCTTTCGGCGCGCACCTCCCAACGAATATCGCGGCTTTCGAGTTCTTCGGCGAAGCCACCGAGCACGCTGTCGACCAACTCCAGCAACGACACCTCGACCCGTTCTCGGGCTTGATCGGCGTTGTACAGGCGGCTGTACGAAAGCAGCTCCAGCACCAGCTCGTCCAGTTCCCTTACATGGCCGACCAGTTCCAACAGACGCTTGCGGCTGGCTGGCGGCACCTCGTCGAACAGCAGCACCAAGCCGAAGTCCAAGCGCGTCAGCGGCGTGCGCAGCTCGTGGGAAACAGCATCGAGCAATTCGCGCTGCTGGTTGACGTGACGTTCAAGGTCCTCGGCCATGGTGTCGAAGACCCCAGCCAATTCGCCGATGTTCGAATGCGGGGAGATCTGCGTACGCTCAGCCATCTGCCCTTGCCCGAGGCGTCGAGCGGTTTCCTTGAGCCGCTCCAGATCGCGCCAGTGGGGCCACAGCCACAGCAGCAGGCAGCCCAGCATCGCAGCGCCGATCAGAACGGTCACGCCCCATGACAACAGGTTGATGTCCAGTGGATCGGGCGGCGAATGCAGGCGAACCAGCCAACCGTCGCCCAGCGGCGCCAGTACGGTTTCGTAGTAACCCCACTCAGCGATGCGCACGGCGTGCAGGCCCTGCTCCAGGCGTCCACGCTCGGCTGCGCTGAGCCCGGCCTGGTCCATGGTCACCAGCTTGACCTCAAGCGGCGCGAAGGTTTGCGCCAACTCCTGCTCCAGCACAGGCCAGCGCTCGCGTGGGGCCTGTTGGAACTGGCGCACGATCAGCGCCTGTACACCCTTGGCCTGATCCAGGTTGTAGGCGGTATAGCGCTCATGGAACAAGCCGACGATAGCCTGGGGGATGAACAGGATGGCGCCGGCATAGGCGACGATGATCACCAGATACAGGCGCACCAGAAGTTTCAGCATCGACCTTCAGCACTCCCACTCGACACGGCTGAACAGGTAGCCCTTGCCCCAGACGGTCTTGATCTTGCGTGCTTCGCCGGCATGGTCGTCGAATTTGCGCCGCAGTTTCGAAATGGCGACATCCACCGAGCGGTCGGTGCCGTTGAACTCGATACCGCGCAGCTGCTGCAGGATGCGATCTCGGCTGAGCACCTCGCCGGCGTTGCGTGCCAGCACCACCAACAGGTTGTACTCGCCGCTCGACAACTCGACCTCATCACCGCGCCAACACACTGTCCGCTCGGCCAGCTCGATACACAGGCCGCCGATAACGATCCGTTCATTGTCCAGACGGGGTTCGTTGACCGTACTGCGGCGCAGCAAGGTCCGCACACGGGCCAGCAGCACCCGCGGTTCGCAGGGTTTGGTGACATAGTCGTCGGCGCCCATCTCCAGACCCAGAACCTGGTCGTGGCTGTCGTCACGGGCGGTGAGCATCAGAATCGGCACGCTTGGCGAGGCCTGACGCAGCAGGCGGCAGACCTGCAAACCATCCATGCCGGGGAGCATGAGATCGAGGATGACCAGGTCGGGCTTTTCCTCTCGGAACGCCTCCAGCACCTGATCACCCCGGGCGATGACCCGGACGTGGAAATCGTTGCGTTGCAGGTAGCTGGCGATCAATTCGGAGAGCGCGCTGTCGTCTTCGACCAGGAAAATGTTCGGCATAGAGGGCTTGGCTGGCGTTTGCGAAAGGAATCATCGACGATGGAGCCGGTAGAGGCCTATGCAGGATATAGAACCCTACAACTACACAGGACCATTCTTCACACTTTTTCACACACCTCCTACAGCTGGTAACAGCCTCCAGGGGCAGCGTTGCCTTAGGATACCTCCGGTCATCATCGGAAGATCCGCATGTCTATCATTCGCCCCACCCGCCTGCGCCAATTGGCGCTCATGGCGTTCATCACCCTGCCCCTCAGCGCTTGCAACGACGGCAGCGAGCAGCCAGCCAAGCAACCGACACCCCAGGTAAGGGTCGAGACCCTGAGATTGCAGCCCCTGGCCATCAGCAGCGAACTGAGTGGCCGCCTGCTGGCGCCGCGTACCGCCGAAGTCCGCGCGCGGGTGGCCGGCGTGGTGCTCAAGCGCGTGTATCGCGAAGGCAGCGACGTCAAGCAGGGCGATGTGCTGTTTCTCATCGATCCGGCCCCGTTCAAGGCTGACCACGACAGCGCCCGCGCCGCCCTGGCCAAGGCCGAGGCCAACCGCTACCAGGCGCGCCTGCAGGAGCAACGCTATCGTCAACTGGTCGACGACAAGGCCGTCAGCCGTCAGGAGTACGACAACGCTCGTGCCGGCTTCCTGCAGGCCGAAGCCGAGGTGGCTGCGGCCAAGGCGGCCTTGCAGCGCACGCGCCTGAACCTGGGCTATGCCACGGTCACCGCGCCGATCTCCGGCCGCATCGGCCGCGCCCTGGTCACCGAAGGGGCTTTGGTCGGACAGAACGAGAACACCGCACTGGCGACCATCCAGCAGCTCGATCCGATCCACGCCGATGTCACCCAGTCAGCCCACGAACTCACGGCACTGCGTCGAGCCCTGCGCGCCGGCGAGCTGCAACAGGTGGGTGACGGCCAGGCCCGCGCCACCCTGGTTCAGGACGACGGTAGCACCTATCCGCTGCCAGGCACGCTGCTGTTTTCCGACATCAGTGTCGATCCCAGCACCAATCAGGTGACCCTGCGCAGCGAATTCCCCAACCCCGATCTCGACCTGCTTCCTGGCAGCTACGTGCGGGTGCGCCTGGAGCAGGCCGTACAACCCAAGGGCATCAGCGTGCCGCAACGGGCCATCCTGCGTGATAGCGCCGGGGTGCCCAAAGTCCTGCTGGTCGACGACCAGTCACGCATCAGCGAGCGCCAGGTGGTGCTGGGTAGCGTGCAAGGTGACCGCTGGCGCGTCACCGAGGGGCTCGCCGCAGGCGAACGGGTGGTTGTCGAAGGCCTGCAGCATGTCAAGGCTGGCGACCAGGTCCAGGTCGACACAGTGGCGCAGGCACAGCCTGTGGCCCAGCGCCTCGAACAGTGAGGGACTGAGCCATGCCACAGTTCTTCATCGAGCGGCCGATCTTCGCCTGGGTCGTGGCCCTGTTCATCCTGCTCGCCGGCGCCCTGGCCATCCCGCAACTGCCAGTGGCGCAATATCCCAACGTGGCACCACCGCAGGTAGAGATCTATGCCGTCTATCCTGGGGCCTCGGCAGAGACCATGGACGAGAGCGTGGTCAGCCTGATCGAACAGGAACTCAACGGCGCCGACAACCTGCTGTACTTCGAGTCGCAGAGCAGCCTGGGCAGCGCCACCATCACCGCCACTTTCGAACCCGGCACCCTGCCCGACCTGGCCCAGGTCGACGTGCAGAACCGCCTCAAGGTGGTCGAGTCACGCCTGCCGCGTCCAGTGACCCAGCAAGGCCTGCAGGTAGAAAAGGTGTCCACCGGCTTCCTGCTGCTTGGCACCCTCACCTCGGAGGATGGCAGCCTCGACGAAACCGCGCTGTCCGATATTCTCGCGCGTAACGTGATGAACGAGATACGCCGCCTCAAGGGTGTGGGCAAGGCTCAGCTGTATGGTTCCGAGCGGGCCATGCGGATCTGGATCGACCCTCGCAAGTTGATCGGTTTCAACCTCACGCCCAATGACGTGGCCGACGCCATCGCTGCGCAGAACGCCCAGGTCGCACCCGGTAGCATCGGCGACCTGCCGGCCCGCGCTACCCAGGAAATCACCGCCAACGTCGTGGTGAAGGGCCAGTTGAGCACGCCTGAGGCGTTCGCCGCGATCGTGTTGCGGGCCAACCCGGATGGCTCGAGCGTGACCGTCGGCGACGTCGCCCGGGTGGAGATCGGCGCCCAGGAATACCAGTACGGCACACGCCTGAACGGCAAACCGGCCAGCGCCTTCAGCGTACAGTTGGCCCCTGGGGCGAACGCAATGGAAACCGCCACCCTGGTGCGGGCCAAGATGCTGGAGCTTTCGCGCTACTTCCCGGAGGGGGTCAAGTACGACATCCCCTACGACACCTCGCCGTTCGTCAAGGTATCGATCCAGCAGGTCATCAGTACCCTGTTCGAGGCCATGTTGCTGGTGTTCGCGGTGATGTTCCTGTTCCTGCAGAACCTGCGCTACACGCTGATTCCCACCCTGGTGGTGCCGGTGGCGCTGATGGGCACCTTCGCGGTGATGCTGGCGCTGGGCTTCTCGGTCAACGTGTTGACCCTGTTCGGCATGGTTCTGGCCATCGGTATCCTGGTCGACGATGCCATCGTGGTGGTGGAGAACGTCGAACGGATCATGGCCGAGGAAGGCCTGCCGCCCAAGCAGGCCACGGGCAAGGCCATGGGCCAGATCAGCGGTGCCATCGTCGGTATCACCGTGGTACTGGTGGCGGTGTTCCTGCCCATGGCCTTCATGAAAGGTTCGGTGGGGGTGATCTACCAGCAGTTCTCGGTGTCGATGGCGGTGTCGATCCTGTTCTCGGCGTTCCTTGCCCTGAGCCTGACCCCGGCCCTGTGCGCCACCTTGCTCAAACCGGTCGCCAAGGGCGAGCACCCTCAGCACCGGGGCTTCTTCGCCTGGTTCAACCGCCGCTTCGAGGCCATGAGCGACGGCTACCAGCGCTGGGTGATGCGGGCGTTGGCCCGCAGCGGTCGTTATCTGCTGGTATATGGCGTGCTGCTGGCGGTGCTCGGCTATGGTTTCAGCCAACTGCCCACGGCGTTTCTGCCGACCGAAGACCAGGGCTACACCATCACCGACATCCAGTTGCCGCCTGGCGCCAGCCGCCTGCGCACCGAGCAGGTAGCAGCGCAGATCGAGGCCCACAACGCCGAAGAACCCGGCGTCGGCAACACCACGGTGATTCTCGGCTTCAGCTTCTCGGGCAGCGGCCAGAATGCGGCGCTGACCTTCACCACGCTCAAGGACTGGTCCGAGCGCGGTGCCGATGACAGCGCCCAGTCGATCGCCGACCGCGCCACTGCAGCCTTCAGCCAGCTCAGGGACGCCATCGCCTACTCGGTGTTGCCGCCGCCCATCGATGGCCTGGGCGAATCGACCGGGTTCGAGTTCCGCCTGCAGGATCGTGGCGGCATGGGCCACGCAGCGCTGATGGCTGCCCGCGACGAGCTGCTGGCCAATGCGCGCAAGAGCCAGGTGCTGAGCAACGTGCGGGAGGCCTCCCTGGCAGAAAGCCCGCAGGTCGAATTGGAGGTCGACCGCCGTCAGGCCAACGCCCTGGGCGTGACGTTCGACGACATCGGTACGGTGCTGGATGTGGCCGTGGGCTCGCGCTACGTCAACGACTTCCCCAATCAGGGGCGCATGCAGCGGGTGGTGGTGCAGGCCGAGGGTGATCAACGCAGCCAGGTCGAAGATCTGCTGAAAATCCATGTGCGCAACGCCAGCGGCAAGATGGTGCCCCTGGGCGCATTCGTCCAGGCCAAATGGATCAGCGGCCCGGTGCAACTGACCCGCTACAACGGCTACCCGGCGGTGTCGATTTCCGGCGAACCGGCGCCAGGCCGCAGTTCCGGCGAAGCCATGGCCGAGATCGAGCGCCTGGTCGCGCGGTTGCCTGCCGGTGCCGGGCTCGAGTGGACCGGGCTGTCACTGCAGGAGCGCCTGTCCGGCAGCCAGGCGCCGATGCTGATGGCGCTTTCGCTGCTGGTGGTGTTCCTGTGCTTGGCGGCGCTCTACGAGAGCTGGTCGATCCCGACCGCAGTATTGCTGGTGGTGCCGCTGGGCGTGCTCGGCGCAGTGCTGGCGGTGACCCTGCGCGATATGCCCAACGACGTGTTCTTCAAGGTCGGCCTGATCACCCTGATCGGCCTGTCGGCGAAGAACGCCATCCTCATCATCGAGTTCGCCAAGCATCTGGTGGACCAGGGCATGGACGTTGCCGAGGCCGCCGTACAGGCTGCCCGCCTGCGCCTGCGACCGATCGTGATGACTTCGCTGGCCTTCATCCTCGGCGTCGTGCCCCTGGCCATCGCCAGTGGCGCCAGCTCGGCGAGCCAGCAGGCGATCGGTACCGGCGTGATCGGTGGCATGCTCAGCGCGACCCTGGCGGTGGTGTTCGTGCCGGTGTTCTTCGTGGTGGTGATGCGCCTGGCGGCTCGGGGCGGATCCCGGGCAATCGAACCGCTGAGCGGCGAAGCCTGACTGGACAAGCCAGGCGTTGAATGAGAGGGTTCCGGGCATCGACTGCCCAGGACCCTTGTTCATGCCCGACACCCTGCCCCCCTGCTCCGTATTGATACTTGCCGGTGGCCGCGGCCAACGCATGGGTGGGCGCGACAAGGGCCTGCTGGACTGGCGCGGTGAGCCGCTGGTCGCGCATGTCCAGCGTACCGTAAGGCCGTTGTCCGACGATCTGCTGATTTCCTGCAATCGCAACCAGGCGTCCTATGCCGGTTATGCCGATCGGTTGGTCGCAGATGCCGATGCAGATTTCCCCGGCCCGTTGGCCGGCGTTATCGCCGGCCTCGCTGCGGTGCGGCACGACTGGGTGGTGCTGCTGGCGTGCGATTCGCCCTTGGTGGACCAGGCGCTGATCGACGATCTGCGGCGCTTGGCGGTGGCCAACGATTGCGCGGCGATGGTGCGCCAGGGTGGGTTTTGGCAGCCGATGTTCAGCGTGTTGCCACGGCGGGTGCTGCCGGTGCTGGAGCAGGCCTGGGCGACAGGTGAGCGGAGTTTGCAGAAGGCGTTGCTGCGGGAGACTGTCGTGGGGTTGGACTGTGCCGAGGGGGATCGCCGGTTGAGCAATTTCAATAGTCCGGAGCTGCTGCGCGGTTGAGGTTGTTGGCTGTCTGTACCCGCCTCTTCGCGGCGGTTCGGCGCCGCGAAGAGGCCGGAACAGGCAGTGCATCAACCCGCTGACAGTTCCTCGACACTGATCTCGCGCATACGGAACTTCTGCACCTTGCCCGTCACCGTCATCGGGAATTCCTCGACGAAGCGGAAATACCGCGGCACCTTGAAATGCGCGATCCGGGCCTTGGCCCACTCGCGCAGCTCCTGTTCGCTGGCCATCTGCCCCGGATGCAGGCGCACCCAGGCGACGATCTCCTCCCCGTACTTGCTGCAAGGCACGCCGATCACCTGCACGTCCGCCACCGCCGGATGGGTGAAGAAAAACTCCTCCAGCTCACGCGGGTAGATATTCTCGCCACCACGGATGATCATGTCCTTGCTGCGCCCGACGATACGCACATAGCCCTGTTCGTCCATCACCGCCAGGTCACCGGTGTGCATCCAGCCGTCGGCATCGATGCTGTCGCCGGTAGCCTGAGGGTTGTTCCAATACCCCAGCATCACGCTGTAGCCGCGGGTGCACAACTCACCGATCTCATCACGAGGGACAGTCTCGCCAGCGCTGTCGATCACCTTGCTCTCCAACCTCGGCTGGGTCCGGCCAACGCTGGTGACTCGTCGCTCCAAATCGTCTGCGGCGCCGGTCTGCAGCGATACCGGGCTGGTTTCGGTCATGCCATAGGCGATCTGTACTTCGGCCATGTGCATTTCGCCGATCACCCGGCGCATCACCTCGATCGGGCAGGTGGCACCCGCCATGATCCCGGTGCGCAGGCTAGACAAATCGAAGTCAGCACGCTGCGGATGATCCAGCTCGGCGATGAACATGGTCGGCACACCGTAGAGGGCGGTGGCTTTCTCCTCGGCCACGGCGCGCAGGGTGGCCAGCGGATCGAACGCATCATTGGGGTAGATCAGCGTGCTGCCATGGGTCATGCAGCCGAGGTTGGCCATGACCATGCCAAAGCAGTGGTACAACGGCACCGGCACCACCAGACGGTCATCCTCGGTGAGGCCAAGGCTTTCGCCGACCATATAGCCGTTGTTGAGGATGTTGTGGTGGCTCAGCGTGGCGCCCTTGGGGAAGCCCGTGGTGCCGGAGGTGTACTGGATGTTGATCGGGTCGTCCCGGTGCAACCGGGCCTGGCGCTCGCGCAGAGCCTGGGCACTCACGGCCTCGGCGCGTGTCTGCAACTGTTGCCAGGAGAGGAAACCTGAGGGTGGCGCACTGGCCAGGCTGATCAACCCGCGCAGCTGCGGGAAGCGCTCGCAGTCCATTGGCTGACCCTCCTGGGCCAGCGCCAGGCCCGGCACCAGGTCGAGCAGCATGGCATGGTAGTCGGAGGTCTTGAAGGCATCGGCACAGATGACCCAGCTGCAACCGGACTGACCCAGGGCGTAGTCCAGTTCGCTGCTGCGATAAGCCGGATTGATGTTGACCAGGATCGCGCCGATCTTGGCGCTGGCGAACTGGGTGATGCACCACTCGGCGCAGTTGGGCGCCCAGATCCCCAGGCGATCGCCGGGTTGCACGCCCAGGGCCATCAGGGCGCGAGCATGCTGATCGACGGCTTCGGCCAGTTGCCGCCATGTGTAGCGCAGGGCCTGGTGGCGAACCACCAGCGCTTCGCGGTCGGGGAAACGTGCGACTGTAGCGTCGAAGGCATCTCCGATGCATTGGTCGAGCAGCGGTTTGTCCTGGTTGCCCAGGGAATAGCTTGGCTGGGGCATGGGTGTTCTCTTATTGTTTGTCTGTTCCGGCCCTTTCGCGGGTAAACCCGCTCCTACAGGGGGCACTGCACATCCTGTAGGAGCGGGTTTACCCGCGAAGAAAACAACACTCAACTAACGGACGAACACCTGCGGCGTGGTAGTTGACATGTCTCCGCCCGGCAGCTTGATGTTCTTCACCTTTTCCAGCGTCTCAGGGTCGAACACCGCCAGGTCGTTGAACGTCCCGCCCAGGTACAACTTGTCGCCCTTCTTGTCGAAGGTCACACAATAGTAGGTGTGTTCCAGGTTGGCTGCCTTGATCAGCTTGCGTTGCTTGATGTCGTAGCGCGCCAGACGGTTGAGCACGCCGTACATCTGGTTCGGGTCTTTCGGCGAGCGCAGGCCGGTGAAGTACAGCTCGGTCAGGTCGGCGAATTCCTGGGTGTGGGTCTTGCCGGTCTTGAGGTCGACGCTCAGGTAGCCGTACAGCAGCTCTGCCTCGTTCGGGTCCTGCTTGTCGTCCTTGAACTTGGCGATGGTGTAGAGCATCGAGAACTCGTGGCGCGGGCTCTGGTGCGGCCAGAAGTACAGCACGTCCGGGGCGCTGTAGCCCTTGCGATTCCAATTGCGCAGGGGCAAGGCGACACTGTACTTGCCGGTCTTGACGTCCATCTTGTAGAGGTCGGGCCCGGCGACGAACAGGCTGCCGTCGTCGGCGGCGCGCATCAGGTAGACTTGGCGCGGCATCGGGAAGGTCCGCACCGGTTTGGCCTGCAAACCGTCAGCGGTCTTGAACACCTCCAGGCGCGGTGGTTTGACCACGTAGTGGTCGTTGAGGCGCTGGGTCGGGTTGACCGTGGCGTAGACCTCCTTGCCATCCGGGCTGAGGGCGAAGGAGTACATCGACTTGCCGACTTCGCCGGGCACGCTGGAAAGGTTGGCGTGGAAGGTGGTTTTGCAGGTGTCCAGGTCGATGCCGTAGATGTCGGCATAGTGGTTGTTGAGCACGTAGGCGGTGCGGTTGTCCGGCGCCATCATCGCCGTGCCGGGGCCGAACTTGTCGGGCATCTGGCAGCTCTTGTACAGCGTATCGCTGGCCACATCGATGACGTGCAGGTTGTTCGGGTAGTTGGTGGTGATCAGATATTCCTGGCCGGCCTTGAGGGCGGGCCCGGTGTCGTCGGCCTGGGCCGACCAGGCGCAGGCCGAGGCGGCGATGGTCAGCGCGAGTTGCGCGCAACGTCCAGCATTCATGCGGTTTCCCCTTGTCATTCTTGTCAGGCCGATCACTTGTCTTTCGGGAACACGGTGCCCAGGTTGCGCCAGTCTTCCTGGGAGTTGGTCGCCTGGGCGTTCCAATCCTGGTAGGTGCTCATCATGTCCGGCACCTGGGCCGGCCACCAGCAAGGGTCGGAGCAGCCATACAGGTCAGCTTCCATCGGCTGGCACAACGAGCTGACGCCACCAAAGGCGTCCACTTCCCAGCCCGGGTCGGTGGTGGCAGTGCAACCGGCCACCGCGCTCATCGCCACGACGTCTTCGACGCGGTCTTCGGCGGCGGCCTGCTCGAGGATGCGCGCCTTGTTGTTCAGGGGCTTCAAGTGCTTCATGTCAGTGCGCCTTCCGCGGAGTGATGTAGCGATCGATGAAGGCCGGGTTGGCGGCCATGATGCGGCTATAGACCTCGATGCCAAAGTCGACCCAGTCACGCATCAGTTCGCAGTAGTGGTAGGTCGGGTGCTGGGGATCGCCGTAACGGGCATAGCTTTCGTGGTAGCAACCGCCGGAACACAGGTTTCGGATGTGACAGCTGTCGCAGCCGGTGTTGCTGCGATCCAGGCGTTGCGACAGGAAGTCGTTCAACTGCGCTTGCCTGACGCCCTGATGCACGTTGCCGAAGGTCGGCAGGCTGGAGCCGGTGAAGCGGTGGCACAGGTTCAGCTCACCCTCGTGGTCCACGGCCAGCATCTTCAATCCGGCGCCACATGGCAGGGCCTTCTTGTGCCCCTCGTGGATGTCCGTGATCAACTGATGGAGGTTGGAGAAGCCGATGTTGCGGTGCTCCAATGCCGCTTCCAGGTAACGACGACCGAGGGCCTTCATGTTGGCGAACACCTGCACCAGTTCTTCGCCGGTGAGGTTGAAGTCGGCCATGTCGCCGGAGGTGACCGGAGCGAATCCGACCTCGGCAAAGCCCATCTCGTTGAACAGGTGGTTCCAGATGGTCTCGACGTCGGTGATACCACGGGTCAAGGTCACCCGCGCACCCACCGGGCGGCTGGTGTAGCGCGACAGCAACAGGTCGGCCTTGCGCCGGACCACGTCGTAGGTGCCCTGCCCGCCCACGGTGATGCGATTGCGGTCGTGCACGGTCTTGGGGCCGTCGATGCTGATCGAGAGACCGAAGCGGTGGGCATTGAGCCAGTCGATGATCTCTTCGGTGAGCAGGGTGGCGTTGGTGGTCATGATGAATTCCACCTGCTTGCCGGCCTCGGCGAAGCGCCGCTCGCAGTAGGCCACCATGTGCTCGATCAATGGCCGATTGGACAGCGGCTCGCCGCCGAAGAACACCACGCTGTAGCGCTGCTCATCGGGCGACTCCTTGAGCAGCATCTCCACCGAAGCCTCGGCGGTGTCGGTGCTCATTTTCTTGCCCGCCGAGGGTTTGTCCAGGTCTTCCTTGTAGCAGTAGGTACAGCTGAGGTTGCAGCCGGTGTTGACGTTGAGCACCACGGTATTGAGCGCGGTGCGCTCGACCTGGCGCAGGGCGATTTCCGGGGTCAGCGGTGAGCCGTCGCTGACCAGCTCCAGGGCGATGAGCTCATGCAGGGTTTCTTCGATGTCCTGGCCGGCGAAGCGTTGGCCAAGACGCTGCATCAATTCTTCTGCCGAGCAGCCTTGCTGGCGCAGGGTGTCGATGATGCCACCGGTCACCGCATCGGCGGTGAACAGCGAACTGCTGGGGATGTGGAACAACATGCGGTCGGCATCGACCTGCACTTCGTGCAGGTTGCGTTCGACCAGGTTCAGTAGTGCGCCCATGGCGACCTCCGATAATCGATCCGTTGGAAAAACCGTTGCGCCCTGCCCTCAAGGCAACGGCGGGTTGTTCCAGCGTTGTACGGTGACGATCATGTGGCCTTCGCCGGTCTGGCCGCCGTCGGCCAGCGTGGCGATGACTTTCAGGTTGCCCGCGTTGTTGGTCATCATCTTGCGCGCAGGGTTGGGGCCTGCACCGCCTGGCACGAACACGCCGTCAGCTTGCATCTGCCCGGCGAACTTGACGTCTTCATCCTCCACGGCACGCTCGTTGAAGGGTTCGACCTTCCAGGTGGCCGGCAGGTAACCGATGCGCAGCGGCTGGCCGTTGGCGTCCTTGCCCCAGGCCTCGGCTTCGAAGCGGCCCTGGACCTTCGGCACCTTGGCGCCGTTTTCGCCGATACGGGCGATGGAGAACGCCGGCACCACCTTGACCTCGTCGACCTTGTCGTAGACCGCCAGGCTGCCGCCCTTGAGCTCACCCACCGCGACCTCGCGCAGGCCAGGCTTGGCATCGGCTGCGGCGCGGGCCTTGACCCGCACCAGGGTCGGAGTCTGTTCCAGCACCTCGCTCACCTCGACCCCGGCGCCCAGCGCGGGCTTGCCCGACAGGCCGGTGCCGACCAGGGTGATCTCGCTTTCACCTCCAGCCTTGATGAACGCCGGTTGTACCGCCAGCAGGCGTGCCTTGCCTTCCTTGACCGCGGTGAAGTCCAGGCCACGTTCGTCGTGGTCGGCTTCGAACATGCGGCCTTTCATCTCACCGTCGAGTGCCGCGAACACCTGACGCAGGTTGCTGTCGCCGATCTTGACGTTGCCGCGCCATTCATAGCCGTTGTAGAGAATGGCCGAGCCAGTGCCGTTGAAGGGCGTGCCATCGGCGTAGCTGCCCTTGACCTCGACGTTGAAGGTATCGCCCTGATCCGGGCTGACGCTCATCACACCACGCACATCGCCCTTGGCGAGCATGTGGCCACTGAACGCCCACTGCCCCGGCAGCGCATCGGCCTTGGGCTTGGCCTTCTCCCAGGCCGCCCAGGCCGGGCTTTGCAGCGGGTAACGCTTGGCCAGTTCCGGCACCACCTGCTTGAGGGCGATTTCCAGCCAGTCGCGGTCGCGTGCCTGGGCCTGGTATTCGAGGGACGGCCACTGGCCGAGGTGGAAGTTGACCAGGTGCTCCCATTCCTGTGCCGGGCGTCGTTGCAAGGCTACACGTGCGCCTGAGTGACAACGGCCGCAGGTTTCGCTGAGCTGGGTGTCGAAGTGCTCCACGGTATTGAGCCGGCGCTCCATGGCGTAACGCACGCCGTCGGTTTCGCTCGGCGCCAGGCCCTGCTTGTCGGCCAGGTACTTGACCAGGGTGCGGCGATCGTCGTCGCTGATCTGCAGGCCGTGCATGATCTGCATGCGGGCGATGCTCATCAGCCAGCCTTCGGGAGTCTTGCGCTGGTGGCTGATACGGCTGTAGGTGTCATTGCCTTCGGGGATGTGGCACCCCATGCACTTGTTCTGCAACAGGCTCGGGCCCTGCTCGGCCGCCATGGCCTGGGTGCCCAGCAGTGCGGCGGCGATCAACGCCAGTTTACCCGCATGCCGCCGGAGTCGAGTCGTCTTCAAGGTCAGACCTCCACGGTTGTTATTATCGTTCTTGCACGCTTCGTTACAGCGGTGTGCATGTGACAGGTTGCGATACAGAAACTGTGCCAGGTGTCTTAAAAGTGTCGCATTTCAATTATTTAGCCGGTTTTCGGGGTGGCCATGAAGCGCTACCCCATGGGTTGGGGCGTGCCATTTCGCGACAGGCTGTTTCATCCTGAGACAGGGCCTGCTGCCGGCGAAAAGGCCAGCGCAACCACTGTTTCATCACCGTCTCACAGCGTCTCAATGTGCAACAGCGCAGCGATGCAAGCTGCCCGTTGCATCCGAACAAAACCCAGCCAGCTCAATACCTTGCGCGTATTGATCGAGCTTGGCACGGCCATTGCGCCAGACCTGGGCACATCCAACGACAAGAGGCACCGCCCCATGCTTTCCGACCTGCCCATCCTGCCCGCCACCCGCGCCTTCCTAGAACGCAAACTGAGAATGCGCATCGGCGCCGACTGGCAGGACGCTGTCAGCGGCCACACCCTGGCGTTCCGCAATCCGGCGAGCGGTGAAGTCCTCGGCGAGGTGCCCGCCGCCGAGCAGGAAGACGTCGACCGTGCCGTGCGCGCCGCACGTCAGGCCTTCGACGACTCGCCCTGGAGCCGACTGCGCCCGCGCGAGCGGCAGAACCTGCTGTGGCGACTGGCGGACCTGATGGAGCGCGACGCACAGCAACTGGCCGAGCTGGAATGCCTGAACAACGGCAAGAGCGCCGTCGTGGCCAAGGTCATGGACGTGCAACTGGCCATCGACTTCCTGCGCTACATGGCCGGCTGGGCCACCAAGATCGAGGGTAGCATCGTCGAGGCCTCCATGCCGTTGATGCCCAACGACCAGTTCCACGGCTTCGTGCGGCGTGAGGCAATCGGTGTGGTCGGCGCCATCGTCGCCTGGAACTTCCCGCTGTTGCTGGCCTGCTGGAAGCTCGGCCCGGCCCTGGCTACCGGCTGCACCATGGTGCTCAAGCCCGCCGACGAAACTCCGCTGACTGCGCTCAAACTCGCCGAACTGGTGGACGAAGCCGGTTACCCGGCGGGTGTGTTCAACGTGATCACCGGCACTGGCCTGAACGTCGGCGCTGCGCTCAGCCGCCATCCCGGGGTCGACAAACTGACCTTCACCGGCTCCACCGAAGTGGGCAAGTTGATCGGCAAGGCGGCGATGGACAACATGACCCGCGTGACCCTGGAGCTTGGCGGCAAGTCGCCAACCATCGTCATGCCCGACGCCAACCTGCAGGACGCTGCTGCGGGTGCCGCCACCGCGATCTTCTTCAACCAAGGCCAGGTCTGCTGCGCCGGGTCCCGGCTGTATGTGCATCGCAAGCACTTCGACAATGTCATCGGCGACATCACCGGGATCGCCAATGGCATGAAGCTGGGCAGCGGTCTGGATCCTGCGGTGCAGATGGGCCCGCTGATCTCGGCCAAGCAACAGGACCGGGTCACTGGTTACATCGAACTGGGCCGCGAGCTGGGTGCGACCATTGCCTGCGGTGGCGAGAGCTTCGGGCCGGGTTACTTCGTCAAACCGACGGTGATCGTCGATGTCGACCAACGTCACCGCCTGGTCCAGGAGGAAATCTTCGGGCCAGTGCTGGTGGCCATGCCCTTCGACGATGTCGATGAAGTGATCGCCATGGCCAATGACAACCCCTACGGCCTGGGCGCCAGTATCTGGTCCAACGACCTGGGCGCCGTGCACCGGATGATTCCGCGCATCAAGTCGGGTTCGGTGTGGGTCAATTGCCACAGCGCGCTGGACCCGGCGCTGCCGTTCGGCGGCTACAAGATGTCGGGGGTTGGCCGCGAAATGGGCGCCGCCGCCATCGAGCACTACACCGAGCTCAAGTCGGTATTGATCAGGATCTGATCTTTTTCCTGTGACGGCCTCTTCGCGGGTAAACCCGCTCCTACAGGATCACCGAACTGCGAGGTCTTTGTAGGAGCGGGTTTACCCGCGAAGAGGCCGGCACAGGCAACACGAAAACAACAATAAAACATGGAGCACACCATGAGGCACGCACTCGCCTGCACATTGGCCCTGCTGTTCGCCGCACCCGCCGCCCAGGCCTATGAGTTGTACAACCAAGACGGCACCATCCTCAACGCCGACCTCGAAGCCCTGTTCGGGGTGTTCCACAGCGACGAAAGCTTCAACCAGGCCGGCAACCGCCAACCCGGCAGCACCGCGTGGCAGGAGGGCTACGTCAAGTACGGCCTCAGCGGGAGCCAGGCCCTGCCCGATGCCGGCACGCTCTACGGCGCCTTCAACCTGCTGAGCTCCGCCACCTGGGGCGATGGCGATGCCGCCGGCCTGACCCTCGGCGACGAGCGCCGTACCGCCATCGAAGACCTTTACCTGGGCTGGCGCTCGGCCAACCTGTTCCCCTCGCTGGGCGAGGACGGCGTGGACATTTCCGGTGGCCGCCAGGTGGTGACCCTCGGTGATGGATTCCTGATCCAAGGCGACCCGGTGAACCTGGGCAAGGTCGACCTGGGCGCCAACTTCGACCGCGGCGGGGCCTACTACCTGGCCGCACGCAAGGCCTTCGATCGCACCGCCGTGCTGCGCCTGGGCGGCAACCACGGCTGGCGCGGCGATCTGATGTGGCTGAAGTCCGATAACCATTACCAGGCCGATACCTCGCTGGCGGTGGCCAACCTGGAGCATGTCGCCGACGCAGGCACCGTCGGCCTGAGCTGGATTCGCGGTCTCGATGTGGACCAGCGCTACGCGCAGATCATGGGCCTGGAACACCGCGACGGCATGGACACCGCCAGCCTGCGTGGGCGCGGCAACCTGGGGGTGAAAGACCTGGAGCTGGCCGGTGAGTACGTGACCCAGGACAAGACCGGCGGACGCGAGAACGCCTGGTACCTGGAGGGCAACTGGACCTTCTCGGAACTACCCTGGTCACCGACCGCCACCTACCGCTACAGCCGTTTCTCCGAAGACTTCGACCCGTTGTTCTATGGACTGAGCCGTGGCTACGGCACCTGGTTCCAGGGAGAAGTGGCGGCCAACTACGCCGGGCCGTTCAACAAGAACAGTCAGGTGCATCACGTGGCACTCAAAGGCAAGCCACGGGACGATCTGACCGTCGGCGCGCTGTACTTCGACTTCGATACGTTGGATACCGACCAGGGCAACCTCGGCGGTCGGGAGCTGGACCTGTATGTGGAATGGATGGTCAACGATCATCTGCTGATCAGCCCGGTGGTGGGGTTCTACAAGCCGGAGCGCAGCGCAGCCAATGGCGGCACGCAGCTGGGTGGACGAGATACAGGGACCTACATGCAGTTGATCGTCGGGACCTTCTTCTGATCCCCGGACCTTATCGCTGGCAAGCCGGCGATAAGGTCACCAAGGTTTCAGCGATACCCCTGCTCAGCCAACCATCGCCGGAGCATGAACTGCTGCGCCTGAGGCCTGTCATGCAACAGGGTTTCAAGCGATTCGCCGCGGCACAATCGCCGTACCACCGGCGCCAACTCCATCCCATGCAGATGCCACACCCCAAGCGGTTGGTCCGCGGTGACCACCACTTCGGCCTCATCCACCAGGCCGTCACGTAGCACGGGGCGCCGCGCCACCTGTATCGCCTGCCAATGCGCCGCCTGGTGCATCGGTTGGGCGTCCGGCCAGACCTGGCGGCGGTCCCAGAATGGCTGCCCGACACGGGTTGCTTCCTGGGCATAGAAGTCGCGCCCCATGCGGGCAAAGCGCAGAAACAGTTGCTCGATACGCTGCTGATGAAACTGCTTGGCCAACGCCGCTCGCTCAGGCCGACGCAGCAAGGTGTTGATCACCACCGGTGCCTGCAATGCCGAAGACAGCGACTGGAATATGCCATTACCCGACAGTGGGTCAACCGCCATCGCGGCATCCCCCACCCGCAGCCAGTCGTCCCCTATGCACTCGCCGGCGAGAATCGCCGTACTGCTGCGTGCATACACCTGGGCAGGCTCCAAGGCCTGTAGGCCGAACAGCTCGGCCACCAGTGCCGAAGCACGTCGGCGCTCGGCGCAGTGGCCAGGCAATGCCACCTTGCCCGGCAGACGCTCGGCGTCCAGGGTCACTTGCCAGTAGCAACGACCGTCGGCGAGGCGGGCCATCCACGCCCAGCCATCGTCCAGGCTCTCGACCGCCGAGGCCGGCTCGCCAGGTTCGCCCTGCCAGAGGTTGAGCAGGCTGACGGTCTCCGGCCCGCGCAAGCGGTCGGCGGCCAGCGGCGCCTGGCGACCACGCGCCTCGACCAGGAAACGGCCTTGCAGCAACTGGCCGTCAGTCAGATGCACCTGATATCCAGCGACATGCGTCACCTCGCGAATTCGCCCGTGCACCAGGGTCACGCCAGCTCGCCTCAGGTCATCGCGCAGAGCGAGGTCGAAACGCTGGCGGTCCAGTAGGAACTCCTGGTTCAACCGCGAATGCTGGCCATTCCAACGCACTTGACGCGACGCCGGCACCGCCGCTTGCGTCAGCGCTTGACCCAGCCCAGCATGGCGCAGCCCTTCCAACACACGCTGCGATACCCCTTCGACAGCTGCGAAACGGCGCCAGTCGGAGATTACGGTGACCGGGTAGCCCAGGCGCCGCAGACCGATGGCCGTGGCGGCACCGGCAGGGCCTGCGCCGAGGATCAGGATGTGCGGTTCAGACATCTGCCGCACCTCGCCGCTCAGGACCGATGAACGTGGCATTGGCGCGCAGCCACGCCACCACCTGAGCGTGTCCGAGGTCTGGCTGCTGACGCAGCAAGGCGGCGATGCGTCCGCTCAACGCCGCACAGCCCAGGCTTGCTCCGGCCATGTTGCGCTGCCCCACGTGGCCGCCGAAATCGGCCTGGGCGCTGCCCAGCCATGACCATTGCCCCGGTGCGCAACGGGCATCGCCCGTGACGCGAATGACACCCGGGTAGCTGGCCGGATACACCGGCCCACCCCGCGCCGGGCTGGAGGCACAGAGCAGCACGCCAGATGCCTGCGCTTCGGCGCAGGCCTGGCGCAGCACCGGGCGGTCCTGTTGCAGCCCGAGGCTCAGGTTGACCACGCTCACACCCTGCTCTGCCAGCCACAACAATGCCGCGGCCACCTGCAAGGCACTGGTGCTGCCCTGGCCGTTGAACACCTGGGCCAGCAAGAGCGGCGTCTGGCCGGCCTCGGCTTGCAGGCTGGCCACTACGGCGCTGCCGTGCCCTAGCCGATCGGGCTGCAGTGCGCCCTCGTGCATCACGCCTTCTTCCAGCCAGAAACACCGCCCTTGCACGACCGCGCCTGCCTGACCGGGCGCGCAGCCGCTGTCGATGACGCCGACACGCACGTCATGGCTCATGCCGGACCACCTCGTGGGGACGTACAGCCAGTGCGCCGTTGTGCAAATGCAGGTGCAGATCGGCATCGGCCAGGGTCGAGGGACGGTGACTGATGAGGATTCGGGTGCGCCCGGCGAACAATTGGTCGATGGCGGCGATCACCTCGCGCTCGGTGGCTTCGTCCACCGCCGAGGTAGCTTCGTCCAGCACCAGGATCGACGGCCCCTGGAGCACCGCACGGGCAATGGCAATGCGCTGCTTCTGCCCGCCGGAGAGCTGCTGCCCACGCTCGCCGAGCAGACCATCGAGGCCCAGCGGCAGGCTATCCACCAGACCCTCGAGGTGCGCCAGGCGCACCACCTGTTCGAGTGCCTCGCGGCTGGCCTGTGGCGCACCATAGGCGAGGTTCTGTGCCAGGGTACCGCGAAACAGCACGATGTCCTGACTGACCACGGCGATGCGCCGACGCAAGGCCGCCAGGTCGAGTTCGCGCAGATCGGCACCATCGAGCAAGATACGCCCGGCATCGGGATCGTAGAAGCGTTGCAACAAGTCGATCAGGGTCGACTTGCCGACCCCCGAGGCGCCACTGATCGCCACCTTGAGTCCCGCAGGAAGGCAGACATCGACGTCGGCCAGGACCGCGCCCTGGCGCCCCTCATGGGTGAAGCGCACGCCCTCCAGGCGCAACTCGCCCGGCCCGTCCGGCATTGGCCGGGGCGTCTGGGTTTCGCGCACGGCCACGGCTTCTCGCTTGAGCTCCATCACCCGGCCCAGGCTCACCGCCATGCGCTGCACCGCCACGTACAGGCCCAGCAGGCTCTGCACCGGCCCTACCGCCATGCCCATGTAAGTGGAAAAGGCGATCAACGCCCCCAGTTGCCAATGGCCCTGGATCACCCACCAGCCGCCCACCAGGAACGCACAGGCGCGGCACCAGGACGTCAGGGTGCCGGGCACCGCCTGGGTGAAGAATTCGGTCACCTGGAGTTTCAGCAACTGGCGCATGTAGCCCTGTCCGAGCTGATCCAGGCGCCCGGCCTCACGGCCTTGCTGGCCGGCGGCCTGGATGAACTTCATCGCCGGCAATGTCTCGACCAGAAACGACGACACATCCGCCGAACGCTCGCGCAGGCTGCGCACCTCACGTTCGACCTTGCGCCGCATCCAGCGCAGCCAGACCACCTGCACCGGAACCAGCAGCGCCAGCAGCAACGACAACTGCCATGACAGGGTCAGCATCAGCACCACCGAGCCCACCAGACCGATGATCGCCGACACCGCCGAGAACAGCGAGTCGACGGCAAAGCGCTGGATCTCGGCGACGTCGCCGTCCAGCCGGGAGAGGATATCGCCGATGCGCCGCCGCCCGTAGAAACTCGGTGACAGTTGCTGCAGATGCCGGTACAGGTCATCGCGCAAGGCGAACAGGATACGCCCGGACAAACGCGTGTGCAGGTAACGGTTGACCCCTGCCAGCACGGTGCCGAACAGGCCAGCGATGATCATCACCGCGGCCATGTGCCAGAGGGTCTGGTAATCCTTGGCCAACAAGCCTTCGTCGATCAGTGTCTTGACCAGCCAGGGTTGTATCAGCGCCAGCATCGTGGCCCCCAATGACAACCCGAGCAGGACCGCGATGGCAGCACGGTGCGGGCGCACGAACCCATACAGCCAGGCCAGGGCCTGGCGCATCAGCAATGGGTCGCTGGAATCCACCAGCCTTGCGAACAGTCCGCCCATGTCAGCCGCGCAACTGTTTGAGCTTGCGATACAGGGTCGCCCGGCTGATGCCGAGCGCCTCGGCGGCGGCCGTGACGTTGCCCTGATGGCGCGCCAATGCACTGCGGATCATTTCCAGCTCGTTGTCCTTGAGGCTACCCGAAGGTGAACTGCCACAGGTCAGCTCATCGAGCAGACAGTCGGTCAGGTGATCGAGGGTCAGCACCGGCTCGTCCTCCTCGCGCATGGCCAGGGCGGTGCGCACGACCATTTCCAGCTGGCGGATGTTGCCCGGCCAGTCGAAGCCTTCGAGCAAGGCCGCCAAGGCGGGGTCGAGGGTCACGCTGCCTGCCCCGAAGCGCTCCAGCACCCCCTGGACGATGGCCACCAGGTCCTCGCGTTCGCGCAGCGCCGGCAGGCGCAACGATACGCCGTTGACGCGGTAGTAGAGGTCTTCGCGAAAGTGTTGCTCATTGACCAGGCGCTTGAGGTCGCGGTGGGTGGCGCAGATCAGCGCCACGTCGATGTCCTGTTCCTCGCCGGCGCCCAGCGGCGCCACCCGGCGCTCCTGCAGCACGCGCAACAACCGCGCCTGCAACGCCAACGGCATGTCACCGATCTCGTCGAGGAACAACGTACCGCCATGGGCCTGCATCAACCGCCCGACCATGCCGCCGCGACGGGAACCGGTAAAGGCGCCGTCGCGGTAGCCGAACAGCTCGGACTCGATCAGCCCTTCGGGAATCGCCGCGCAGTTGACTGCGACGAAGGCCTTGTCGGCGCGCTGGCTGGCCTGGTGCAGGGCGCGGGCGACCACTTCCTTGCCGGTGCCGGTTTCGCCCAGAAGCAGCACCGGCAGGCCGTTGCCCAGCCCCTGCCGGGCCATGCGCAGACTGCGCGCCAATCGCGCATCGCCACCGGCCAGCGCGTCGAGCGCCGGCGATTTGGCCGAAGGCGTCGGCTTGGCCACCGCCGCGCCTGGGATCTGGCTATGGCGCGGTAGCTGCAGGGCGCGGAAGAAGAACTCGCCCCGGGCCGTGTGCACGCTGCTCGTGCCACCCTGCCACAGGCGAGCGATAAAGGCTGGGGAACGCTCGCCGAGCAAGTCGCTGCTCCGCCTTCCCAGCAGGTCCTGGCGGGCGATCTGCAGCAACTGGCAGGCATTGTCGTTCGCCGCCAGCACTTCGCCATCGAGGGTCAACGCGAGCAGACCGTGCCAGGCGCTGTTGAGGTATTGCGGTCGGCTATGGAAGGCCAGCACCAGGTGTTCCGGGTAGCACAGGCCGAACATCCGGCTTTCGATGTTGCCAGCGGCCAGCATCAGCATCGACAGGCTGTCCTGGGGCTGGCCCAGGGCTCCTTCGCGGGTGATGTCGAGCACGCCGATCACCTGGCCACTGGGGTCGCGCAGCGGCACCGAGGTACAGGAGAACGGGCTGAGCCGGTCGAGGTAGTGTTCGCCGCAGTCGATCAGCGTGGGCCGGCCTTCCACTACAGCGGTGCCGATGGCATTGGTACCGCGCAGTGACTCGCTCCAGCAACTACCAGGGTGCAGGTCGCGCAGGCCTTCACGGTCGAGGACCTGGGTCTGCCCCTCGATGGCCAGCAGGTTGGCCTGGGCATCGCCGAGGATGACGATGCCGGCCTTGCCTTGGCGCGCGACCAGGTAATCGAGCTCGGGGGTGACGGCGTCGACCAGCAGGCGGTTTTGCTCGAGCAATTGGCGCAAGTCATGGCGTTGGGCCAGGGTCGTACCGAGCTGTTCGCCTTGCAGGCAATCCAGGCCATGGCCGAGGCTACGCCGCCAGGAGGCGTCGATCTCATCGCGCAGCACGCCCAACGGCAATTCGCCCTCACTGGCCAGGCGCAATCGCGCCTGCCGGGACCGATGCAGAGGATCTTGGGCGTTCGTTGTGGGGAGTTGCCGCGCCATCTCTCGCTCCAGCTGTGGCCCCTTTCGGTTGGGGGCTGCGTGCTTGGTATTTTTTCCGCAGTGTGCGGGAGAAATTGATGGGCGTCGAGGTGTTCGGCTTGGGTTCAGCGGGGTGGCATATACCGGGCGCCGCCCGCGCGGCGCATCGCGAGCGGCGCTCGATCTGCGCTCCACCACACCACCAGAATCGAGCCCCTTTCAGCCCCACCACCCACCCAAACCTGGGGAACACCGCCCACCGCGAAATCGCATCCTCCCTCCTGAAAGCGCTGTGCCACAAGGCTTGCAGACATTCTTCCCAAACTTGGCACGGCTGTTGCCGATGTCCCTGCAGACGCCCCAAGTCCCATGGGCCCGTTTGCAGGAGGTATCGACTCATGCACCGACCGAAACTTCACCCGCTGGCACTGGCGATCGTCGCCGGCCTGCTCCAGGTCCCGGCACACGCTGCGCTGTACGCAGTCGACCCGGGTGAATACACCTCAGACCATGGCAACTTCCCTGCCTGGTATCAAGACAGTCATGGGCGCACCTTGGACCTGTGCCTGAGCAAAGCCGTCAGTTCCAGGGTCGCAGGTGCTCCTGGAGCGCCTTCCTACATGTGCACGCTGCTGCCGACACCCGGCGTCTTCGATGACACCCAGCCCATCGCGTTCCCCGGCAACTTCCCCGATGAAGCCTTCTGGTTCACCGCCGACGCCGCCATCGTCGATGCGGCGCGCGGGATCGACCTGAGCTATGGCAGCGCGATCGAAGCGGCATTCGCCTCGGGAGATCCGGTCGAAGGCGACCAGGTCAGCTTCGCCCGTGTGCGCATTCGTGTCGATGTGCCGACCGCCGGCACCTACGTCATCACCCACCCCTACGGCGTCGAAGTGTTCGACGTCCCTGCCGGTGGTCGCCGCGCGATCAATATGACCCGCGATATCGGCATCGGCGCAGCGGGCGACTTCAGCGGCGCGCTCAAGGGTGACGTCGGGCCGTTCCTGCGCAGCGTCAACGGCCCTTACACCGAAGCCGGGGAGCGCTTCATCGGCGACCCCAACTTGAACGAGGCGGTCACAGGCAGCCCGTTCAACACCAACTTCGTACGCATCGAAGGCCCCAATGGCCTGGACCTGCGTACCGATCTGTTCGCGATCTCCGGGAAGCTCTCCGAGGTAGCGCGCCCTACCCCGCTGATTCCCCTGCGCAGCACCTACTCCCGGCGCACCGAGAATGGCGACCTGCTCGCCCAGCAAGACATTTTCGTTTTGGCACCTCCGCCGCCCGCCACTGTCACCCTGACCAGCCAGACGCCGAACCTGGCGCTGACCGAGGCCAACGGCACCGGCACCTGGTACGCCCAGTCGGCACTGAGCCCGGCATTGCCCACCACCGTTCTGATCAATGCCGACAACAGCCTGGCCATTGCGACCAGCCAAGCCACCGAGGCCGCCCTACCGCTGACCGATCTGGTCAGCATCACACGTGCCGAGTACAGCCTGGCAACCGGCACTCTCAGCCTGGTAGCCAGCAGCAGTGATGAAACCGACCCGCCGGCCTTCACTGCCCAGAGCGCAGACGGCGTGCCAATCGGTGACCTCATCGGCGACGGCCCAGTGAAAACGCTCAACCAATCGATCACACCTCTACCGCCAGCCCAGGTGCGCGTCACCAGCACCCACGGCGGTAGCGATATCGAAGACGTGGTGCTGGTGCCATGAACAGACAAAGGCTCAGCCTTCAAGGAGGCAGCATGAACACTTGGCCACGCCGTGCGCTGTTCGCCGCCGGTTTCTCTCTTTCCCTGACCAGTGCGGCCTGGGCTGCGCTGTACGATGTCGATCCGGGCCCATACACCTTCGCCACAGGGGGCTATCCGCTGTGGTATCAAGACCTGGAAACCGGCGGTACGTCACTGGAGCTGTGCCGATCACGCGCGGTGAGTACCTTGGTCGCCGGCGCACCGGGCGCACCCGCCTACATGTGCACGCTGCTGCCGGAGCCGGGCGTCTACGACGACACCTTGCCGCTGGTGTTCCCGGACAACTGGCCGCCGGAGATGTTCTGGTTCCTGGCCGAGGCGACCATTCCCGCGGTGGGCAACAGCGGCTATGAGCTCGATGCCTATGTGGCCGGCCTGGAAGCGGCGTTCGCCTCGGAGAACCCGGTGGACGGCGACCAGCAAAGCTTCGCCCGGATTCGCATCCGTGTCTCGGTCCCGACCGCTGGCGTATACACCATCACCCACCCCTATGGCGTCGAGACGGTCAACGTCACCACGCCTGGTCGGCGGGCGATCAACATCACCCGCGACATCGGCATCGGCGCGCCTGGGGTCTTCACCGGCGCGCTCAACGGTGCCCTGGGCCCATTCCTGAAGGGCGAAGGCGCGCCCTACACCGCGATCAACCCGGACACCGGCACCACCGATACCTTCATCGGTGACCCCAACCGCACCGAACGCGTACTGGGGAGCCCATTCGGCACCAACTTCATCCGCATCCAGGGCCCGGCGGGTGAAATCTTCACCGACCAGTTCACCGTTTCCGGCAAGGTCCTCGACCAGCGCCCGCAGCTGCCAGCGTCGATCCAGCGTGCCACCTACTCGCGTACCGGCACCGGTACCCGCATCGAGGTGTTCGCCAAGGCCCCCAGCGATGCCAGCGTGTGCATGCGCAGTGGCTTGGCCTTGATCGGCTCGCCACCCTCGCCCTGCCAGTTCACCTTGGACACTGACCACGAAGGACGCTTCTTCAGCCAACAGCTGAGCCAGTCCGAGCCGCCTTCGGTGGTCGTGGTGACCGCCACGGGAAGCGACCTGCAGACCCAGCCGACTGCCATTTCCAGCAAGCTTTCAGATGTGGTCAAGATCAGTACCGCTCGTTATGACTGGGCCAACAAGCGCCTGGTGATCGAGGCCCGCTCCAGCGACGAAGTGCTGATCCCGGACATGGTCGCCCAAGGCTATGGTCGCCTGTCCAAGTCCGGCACCTTGCAGACCCTCACGGTCGCCGACCTCACCCAGCCTCCGGCAAGCATCACGGTGAAGTCGAGCCGCGGCGGCAGCGATGTGGAGCCAGTGACCGTGGTCGGCAGTGCGCCCATCGAACCCGATAACCAACCCCCCCTGGCCCAAGCTGACACCGGCAGCACCAGCGTCGGCGTCCCACTGACCCTGAACCTGCTGCAAAACGACAGCGATCCGGACGGCAATGTACCGCTGACCATCACCGACCTCACCCAGCCAGGCACCGGCCTCGGTGGCGTGGTACTCAATGGCAGCACCTCGGTGGTCTACACACCGCCAGCCAATGCCACGCAACCTGTGGTCGCCACCTTCAGCTACCGGGCCATGGATGCCAAGGGGCTGAAGTCGGAACCTGCCACCGTGACCATCAACGTCGCGCCCAACCAGGCACCCACTGCCAACCCTGATACCGCTGCCACCCTGGGCGTGCCTCTGACCATCAACGTATTGGCCAACGACACCGACCCTGAGGGCAACGTGCCGCTGACCGTGGTCAACCTGGTACAGCCAGCCGCAGGCCGTGGCACGGTCAGCACCGATGGCACGACGGTCACCTACACGCCGCCGACCACCGTCACCACGGCGTTCACCACGACCTTCACCTATGTCGCACGTGACACGCTCGGCGCGCTCTCGGCACCGGCAACGGTCACGGTCAACGTCTCGCCACGCCCGGCGGCGGAAACCCTGGCGATCACCACCGCCACGGTCACGGCACGCTCCAACAACCGCTTCAACTGGGACTTCAGCGGTACCTCGTCGGTGACCACGGGTAACACCGTCACCATCCAGGTGACCACCCAGAGCGGCTTGGTGACCCTGGGCAGTGTCGCGGTACCGGTGACAGGCCGCTGGCGTCTTGCGGTGAGCAACAGCACCACGGTGATCCCGACCGCCAACCCGACGGCCACCGTGACCACCAGCCAAGGCACCACGCGCACCATCAACGTGGTCGTGCAGTAAGCCAGGAGAACGTCATGAACCGCCTGTCACCCTTGCTGCTCTGCCTGTCCCTCACTGGCCAGGCCTGGGCCGACGACCTGATGGACAACGCCGACCTCGCCGCCGGCAGCGACCTGGGTGAGCCGGTGATCATCCGCCTGTTGCCGGTTGGTGCCGGCCAGTTGGCGGTGATCGAGCAGCAGGGTGACGGCAACCGCGCCGCCCTCGACCAGAACGGCCAGGCCTTGCTGGGCCGCATCGTCCAGGCCGGGGGGGCACAGGAAGCGTACATCCTGCAGGAGGGTTCGGACCTGATGGCCAGCGTCAACCAGCAGGGATACGGCAACAGCGCGTCGATCCGTCAGAGCGGCAGTGGCAACAGCGCCTCGATCGAGCAGATCGGCAACAACAACAGCGCCAGCATCGAGCAGGCCGGCACGGGGCTTACCAGCGCCGTGACCCAAGCCGGCAATGGCCAGCACGTTCAGATCACCCAATACCGATAGACCTGGAGGCTCCACCATGTTCAAGCTCGCCCCTCTCAGTGCCGCTATCGTCCTGGCCTTGGCCGGCCAGGTCATGGCTGACGACAGCACCTCGAACCAGTCCCAGACCGGTACCGAAAACATCGCCGAAGTCCAGCAGACGCTGGCACCATACGCCTCGGCCACCCAGACTCAGTCGGGCCTGGGTAACAATCATCTGGCCGTGCAGATCGAAAGCACCAGTGACGTCAAGCAAAGTGCCACCGGCTCCTACAACGCCGGTTACGCCGAGCAATGGACGGAGAATGGCAGCACCATCACCCAGACCGCCAAAGGCGAGTTCAACGACGCCTTCACCGGCCAATCCTTCGGCATGGAAAACCAGGCCACCCAGACCCAGCAAGGGAACGGCAACGCCTCGACGATCTGGCAGGACAGCGAGATGGGTAGCCAGGCTACCACCACGCAGTACGGCGACCGCAACGAAGCGTTCGTCGAACAACAATTCGGTGGCACCAACAACAACAGCGCTGTGACCCAGAGCGGTGCCGACAACTATGCTGCAGCCGAGCACCTGGCTTATACCGATGGCAACGTGCAGATCTACCAGGAGGGCCAAGGCAACTGGGCCTATGGCGACCAGCGCGACGGCCTCGGGGGCACCATCGGCATAGACCAGTACGGCGCCGGCAACTCGGTCGAGGTCTGGCAGGACAACCAGATCGGCAGCACCGCCAGCGTCGATCAGAACGTCAACAACAACGAAGGCTACATCGATCAGAGTTTCGGCCAGGCCAACATGGCCAGCCTCTATCAGCACGGCAATGCCAACGCCAGCTGGTCGGATCAGTACGAGACCAACAATGCCACCGTGACCATCTCCCAGGGCGGTAACAACAACCTCAGCTTCACCTATCAGGAAGGTGACAATCACAGCCTGACCGTGACCACCCAGGGCAATGGTAACCAGGTCATGGCCAGCAACTGGAAAGGCGACAAACTCGGCGGCCAGTTCGGCGAAAGCCAGACAGCCGTGATCAATCAGCGCGGTACCGGAAACAAAGCCAACCTGACCCAGGAAGGCGCCATGCACAAAGCGCAATTGAGCCAGAAAGGCACCAACAACTCGACCCAGACCAACCAGGCCGATAGCAACAACGAGCTGTATTTCGAGCAGAACGGGAGCGACAACATCCTCGTCGCCGACCAACGGGGTACCGACCAGTATGCCTATGGCTCCACCCAGGGCACTGCCAACGTGATCACCCTGGATCAGTCCGGCTATGCCAACCAAAGCTTCACCTACCAGCTGTACGGTAGCGGCAACGAGGCCACCATCACCCAGACCGATGGCGCCAACCTCGCCACCGTGGTCCAGGGCGGCAACTACAACAAGGCGACCGTCGATCAGAGCGGCTACGCCCAGAGCGCCAGCATTACCCAGCAGGGCAACGGCAACATGGCGACTGTGACCCAGCAGTAAACCTCTCCCCTTGGATCGCGACGCATTCTCTCCCTGGCGCCGCGGTCCCTTTTTCTTTCCTTTCATCTACCCCACACACAAGGAAGGGTGTGAAGGCCTTACAATGGCTGACCCCACTGCACTGCACTTGCGCCATGATCCAGTCCGACCTCGACCTGTTCGGCAGCCAGCCGCAACGCCTGGCCAGCCATACCGTGCTGCTGTCCGGCTTCGCCTTGGCCGAGATCGAGCCATTGCTCGATGCCTTGCGCCCGGTACTGCGCGTCGCGCCGTTCCGGCACATGCGCACGCCCGGGGGCCTGCACATGGCGGTGGCACTGACCAACTGCGGTGAATTGGGTTGGGTCAGTGACGAACGCGGCTACCGCTATAGTCCCACCGATCCTGCCAGCGGCAAGCCTTGGCCCGCCCTGCCCCAGGTACTGCTCGATCTCGCCGGGCGCGCTGCTGCGGCGGCCGGGTTCGAGGGTTTCGTGCCTGATGCCTGCCTGGTCAACCACTATTTGCCCGGCACTCGCCTGAGCCTGCACCAGGATCAGGACGAACGTGATTTCGGCCAACCCATCGTGTCGATTTCACTGGGATTGCCGGCGGTATTCCTGTTCGGCGGGTTGCAACGCTCAGACCGCACCCGGCGCATCCCGCTGAGCCATGGCGACGTGCTGGTCTGGGGCGGCGAGGATCGGTTGCGCTTTCATGGGGTATTGCCGATCAAGCCCGGTGTGCACCCGAGGATGGGTGAGCGGCGGATCAACCTGACGCTGCGCAAGGCGGGGTGAGTGCTGTGGTTGCATCGGCCCATTCGCGGGACAAGCCCGCTCCCACAAGTACTACGCTCCCTTTTTGTGGGAGCGGGCTTGCCCCGCGAAAGGGCCAGTGCAGGCAACAATGAACTCAGCGGCCGCCCACCTGCTGCAGTTCAACCCCATCGAGTAATGCTTCGATCACAGCCTTCGCCGCATCCAGACTGTGATCATTCGCGAGCAGCAGGTCACGGCAGGTGCCCGAAGCCAGTTCCATCGCTTTCAGGTTGGCGGCGAATGCGCCCTTGAGCAGCGTGGATAAATGCACCAGCGCATCCTCGAAATCCACACCCGAACGCACCGCGAACAGCGCTGGATGACTGCATTCACAGTTGCCGAAGTCGGAAGAAACGGTGGTGGCGCGGCTCGGAGGGTCCGGTAAGCCTTTTGTCATTGTGTCGCTCCTTGATTCAATGGAGCCGCCACACAACGTGACCAAACGAATGGGAGGCGACTGTACGCGGGTTGGTCAACCGGGAATCAAGGAAACCGGCGCGCACGAAGGCGCCCCACGCACAGCCGCCATAGAACGAGACAGCGGACACAAAAAAAGCGCCGACTGTATCGCAATGGGGGCGCTTGTGCGCCTTGATTAGTTGCGGGTGACCAAACCCGGCTGCTGAATTTGCAGCAGCCGGGAAAGACTACCCATGTCGGCCAGGCGTTTCAAGGTAAGGATTTCGATAGAGACATTTCCGTCGTCGCTCTCGGCCCTTTCGCGGGACAAGCCCGCTCCCACAAGTACTACGCTCCCTTTCAAACGTGCGGTGAACTTGTGGGAGCTGGCTTGCCCGCGAAAGGGCCAGTACAGGCAACAGTGAACTCAGCGGCTGCCCACCTGCTGCAGTTCAACCCCATCGAGTAATGCTTCGATCACAGCCTTCGCCGCATCCAGACTGTGATCATTCGCGAGCAGCAGGTCACGGCAGGTGCCCGAAGCCAGTTCCATCGCCTTCAGGTTGGCGGCGAATGCGCCCTTGAGCAGCGTGGATAAATGCACCAGCGCATCCTCGAAATCCACACCCGAACGCACCGCGAACAGCGCTGGATGACTGCATTCACAGTTGCCGAAGTCGGAAGAAACGGTGGTGGCGCGGCTCGGAGGGTCCGGTAAGCCTTTTGTCATTGTGTCGCTCCTTGATTCAATGGAGCCGCCACAGATCGCTACCAAACGAATGGGTGACGGCTGTACGCAGGTTGGTAGACCGGGAATCAAGGAAACCGGCGCGCACGAAGGCGCCCTACGCACAGCCGCCATAAAACGAAACAGCGGACACAAAAAAAGCGCCGACTGTATAGCAATGGGGGCGCTTATGCGCCTTGATTGATCGCGGGCTACCAAACCCGGCTGCTGAATTTGCAACAGCCGGGAAAGACTACCCATGTCGGCCAGGCGTTTCAAGGTAAGGATTTCGATAGAGACATTTCCGGCGTCGCTCTCGGCCCATTCCCGGGCAAGCCCGCTCCCACAAGTACTGCGCACTCTTTAAACGTGCGGTGAACCTGTGGGAGCGGGCCGCGAATGGGGCGGTGCAGGCAACCGTCGCCCCTCTACTCTTGCTGGTACTGGCTCAGGTACTTGTCCACCGTGGCCTTGCCATCTGCCGTATCCCCCGCCACCTGCCACAACCGCCTTTCGATCCCCTGAGCCAGCAGGTGCCCCACCGCCGCCTCGATGGCCGAAAGCACGCACAGTTGCGCCGGCTCGTTGGTGGTGTAGCCGACCTCCGCTTCCAGCAGCTTCTTGAACTCGATGAACTTGAACACCCCAGCGCTACGGCCCACCGAATAAATGGTCTTGCTGGTCATCACGTTGGCCAGCACCTGCCCGGTGCGCACATCCACCGCACGCAGGTTGACCGTCACCTGATCGACCCGGTATTCGCGGGAGATGTCGATGCCCAGGTAGCGAGCGCCCTCCCCGCCGCTGCGCACGTTGGTGTCATAAGCGATGATGCCGCCTTCGAGCATCAGGTTGGCCGCCTGCAGCGGCGGTAGCTCGCCCATGATGTTCTCAGGCACGTCGGGCTTCTTCTGCGAGGCGCGAATGATCTTGCGCTCGGTCAGCAGGTTCTGCAGCCCTTCACGCTCCAGCACCACGAACCAGCCACTGGCACTCAAGGCGTCCATCAGCATGCTCGCCGCACCCTGGGTGACGCTGGTGGAGAACGAGCTGGCCGGAGTCGGCTTGTACTGCCCGGTCTGGTCACGGAAGCCGTACACCACGGCCATCAGGCGACCTTTGGGGCGTGGCATATTGATCAGGTCGTAGTAGGTCGAGGCTCGCGGCGTCAGGGTAGGCGTTTCCGAATCCTGCTCGGCCGGCATTGGCTCACGCAGGCCGCAACCTTGCAGGGTGGCGAGGATCAGCAGGGTGCTCAGCAGACGTTTCATGGTGTTCTCTCCCCAAAAAACTGGCCAGTCCCTCTCAGGGGTTCAGGCCGCTGACCTCGATGATCGAGATTTCCCCGGTCGCCCGGTCGGTGACCTTGATGCTCAGGGCACCCGAGTCGTCGATCACGTCGATCAGAAACGAATCGGTCGCCATGCTCCCGGTCTGGCCATTGCTGATGTTGTCCAGCAACTGCGACAACATCCTCGACTCCAACTGGTTGCTGAAACGCTCCAAGGCAGTCGTGCCGGAGAATGCCGAGGAGCGGTCCTTGAGGTCGGGGTCGTCATAGTCGTTCTGGGCCTGGGCGTTGTTGAGCAGCCACGTGCCATTGAGCGGGTTGCCACCGAAGGCCGGGTTGACCGGGGTGTACACCAGCTCGGTCGCCTGACTCGCACACGCGGTGGCCAGCAGGCAGGCAGCGATGCAGCGGGGAATGCAGGTGTTCATAGCTCGTCCCTCTCCAGATCGGTGGTGTCTTGCAGCAGGCGTTGCAGCTTGCGCTGGATGATCTGTTGCTTGACCAGGTCGGCGGCCGCGGTGGCCTCGTCTTTGAGTTCGGTGGTGTTGGGGGGCAGGAAGCGGCGGTACAGCACGTCGCGCTCGTACTCCACGGTCACCAGGCTGCCCCAGCGGGCGTCGGGGCGCTCGCGCACCACCAGGTTGAAGTCCAGGCGGCTGGTCGCGCGCAGGCGGTCGGCGAAGTAGTAGTAGAAGTCATGACCGATGTGCGAAATGGTATTGTCGACGATGAACCCCATCATCTCGCTCTCGCCGTTTTCCTGTGCGCGGCTCGGCAGCGGCACCAGCAGAGCCAGGGCCAGAGTCAGGATCACCAGGCGGCTCATGGTGCATCTCCACTGCGGCTGTGGCTCTGGGCGTCGGCAGCGCTGGCGGCGAAGGCCTGTTCGGCGACGAATTGCCAGTCACTGTAATGCTCCAGGCCTTCGAACCCCGACCATTGGCTGTCGAAGCCGCTGCGTTTGAACGGGGTCGCATCCGAGCGGCTGTGGACACCAGTGATACGCCCATCGATGGCACGTACCACACCCCATTCGTCGCTGCCGGTGATCGGATCCGGGTAGAGCCTGCGGATGTGCCGGCGGGCCTCGGGAAAACGATTGTCGACCAGCAGATCGGTGAGCTCCTGCGGGTACTGGGCCAACCCCGGCGAGGCCCGGTAGTAGCGGCGCAGAGCCTGGGCGTACTGGCCGCCGACCCACAGCAGCTGGCGCTCGTGCTCACGCTGGGCGACGCTGCTCCAGAGAGTGCCACTGGCGGCGAGGGCCACACTGCTGACTGCGATCAGCAACAACACGCCCAGGTAGGTGAACCCGGCGCAGGCCTTACCACTCTGCATAGAGGCTGCCATCACGCGCCCTCCCGGTTGCACCGCTCTTGATATCGGCCACCCCGCCGGCCACGCCCTCTGGCGGAGGCACCAGTTGCCAGGCGTCGCTGCGCTCGGTGATCGGATCCACCGGGGTGTTGCGCAGGTAGCGCCGTTCCACCAGTTGCTCAAGCGATTCGGGATACTGCCCGGTGTCGCCGTAGTAGTGGTCCAGCGCTTCACGCAACACCGCCAGGCTCTGGCGCAAGGTGGCCTCGCGGGAGCTTTCCAGACTGCTGAAGTAGCGCGGCATGGCGATGGTCATCAGGGTGGCGATGATCGCCATGACCACCAGCAACTCGATCAGGGTGAAGCCTCGGCTGCGTTTCATGGCCGTCACCATTGCCCGTAGGGAATATTGTTGAGGCCTTTGCCACGGGCCTTGGAGTACACGTCGAACACGTCTTCGCCTTCGCGAGGGTTGTCCGCTTCGCTGTCGTAGGCGCGCAGGCCCCAGCCGCCCTGGTCGTCGTCCTTGGCCGCCAGCAGTGGATCGTGGGGTATACGCCGCAGGAAGTAGAACTTGGCGCCCTTGGCGCTGCGGACATCGCGAACCCCATCGACCAGCACTTGCAGGTTCGGCGGGTAGCCGCTGGCATTGAGGCGCTTTTCGATGAAACCGGCATCGAACGCGCGCTTGTAGGCATCGATGGCATCGCGGATCTGGTACAGCGCCTCGCGCAACTGTTGTTCCTTGCCACGGCGCACCACGGTCTCGGTCAGCGGTGCGGCCATGCTGGCGAGCAGCCCGAGCAGTGCCAGGGTCAGCACCACTTCGATCAGGCTGAAACCGCGTTGTGCCCGTTTCATGGACGTGGACTCACGGGGGCCGGGACCACGGCCATCTGGCTGTCGACCACCGGAGCGTTGTCATGCTCGTCGCTGGGCACGTCACGCACGGGCAACGGCGCCACCTGGCGCACCTGCAGGCTCGACTCGGTACCGGTTGCGAACTCCATGTCCGACGGGCTCTGGTACGGCAAGTTGCGCACGATGCGTGGGGTGATCGCCAGCACCAGCTCGGACTTGCTCATGTCGTCCTTGTTGCTGCCGAACAGCCGACCCAGGCCAGGGATGTCGCCCAATCCCGGGATCTTGTTGCCGCTGGCGTTGTGATCATTGCGCACCAAGCCGGCCAGGACCTGGGTTTCGCCGTCATGCAGGCGCAGGCTGGTCTGGGCGTTGCGGGTATCGACCTGAACCGGGATGGTGCCCTGACGGGTGGCTTCGAGGGGGGTGGCGTTGCTGACTTCCAACGCGACCTTGATCGCCACCTCGTTGTTCAGGTGCACGGTCGGTTGGACTTCAAGTTTGAGACCGACATCCAGGTAGGTGACGCTTTCGGTGATCACCGGCCCTTGGGTCGAGGGCACCGAGGTGGCGCTGATGATCGGCACCCGCTGGCCGATGTGGATGCGCGCCTGCTCGCGGTTGCTGACGCGGATCACCGGGCTGGCCAGGGTGTTGATGTCCTTGTCCTGAGCGTTGATCTTGGCTTGCGGAGCCGGCGAGATGCTGATGCGGCTGGAGTCGATGCCGCGCAGTTGATCGAGCACGCTGACCGATTGACCATCGGAAGTGAGTACGCCGAAGGTGTTCGGCCACTGCAGGCCAAGGTCGAGGATGCGCTGGGTGGCGACCTCCATCACCTCCACCTCCAGCACCACCTCGGGGTTGGACTGGTCCTGGGACTGCAGCAGTTTCTCGGCCATGCGCACGGCGTCGAGGGTGTCACGCATGGTGAGGGTGTTGAGACGCTCGTCGACGAACACATCGCGGGTCTTGAGCATGGTCTTGACCATGTTCAGCGCGGTGTTGGCGTCGATGCTGGTGAGGTAGAAGGTGCGCATGACCAGTTCCTGGTAGTCCTTGGTCTTTTGCGGCGAATCGGGATAGATCAGCAGGGTGTTGTCATTGACGATCTTCTGGCGCAGCTGGTTCTGTTCCAGCAGCAGCGCCACGGCGTCCTCGATGCGCACGTCGCGCACGAAGATGGTGGCTTTCATGTCGGGGCGCAGGTCCTTGTCGAAGATGAAGTTGATGCCGGCGACCTGGGACAGCACTTCGAAGATGGTTTTCAGGCCGGCATCGCGGAACTCCAAGGTGACCGGGCGTTCGAGCTTGCTGCGCAGTTGCGGAAACGGCTGCGCGGTGCGCGCCTGGACGTTCTCGATGTCACTGCGCAGCATCATGCCTTTCTGATTCTGTGGGTCCAGGCGCAGCACTTCGCGCATGTAGCGCTCGGCACCGAACAGGTCGCCCTGACGCAGCGCCGCCTGGCCCAGGGCCACGCGTTCGTCGAGGGTGCGCATCAGTTCCAGCTGACGGATGCCTTCCTGGGCGCGGCGGTTGTTCGGCTCGATGGTCAGCACCCGGCCATAGCCCATCCGGGCGCCGGCGAAGTCGTGGCGAATGCGGTCGCTGTCGGCCTGGGTCAACAGGGCCTCGACCGCGGCCTGACGGCCGTGGGCCAGGGCGATGTTGAGCTCGGTGTCGCGCGGGTCTTCGCGCAGGGCCTCTTCGAGGCGGGCGATGCCGGCCTCGTACTGGCCTTCCTTGATCAACTCGGCACTGTCCTCGCGGACCGCACTGGAGCCGCAGCCGGCAATCGCCGCACACAGCGCCAGGAGCACGAACGGAGCAGTCCTGCACGACTTCGATGACTTCATGGTGCGCTCCCTACAGACAAGGTCTGTGACTGATGCAAAGGCAGGTAAACCAGGTCCAGCTCATTGGCCGAGACTCTGTCGAGGCGGTAGGTGTCGTCGATCACGTCGCCCTGGCGCACGACGTAGAGCTTTTCGCCGCTTTGCAAAAAGATCTGCAGGTCGTCGCGGTCGCCCATGCGGCCGACGAACTGGAATGGCAGCAAGGGCGCAGACGGTGCGACCGCGACGGGCGGCGCAACCACCACCGGCTGTTCGGTGACCGTGGCCAGGGTTTGGGGTTTGCTCCATTGCTGGGCTGGGAAGAGATCGCGAGCGGCCTGTTGCGGCCCATTCGCGGCGGTTTGCCGCACCGATGAACCCGCTACAGACGACGCCTCACCTGTAGGAGCGGGTTTACCCGCGAACAGGGCCACCTCCTGCCCTTTGCCAAACCAATGCCCAGGCGCCCATGCCAGTGCCGCGCTGAGGCCAAGGAAGCCGCCCCACATCAGGACTCGTTGAGTGTTCATCACGACCTCGACAGGTAGAGGGTCATGCGCAGGCGGCCATTGAGTTCCCGGTCACCGATGCGTTTGCGTTGCAACTCCAGATCCTCCAGGACCAGGGTCGGCAACTGCCCGATCAGCCCGCGCAGGAAGCCGCGAATCTGCGGGTAGCTGCCGCGTACCGGCAGCACGATCTGATAACGCGCCAGCTGGGTCTTGGGATCGACACCCAGTGCGTACTCGCCGCGGGCCAGGCTGATGTGCTCGGCACTGGCCAGGTGGTAGAGCCGCTCGATCAGTTCGCTGGCCTCAGGCTGCCCGGGCAACTGCTGGCGCAAGTTGTCCAGGGCCTGTTGTTCGGGCTTGACGGCGACCTTCAGTTCGCCGCGTTTGACCCGTTCCACCTGGGCGCTGGCATCGGCCTCGCTGGCACGCAGTTCGCGCACCGCCTGCCACTGCGGCAGCACTCCAGCCAACGCCACGCCCAAGGCCAAGGTGGCAACGGCGACGGCACCCAGTCCGACCGGGCCGACCCGGTGCAACTGCTCGAGCAGAATCAGACTGTTCAACGAATCAGGGACGCGCATGGCGGGTCTCCCAGGTGGCGGTGAGAGTGAAGCGCACGGGATGCTCGGGCTGGCTGGCCATCACTTCATGGTTGAGCAGCGACACGTCACTCAGCTCGGCGCTGCGTTCCAGGCGTTGGTGATAGGCCAGCATGGCCTCGAGGTTGCGCGCCTCGGCGGCGATGCGGATCTGGCCCTTGCGTGCGTCCGGGGTGAGGCTGAGCAGCGCCACGTCTTCCTGGGGCTGCGCTTCGAGCATGGCGAACAGTTGCTGCCAGGGCCGTTGCAGTTGTTGGGAGACATTGCGCATCTGCGCCAACTGCTCGGCCTGTTCCCGGCTGGCTGCGCTGCTTTGCGGCGCGGCGGTGGCTGGACGCCGGCCCAACTGCGTCTCCAGGCCATGGACACGGTCCTCCAGGGCGACTTGCTCGGCCTGCAGGCGCTGCTGCAGCAGGATCAGCGCTACTAGCCCGGCACCCGCCAGGGCCAACAGCGCCCAGGCCAAGGGCCCGCTGCGTCGAGGCTGGAACTCCAGGTCAAGGCGGCGCATTTCAGGCCACCGCCCGCCACATGGCGCACAGCGGGTCGCTGTCAGCCGCCGGTTGGCACAGCTGCACCGCCGCCAGTTGCGCCATGTCGCGGCGGCCGGGCGCATGCAGATAGACCCGCGGCAGGTGATCGCCATACAGCTCGCAGGTACGCTCGATGAGCGCCTGCAAGGCCTGGTCGGTGTCCGCGCTTCCCTGGGCCAGTACCTGCTGCCAAACCCCTCCGGCGGCGAGCAGGAGCACGCTGCGGCGTGGCTCGGCGAGCACGAAGAGGAAGTCGCCCTCCTCGACCTGCGCCGAGCAGCGGTTGTAGGCCGCCATCAGATAAGGCTGCACCGAACGCAGGCGCAGGTGGCTTTCCCGGCCCAGCGCCTGCAGGCCTTGCAACAGCGCCTCGGGCACTGCCGTGGCGATACGCGCGGCACCGGCAGCCTCTGGCGAAAGCACGATACGCCAGTCATCCAAGGGCTGGCCGTAGAGGTTCTCGAAGCAGCCGCGGGCATAGGCCTGCAGCTCACCTGGCTGGCCGATGGCATCGCTCCAGGGTACCAGGCAGAAGCGGCTGTAGCGGGCCGACAGCAATACCCGCAACTGGCCACGGCGTACTCCATGCTCGCCGAGCAGCTCGGCGAGTGCCTGCAGCGCGGTTTCCCAGGCCGGTTGCCCGGCATCACAGGTAAATGCGCGGCTGCCCAGCCACTGATGGCGGTGGTGATGCCAGAGCCCAAGACCGACGCCCTCGGCACCCAGTACGGCGCTGTATTGGTAAGCGCCACGATCAAGCGATAAATGTGACACGGTTGATCTCCTCAAGCGTGGTGCGACCCTCGCGGACCAAGTCCAGGGCCGAGGCTCGCAGCAGACGCAGGCCGCGCTGGCAGGCCAGCGACTTGATCTGCGACAGGGGGCGGCGTTCGACGATCATTTGCCGCAGGTCGTCGTCCAGGTGAAGCAGTTCGGCGATGGCGCTGCGTCCGCGATAGCCACTGCCGCGGCATTGGCCACAGCCTTGGGCGCGAACGAAGGACCAGCCGGCGACCGCTTCGCGGGTCAGGCCCGAGGCGGTCAAAGTCTCGTCATCGACTTCGCAGGGCGTACAGCAGTGCGGGCAGGCCAGGCGGATCAGGCGCTGGGCGAGCACGGCGTTGAGCGCCGAAACGAAGCTGTAGGGATCGACCTGCATCTGGCTGAAGCGGCCGATGACATCGAAGACGTTGTTGGCGTGGATGGTGGTGAATACCAGGTGGCCGGTGAGCGCCGACTGCACGGCGATCTGGGCGGTGTCCGGGTCACGGATCTCACCGACCAGGATCTTGTCCGGGTCATGGCGCAGGATCGAGCGCAGGCCTCGGGCGAAAGTCAGGCCTTTCTTCTCGTTGACCGGAATCTGCAGCACCCCGGGCAGTTGGTACTCGACCGGGTCCTCGATGGTGATGATCTTGTCCACGCCGTGGTTGATCTCGCTGATCATGGCGTACAGGGTGGTGGTCTTGCCGCTGCCGGTGGGGCCGGTGACCAAGATCATGCCGTAGGGCTCGGCGGCGAGCCGGCGCAGGGCCTTGAGGGTATGCTCGGCAAAGCCCAGGGCCTGCAATTGCACACCACTGACACGATCGGACAGGTCCTGCTTGTCGAGCACCCGCAGGACGGCGTCTTCGCCGAAGATGCTGGGCATGATCGAAACCCGAAAATCGATCTGGCGATCGCCCACGGCTACCTTGAACCGGCCATCCTGGGGCACACGCTTCTCGCCAATGTCGAGTTCGGCCATGACCTTGATCCGCGAGATCACCTGGTCGGCGAAGGCACTGCCACTGGCCTTGCCGGCGGCGTTGAGCACGCCGTCGATGCGGTACTTGATGGTCAGCCCCTGTCCGGTCATGCCTAGGTGGATGTCGCTGGCGTGCTGCTTGAGCGCGTCGTACAGCGTCGAATTGACCAGCTTGACAACGCGGCTCTGATCCTCGCTGATGCTGGTCAGCGACAGACGCTGCAGGGGGTCGCTTTCGCTCCCGCTCTCGGCGTCGTGGTCGAGTGCATCGACGGCATGGAAGCTTTCTTCGTGACGGGCCAGAAAAGTGGCGATGTCGGCGGCGTGGGCCAGGTACAGCGGCGCGCCTTGCAGCACGTCGTCGATCCAGGCCAGGCGGGCGTGGTCGAAGGGGTCGGCGAACACACCGAGCACCTGCCCGGCCTGTTCGACCAGAATGAATTCGCGCTTCAGGCACTGGGCCAGGCTGACCTTGTCGAAGCACGGCGTGCTGCACAGCAGGGTCTGGCTATCGAGCACGGGGTAATGCAGGGTGGCGCCCAGACGGTGAGTGAAGGTGTCGGGAGTGTCGGCTGCCAGCCGTTCCAGGCAGCTGAGCAGGCGTTCGTCGGCGGCTTGCAGGCGGGCCTGGGCCAACAGCTCACGGGGGTAGCCGGACAACTGCTGGGCCGAAACACTGCGTGGAAGGACTTCGGACATGGCCTGCGACTCCGCTCAGGGGCGCGTCGCAGGCTGGCTCGGTCAGGGCTGCGGGCGCCGCTATTCCCCAGTGAGCAGTTGGTCGTCGTCAGGTCCAGGGGGCTTGCCGCCATTACGGCGGCGGTCGGCCAGGACCCAGCTACCATCGAACAGCTGCAGGGGGAACGATTCGTTCCTGGTCTGGCGTCGTTCGACGAACCCTTCGGCCGGGTTGTCCGTGGCCCTGCGCTGATGCTCGATGCCCATCAGGTCGAAGACTGCGCGGGCCAGTTCCACCATGGGGAACGGCTTGAACAGGACATGGCTGACACCCAGTTCGGCGGCCCGCTCACGGACCTCGGCGGTCGGGTGAGCGGTGATCAGCACGAAATGGCACTGCCTGCTCCTGCGCACGGTCTCGAGGACCTGAAAACCCTCCATGTCGGGCAAACGGTAATCCAGCACAATGACATCCGGTGCCAGCGTCTCAGCCAGGCTGATACCACTGGCCCCCTCGTGGGCGACATCAACTTCCAGGCCTTGCGCCTGCAGATACGCTTGCAGATTCTGCGCAAGGGTCTGTTCGTCATCGACTACCAATACTCTGTTCACCAAGGCCCACTCCCAAGAACTTCCCGGTTACCCGATCTGCGAAGTGCGGCCTTGTAGAGGCTTGAGCAGGCTTCGTGCCAGGCATGAATAGTCATCGCACATCACTTGCAACTGATTGATTCTTATCGTTTTACTCAGAGTCTTTGTCGCACGCCAGCACCCCGTTCCCCACATCCGGGGGAGCTGATGGCACATTGCCAAACCGCGATTCCCCATTAGTGGGGCAATCCATGACGGCGGGCTCAATCGGCAACCTCCACTGTAGCGGATTGGCGCAAACGTTGGCGCACCGCCTGACGTGCCTGGCCCTGTAATTGACCGATGAGCGCGGCCCTGGCCAGCGCCAGACCCTGTTCTGTTATGACAGAAGCGTTATCACTTTGGTTCTGCATTCCTTGCAACCTGTCCCAATTGACCTGATAAAAGGCTTCCACGTCCGCCTGTGTAGGTTCGGCGACCTCGCTGAGTTGCGCGTAGACCTGCTGGGCAGCCAACTCATGGCGGGTATAGTCAGCGTACTCTGCCCGAGTGAAGCCTGCTTGCGCCAGCTTCCGTTCGAAAATCGCCGGGCTACCGAACGCGGCCTCCACTTGGCCGACCTGCGCCCCGACCTGTTCATCGCTGACGCTGATACCCTGGCGCTG
This sequence comes from Pseudomonas sp. HD6422, assembly GCF_025377065.1. Taxonomy (NCBI): domain Bacteria; kingdom Pseudomonadati; phylum Pseudomonadota; class Gammaproteobacteria; order Pseudomonadales; family Pseudomonadaceae; genus Pseudomonas; species Pseudomonas sp. HD6422. The sequence goes on along the minus strand of NZ_JAHWIW010000006.1, from coordinate 40,685 downwards.
GGCCTCCTGCCAAAGTAATTCCTTGTCGATCAGCTCGTCCAGGGCTTGGTCGCGCAAACGCTTGTACAACGTCGGGTTACGGATACTGCCCAGGGCCCGCCCCTGGGCGTCGAGGTATTCACTGAAGTAACGCTCCAGGCGCAACAGGCCGATTTCCACGCCATTGACCCGGGCTACGGCGACTTCCTCGGCGCAACCAGCTGCGGACACCAGCAGCAACAGGCACATCATCAGACTCCGCATGGCAACCTCCATTCACCGGGCATCCGGCACTCGACGGTAGGGGGGGATGGACGTGAAACGCGGGCCAGGCAACGACACGCTCACGACATGGGCACCGGCCAGCGCCTCCCGACGCCCCGGGCCGAACGCCAGCGCAGGCGTTAACCCCGTATCAATGTCGTGCAAGCCTTCCAAGGCGCTGACCAGGCGCTCGCGACTGGCGTCGCGACCGATTTGCTTGAGCGCCTCGGTCAGCAGGCGCAAGGCGCACAAGGTGTTGACCTGCAAGGCTGCCTCGCGCCGATCCAGGCCCTGGCGTTGCTGCAGGCCCGCCAGGCTCGCCAGGCCCTGCTCGGTCCAGTCACCGGGTACATAGGGATACGCCAGCAGTACCCGCTGCGACCATGGCTCGGCCAGCCCTGAGAGCGCGCCCGCGACCTGGCTTGAAGCCGCCAACAGGTAAGGCTGATGACCGGCTGCCTGCAAGCTCGCCGCCAGCTCGGAAAACGCTTGGGCGCGCCCGAGGAAGACGATGCCCTGGGTCTCTACTGGCTGGCCGTCGAACATCGTCACCGGCGCCACCGACCAGCCCTGGGCTTGCAGGCGCGACCGCACCTGTTCGGCAAGGTCCGCCTGGTCGAGGCCGGCATACACCACGCGCAGGCCGTCCTCTGCCAGGCCGAGGCCCTCACGGGCATAGGTCGCCAGGCTCAGCAACTGGGTCGGTAGCGCAGGCATCGGATCGAAGATCTGCGCGCTGCTGGCGCCCGGCGGAGCACTGCCGACCAGCGGTACCGCCTGGGTTTCCAGCACCTGCGCAAGACGTTCATCGAGCATCGGGGCGATCGGGGCCACCAAGGCGAAGGCCCGCTGCTCGCCGATCAGGCGGTTCAGGGCCTGCTCGGCGCTGGCTTGGGTTTCACCGGGGTCCAGTACCACCAGCTGCAGCTGGCGTCCGTGGATACCGCCGTGCTGGTTGAGTTGGGCCAGGCCGTCCTCCAACACCGCCCGCACGACCTGCCCGAGCCTGGCCATGGGACCCTGGCTCGGGAGCAAGGTGCCAAGGCGCAGCACGCCCTCCTCCACGCCCGGGTCGCGCTCATCGGCCAGGCGCTTGAGGTAGGCCGTCAGGTTGCGTTGGTCGGCCAGGGTCAGCTCGAAGCGTGGCATGGCCGGGTCCAGGCGATTGCCGGCCGGGTCGATGCCTTGTTGGATGGCCCGGGCCAGCGTGCTCTCCCGGTAGGCGGGATAACGGCGACCATTGACTTCACGCTCGTCCTGGCCGAGCGCCAAGCGTTGCCAGTCGAGGCTGGGCGGGCGTACCCCACCTTCGGCACGGCCCCGGCCATCGCTGCCATGACAGCAGGCGCAAGGCAGCACGGAAGCCGGCACGCTCATGTCGCTGACGCCCACGCGCGCCTGCAACTGCACGTCGCTGCTGGAGATACCCTGACGAAAAAGGCGCTTGCCGGCCAGCTCGTTCGGTGTCAGTTCCAGGGCCTGGGCTGGAACCCCCAGCGCCAGACAAAGGCCCATCATCAGTGCTGGCAGGGTCACCGCCGCCTGCATGCCCATGGCAATCACCGCCCTGCCAGAGGTTGTGCCAGCAGCTGCATGCGCTGGGCGATCGCCACAGGCGGTGCATCCGGGCGAATCTTGCTCCAGCGCTTGCCCGCCACGTCCCCGGCGATCAATTGAGTCGAATGCTGTTCGGGGCTCGGCAAGAATTGGCCAATGCGACCCAGCACCAGATCGATACTTTCCTTGTCACCCGTGAGGAACAGCCAGTTGGGGCCATCGACGCCCTGCTGTTGGGCAAAAGCCTTGAGCACCTGCGGGGTATCGTTGAGCGGGTCGCTGCTGATCGACACGAACGTCACCTGTTCGGCCAGCGCCGGGCCCATCGCCTCGCGGACTTCGCGCAGCTTGCGGGTGATCAGCGGGCAGGCATCGGTACAGTGGGTGAAGATCACGTTGAGCATCACCACCTTGTCCTTGAGCACGTCGCTGTAGAAACGCACCTCGCGACCGTTCTGATCCTTGAGCACGGTGTCGGTGAACCAAGCCTGGGCATCGTGGGTGCCGCCGCCCCGGGTGATCGCCGGCGGCGCGGGCTGCGGGCTGGGCGCGACCGCTTGAGGTGCATGGCCCTCATGGGCGAAGGCCACCGCACTGAGGATCCACAGGCAAGCCACCAGGGCCAGCCAATCACTGCCGCTCAAGGTGGTACGGCCGGTCGTGCTGTTCATGGTTGCACCTCGTTGTGTTCGGCGATGGCGGTGCTCTTGGCATGCACTCGGCGGGCGCTGAGGCGATTGATCTCCTCGACCAGCACTGCCGGGTCGGTGAAACCGTAATAGCGGGTCCAATGCCCCGTGCGCCCGTCGCCGACAAGGATCAGTGGCGGATGCTGACTCAGGTCGGCGTTGAAGCTACCGAGGCCTTTCAGGGTTTCGGTGATGGCGTAGGGCGAGCCGGTCAGCCAACGCCAGCCAGGCCCGTGCTGGAAGGTTCTGGCATAGGCTTGCAAGCGCTTGGCGTCATCGCGTTGCGGATCGACGCTGATCGACACCAGCTGGACGTCATCCCCTACGCGACCGCCCAGTTGCTGCTGCACCTTGCCCATGATCGAGGAGACCACCGGGCACACCGTGGTACAGCTGGTATAGATGAAGCCCATGACCACCAGCCGATCACCCACCAACTCTTTTTCCAGGCGTACCGGCATGCCGTCCTGGTCGAGCAGCGACACATCGGCGAAGCGTACGTTGGCCTTTTCCTGGTGCAATGCCGGCGGCTGCGGCGCGCCGCCGGTGTGGTCGTGCCCGGCATGGGCGAATGCCAGCTGGGCGGACAGCAACAGCGGCAAGGTCAGGCTCAGAGACAGCAGCTTGCTAGCAGGCTTGATGTTCATCGCACACTCCTGATTTCACTGGGTTCGGCGCTAGAGGCTGATGCCGGCAGCACACGCAGGCTGGTGTAGTTTTCTTCGGCGAACTTGCGCCCCAGCGAAGGCGACTGCACGTGCAGGTACCAAGCGCCGGGGTCGTTCAAGGTCAGCGCGACCTGATAAACCCCCGTTTCGACCTCCTCCAGCGGCAACTCGCGGGGCATCGACGAGGGCGCCAGGAAGTAGCGCAGGTGCAGATCGCGAAGGCCCGCCCGGGGTTGCCCATCGGCACCGACGATGCGCACGCGGGCGGTGAAGGTGCTGTGTTGCGCCAGGGGTTTGTCCATGCCGATGAACTCGGCATGGCCGCCGCGCCGCCCTGCTGCATCCGATACCGCGGCCACCTCGGTGCTGAAGCAATGGATGATCTGCGGTTGGTTGAGCAGAAACGCCACGTCGAAGGTACCGGCCGCCGGCATCTTCACCGTCGAGCCATACACCCCCGGTGCCACCTCGCGCAGGCTGCGGTCGACGACGATCGCCGCACGGGCCTGATAGCCGCGGTTGTTGTAGCTGGACATCGGCGCATTCATGCCTTCGGCATAGAAGTAGGTGTTGTTATCCACCGGGTTGACCACGAACACCGAATTGTCATCGCGCGACACCGAGAGGCCCTGGGCCAGTGGCAGGTCACCGGCCTGGCGCGGCGCAGCGGGGCCAGCCTCGAAACCCTGGACGATGGGCTGACGACCTTCGCCGAGGCTGCTCAGGTTGATCATGCTGACCCTGGGCGAAGCCAGACCGCGCACATAGGCGTAGGCTTGGGTGAACACCAGTTGGTAGGGCTCGGCCGCCACCGGGATGCGGTGGATCACCCGGTCGGTGCTGGCATCGATGACCAGCGCCTGGTTCTCCAAGGTGTTCAGAGCGATACCATAGCGCCCGTCCTGGCTGAAGCTCATCGGTCCAAGGCCTTGTTCAGCCTTGACGATATGGCGCAGCTGGTGGCTGCGGGCGTCGAACACCCGTACCGTACCCTCCCGACCATCGGCCACGTACACCGCCTCGGAAAGGGCCGAATACGCGACCGAAAGCGGATGCGGCCCTACCGGTATGGACTTGAGCAGGCGCATCTCGGGGATGTCGATGATGCTCAGGGTGCCGCTGTCGCGGTTGCTGACAAAGGCATAGCGCGAGTCGCCACTGAAGGCGATTTCGTGATGCCCGCTGCCGGTGGCGAAGGTCTTGAGGGTGGTGCGCCCTGGCACGTCGATCACGGTAACGCCACTCTTGGCGGGATCGTCGCTGTTGTTGCCGACCCACAACCGGTGCTGGTTCGGTTGCAGGGCCACGCGCAGCGGGTACGCCCCGGCATCCAGGTCGGCCACGCGGGTGAAGGTTTCGGTGTCGATCACCGCCACCTTGCCGCGCTCGGGAATCGACACGAACACCTGTTTGTCGTCACTGGTGGCGGCCCAGTCCATTGGCTGACCGGGCAGTTCGATTCGCGCCAGGGTGCTGGTGACGCCACCCACCGACACCGTCGGGTCGATCACTGTCAGACTGGCGTCCTTGTTCAGCACCAGCAGGAAGTAACTGTTGAGGTCCAGCAATGGCCGTGCGCCGATGCTGCTCTTGAGAAACAACGCCACCCGGGCTTTGCAGCTCTGGTCACGGCTGCCCGCCTGCGGCGCCGCTTGCGCCGGGTCGATCCATGCTCCTGGCGCCATGCCGGAGAGCGGCTGGCCGCTGGCCTGATCGCTGACCTTGAAGCGGATATTGGCGAAATCGCCCTCGCGCAACACCTTGCCCGCCAGGGGTCGAGCCTCGAACTCCACGGTCAGGCCATCCCGGCTGAGCCGATGCAGCGCCTGCGGATCCTCAGGCGCCTGCAACAGCTCGCGTGGGTCGCACCAGAGCTTTTCGTAGGCCACCCCTAGGCCGATCAGCGCCACCCCCAACAACATCCCCAGGTACGCCGGGCGAGTCTTCTTGTTCATGCTCGCGTTCCCTCTCTGTCACTGCGCCGGGGCGGTTGCCGGTGGCGCATCGTTGGTCACCCGCAAAATTCCCCACAGCCCCGAGAGATTGCCGTAGGCGGCATAGTCCCGGAACAGGTAGTCCCCCGGCACGGCATTGACACCGCCGGCGCTGGGTAGCATGAAGCTGAAGTGCGCCGCCGGCAGCACGCTCTCCTGGGCACCGATGTACATCGCCATCGGGTTGAGGCCGAAGCGCACCGAGCCGATGCCGGACAGGCTCATCGGGAAGCCATTGGCGTCGCTCTTCTCGGCCAGGTGGTTGTGCAGCGGCCACAGGTGGCCGTCCAGCTGATAGACCATGCCGCGGCTGCCGCCGCTGGGCATGACGATATGGTTGCGCACCGGTTGCCCTGGTTTGGCGTACAGTACCGGGGTCAGCGGGTCGCCACCGACCAGGGCATTGGCATAGGCCATGTGGGCGTTGGGAACGTCCGCGAAGCCCAGACCATCGGCATGACCGAACGGTGAGTCCGGGGCCATGCCGAAGCGCAACCACAGCGGTTCGGTGCGATAGTTGACGGCCATGTTGCCGTTGTCCTGTGCATCGCCTGCCGCACCATTGCCCTCGCTGTTGAAGCTCTCCACCGGCCGGCCATCGGCCCAACGCATGTTCAGCGAGCGCTGCCAGACCGTGACGAAGTCGCGGTAGTCGGCCTGGCCGCTGACCTTGACCGTGGCCTGGGCACGACTGGCGCTGTCCTCGGTCCAGGTCGCGGTCTGCGGCAGGATGCTCATGGCACCGACCAACCCTTTCTGCGGTTGCTTGATGAAGTCCGATGGCGTCAGGTTGAGACCGCCGAACTCGATCGCAGTGGCGTTGATGGTGTCCACCGTGCGCCCCAGTTGCAGCACCGGTTTGCCGTCACGCTCCAGGTGGCCGGCGTAGTACTGGTACACCTTGCTCGGGTAGGCACCGCTGTTGCCGGCCCGTGGCGGCACGGTCTGCACCGGGTTCAGCCCGACGTTGGCGCCATCGGACTTGGTGATGTCGTAGGCCAGCAACTGGGCATGCAGGCCGACATGGCTGGATGGGCGCATCAGGTTGTTGGCAAAGGCGGTCGAGCCTTCGCTGTCGAACCGGTCGCGCTTGACCACGTTGTGCATCACGGCGGTGGTCGGCAGGTCTGGCATCACCAGCGGCAGCCGGTTTTCCAGGGTGATGCTGATGCAATCGCCCGCCGTGGCCCGCAGGATCAGCGGCTCAACCGGCACACCTGGCTTCAGCTTACCGGTGATCGGGTCCAGGTCGGCCTTGCGCACGTAGAGGATCGCGGTCGGGTCATGCAGCGGGGCACTGTGGCCGCCGATGGTGAACGCCACACCGTCCTCGACATCGACGCCGCTGACCAACGGGATGCTGGTCTTGCGGTTGTTGAACACCAGGGTACCGCCATTGGCGTTGAGCGGCCCGCCGACATGCTGGCCGATCCCGGCAGGGTCATTGATGCTGACCCCGTTGCGGTTCTCGAGGATGTCGTTGGCCAATGCCGCGACGATCTCGTAGCTGCGCTTGACCGTGCTGCGGGTGCCGATGCCGTTAGGGTTGGCGGTGGTTTTCGGGCAGATCCCATCGAAGTTCACGGTATTGCGCATGGCGACCGGCTGCGGGTTGTTAGGCAGCGGGAACAGGTCTGGGCGCTGCGCGGTGTAGTTGCGCATCACCCCCCAGATTCCGTTCCAATAGCCTTCCAGCGCGGCATCCAACGAGTACAGGTAGTCGCCGTTGGTGGCAGCGGAACTGGAAATCATCGACACCGGAGCCATGAAGCCCAGTTGCTCGGAGATACCGATCATCTGCGACGACTTCCAGCCCGAGTTGGAGCTATTGCCAAAGCCCGAACCGTTCTGCAGCCACTTCACGCCGTGCAGGGTGACGTTGTGCTCCTCTTCATGGCCCCCGGCGTGCATGCGCAGGCGCACGTTATCGCCCGAGTAGGTGCGCAGCATCGGTGTGAACGGATCACCCGGTTCGCTGCCCTGGTTGATGTGCGGTGGGAACAGCGTGGTGCCACCGGTGGGGCCGACCGCCGAGGTGATCGCCGAAGGCGCCAGGTTCATCGCCGGGATGGCGCGGTCGGTGCGGGTCTGCAAGGCATAGCTCAGGTCGCCGGCCAGGCCATCGGCCTGCATGCCGCGCTTGCCGTCCGGACCGACCTTGTTCGGGTCGAACACGCGCAGCGCCAAAGGTTCGTTGCGGTAGTTGACGACGAACATGCCAGGGTCGTCCACCGAGATCGCCTGCGGGCAAGGCCGGGTTGGGCAGCCCGGGTTGAGTCCGCCGCGCTCCTCAACGATGGCTTCGAGCAGGCTGGAGGCCTTGCCCCGCACCGGCGGATTGATGGCGTAGCGGAAGCTGTCGGCAGTGGCCGGGTACGACTGGGCATTGGGAATGCCATCGGGGCCGGCGCCGACATACACACCGGCCTCGTAGGCATGCTGGAAGTCGCTGTATTCGAGGAAGAACTCACGGTAGCTGTCGTTCTTGCCATCGCCATCGTGGTCGCCGGTCTGGATCACCGCCTGCCACGAGGTCGGGCCACCGTCTTGACGGGTCGCCGGGTTGTACAGTTGCTCACCGGTTTCGGCGTGATACCAGATGGAATTGGCAGGTTCTGCCAGCACCGTCGCATACAGGCCCAACTGCTGGTGAGTGGATGGGCCGAGGTGGTCATGGGTGAAGATGGTACCCAGGCCCCGATCGACGTTGTGCACGTTGACCAGCGGGTCGGCGAACCAACGTTGCATGGCCGTACGAGCGCCCAGCCAGTCGGCCCGACCGAAACGGCCGAAGTACGGGTGCGTCTTGGCGGTCGGACAAGCCGCCGTACCGTCCCGGGCATCGCCTTCGGTGCAAGCGTTGAAGGCACGAATGGCATGCACACGCTCGACCACGCTGCCGGGCGAGAGGATGCCGTCCTCGTAGTTCCAGCCATTGGCCGAACCGTCGGCAGCGGTCAGATCCCACTTGGGCAGGTGAATGTGCTGGCCGATCACGTCAGTCGGCGTGCGCACCTGGTAGTCGTCCATTTCGTAGAACGAAGGGATCAGGTTGGTGTGCTGGTACATGGTGCAGTCGAAGGTGTTCATGCGCATCACCAGCGGCTCTGGTGGGCGCTGCTTGGTGATGACCGGCCAGGCGTCTTCCCACAGAGCGATGATGCGCGCCTGCGGGAAGTGGTAGCCGACCTTGTTGTACACCGCGTCGAACTGGATGTTGGCACCCTTGTAGATGCGTGGGCGGTCGGCAGTGAAGACCGATGAGCCGCGGAAGCTGACGCCGGTGAGGCTTTCGCCACTGAAGAACTCACCCGCCCCTGAAGATTGGGTCAGGCGCTTGCCGCGGTCATCCATGCAGGGCTCATAGAACGGCGCGCCTGCAGTGGGCAATCCACCGTTGGTGCGAAATGCCTTGGGCACAGGCTGGCCGCCAGGTACCAGGGCATAGCTGGGGTGCTCGGCCATGGCATGGAACTGCATGGCCGCCTGTTCGACATCGGTGCCCTCTTCAGGCAGGTAGATCGGCTTGGCCTTGTGCACCACCTTGGAAAAATCGAGCTTGTTGGTCGTGGTCACCGCCTCGCCGCCGGCAGACACGCCGTCCAGGGCGTGGCGGCCAAGGCCACCGTTCCAGCCATCGACCTGGTTGGCGTCCAGGTTGGCCCACAGCGCCTTGCCGGTAGCTTTGAGCTGACGTGCCAGGTCCGGATCGAGCATGTCCAGTGGTGGAGTCGGTGGCCGGTTGCCGACGCTGCTTTCCATGCCGCCGATCCAGAATGGATAGCCTTGGTTCTTCAAGGTGCCATCGGCGTTGGTGTCGGTACGATCGACCAGCGCCAGCGACCCGATCGCCTGGCGGGCGGCAGGCTCATCGGCGTGATCGTCGCCCTCCTCGTCCTCTTCCTCGTCATCCTCGTGGCTGGCGACCAATGCTTCGGACAGTTTGGGTACCACCACCACCTTGCCTGGCATCGGCGCCATGGCCTTGCCTGGCAGCGGGACGATGGCGGGAATCGGTGTCCCGGCGATGATCTCGCCATCGGGCAAGGCCCGGGCACCTATCGCCGGCTTGCCGCTGCGCAGGGCAAACGGCGTGCTATGGAAACCGTTCTCGCCCTGGCCGCTCACCTCCAGGCGCGTCCCCTCCTCGAACACATCGTGCACCCGCCACATGGCCCACATGCCCTGGGCGAAGTGCGGGTAGAAGTGGCAGTGATAAATCGCATCGCCGGCCACACGGTTGCGGTTGCCCGAGCCGCCGTTGGCGATTTCATAGGTGTAGCCGACGCCAGCGCCGATGCCTTGGGCATCGATGTAGTCGGAGTTGTCGTCGTTGGGGTTGAACAGCCACTGGTGTCCATGGAGGTGGAAGATGTGTTGCTCGTGACCATTGTGGGTATTGCGGAACTTGGTGAAATCGCCGATGTAGCTGTGGTGCACGTTGGCAGGCTCAGCCGGGTACAGGGCCATGGTCGCCTTCACACCCGTGGCGCTGGCAGGCGGCACCTCGCCCGGGCGAATGTGTTCGAGGCCAACGTTGGCCGGTACGTCGACCAGGGTGCCGATATCGCCCACCGTGTGGGCACTGAGGAAGAATTCCTCGTAAGCGCACGACAGGCAATCGTGCATCGGCCCGACCCCCAGCCGGTTGGCCACCACTTCGGCGCCCATGCCGCCTGAACCATAGTTGATCATGAACGAGTCGCGCGCCGGTTCCAGCACGTGCCCCATCACCGGATCTGCCCAATAGCCGGGGAAGGCCTGGGTACCGGAGACTTCGTCGGCAAACTGCGAGGCGAAGTCACGAAACGCCTCGAGCCGGTTGGGCAGCGCCGGGTTGCGTTTACCGATGCTCTCCAGCGGATAGGTCGACGCCGGGAAGCTGCCGTCCTGGTTGGGTCCCATGACGATGGCATCGGTCTCGCTGTTGATGATCTGGTTGTTGTAGACCATGGCAATGATCGGCTTTCCGGCCTTGCCCTCGCTGATCCACGGCTCGCTTTGCGGGTAGCGCGCTTCGTAATCGATCACCGGTTGGCCGGTTGGCGCGCGGCCGATGGTGGCCAGACGCATTTCCTCTTCGGTGAGGGTGTTGCGGTAGGTGCGACCATTTTTGGGCACCACCACTACCTGACCGAACAGGCCATTGGAGACGTTGCCGGCATTGCCTTCACCGCCGAAGGTGGCCGCCTTGCTGGTGGCAGCGAAGGCTCCTTCGCGCTCAGCGTACAAGGTATAGCTGCGCGTATTGCCCGGGCTGACCAGGAAGTTGCCGTTGCGGCCGGTGTTGGCAGAGATATCGGCGATGCTATTGACCGCCTGCATGCCATTGACCTGGAAACCGACCATGCGCTCGGCGACCTGCTCGTCGGCGACCAGGCCTTCGCCGGCTTCGTTCTCGACCTCCTGCCCTTCGACATCCGGCCCTTCGGCTTCGATGCGGTGTTTATTAGGGTTGGCCCGGTAGTCGAGCAAGTTGGTCAGGTTGACCGTGAGGCAATCGCCGGCGGCGACCCGCAGCACGATAGGCCGCGGACGTTTGTCCGGGCGCAGGGTGACCTTGCCGGGTACGGCGGCGCCGCCGATGCTCAGGGGTATCTGCTTATCGTCCACCACATCCTCACGGAGGGCGAAGATCATGCCGTTGGCGTTCTGTGCGCCAAGACGGTTGAACATCAACGGCTGGTCCAGCGCCACCACATTGGCCACCAAGTTACGCTGGCACTGCACCGCCGCTTCGCTGGTGGCCTGCCAGCCCAGGAGGGCGAGCACAAGGGATGTCAGGACGGAGCCTTTGGTCGGGGTCGACATGCTGCACCTCCGGGACACAGGAACTCTGCTGGGAGGTGAGCAAGGTGTATGCCATTCAGGAAAGATCTTTCAGTTCAATACGTTACGTCTGCAAGCGAATCGAATTGGGGAGGATTCCCCAGTCCGTTGCCCCGAATAGGGGGATGAACTTTGATGAAATATTTTGAACGTCCGCCCCAGGCAAGATTCCAAACTTGATCCACGTCGCCCATCGCACGGAGTCTGCCTTGAACCCACAGCCCTCCCCTCTGCGTACTCGCTTTGGAGCCCAACGCATGAAAATGCCTTGCCGAGCACCTAACGCCAATCTGAAACTCGATTACGTACGCGACACCTTGTTCGGCCCAGTGGCCTTGAGCGTCGAGTGCCAGTGCCAGCTTGCTCCGGTCAACCTGCAAGGGCGCCCCGCCTTGCGTCTGCACATCTGTCCGCCGTTACCGGACAAGGTCGAGCGCGCCCATAGCGTCGCCTTCATCTGGGAAGGTTGCAGTTATCATGGCGTGGTGCGTGACCGCGGCAAGTGCGGCGATGGTGGGCTGAATCTGTTGCTCGAACTGCGATGACTGGACTGGAGCGGAGGGATCCCTGAAGAGGGCCCGTTCCGATCCGGCCGGTTGCGGTCTTGGTGCGTGTGCCCGGCCAGTTATGACTGACCGGGCGGCGGCAGTGTCAGGCGATGGCCTTGAGCGGTGGTTTCTGACTGGCCTGCAGGGCATGAAGTTGCCCGACCAGGTTCACCAGGTCACGGCAGCTGTTGAGGCTGTGCAGTGGAACGCCGGCCAGCATCACACCCTCTTCGAGGTTATCACCCTGGCCCAGGCGAATAGTCAAGGTGGTGCCATCCGCGCAGCTGACTTCACACCGATCCGGCAGGCAGGCCTGTTCGATCATCTGCCGCATTTCTAGCATCGAAACTCCTATCAACGACATGTTACGACCCTCTCTGTACTGGATGGCCTGTTGTATGTGGTTACGCCTTGATGGGGCGGAGTGCCAATTGATAATGCCCATGCCCAAGCGGCCGTCCATGCGCCAGGACAATGATCGAGCGAAGAATCCTTTAGCACCTTAGTGGAAGAGGGTCGAACGTGGCGGGCGTTCGGTCGGGTCTGGCAACCGGGCGACGGGCGGTCAACTACCCGCCTATGCCATTCGACCGAAGCGGCCAGCCTGGAAATCCTCGAACGACTCGATGATCTCCGCCTGACTGTTCATGACGAAAGGACCATAACCGACGATGGGCTCGTCGATCGGCTCACCGCTGAGCAGCAGCAGGCTCACATCTTCCAGCGCCTGGACGGCGACATCGGCGCCATCGCGCTGCAGCAGGACCAGGCTGGCGGGGCCGGCCTCGCGCTCGCCGTTGACCCGCACGCTACCGCGCAACACCACCAATGCCGCGTTGCGCCCTGGTGCAACGGGCAGATGCAACGTTGCTCCCGCGTTCAGGCGCAGATCCCAGACATCCATGCGGGTGAACGTTCGTGCCGGACCTCGGTGCCCCTGGTAGTCACCGGCGATCACTCGCAGACTACCTTTGCCGCCTTCGAGCTGTACCTGGGGGATGTCAGCGGCCAGCAAGGTCTGATAACCGGCCGGCGCACGTTTGTGCTGCGACGGCAGGTTGACCCACAACTGCACCATCTCGAGGGTGCCGCCACTGCGGGCGAAGGATGGAGCATGGAACTCTTCATGGATGATGCCGTTGGCTGCCGTCATCCACTGCACATCACCGGGTCCGATGAAGCCGCCGGCGCCGGTCGAATCACGGTGCTCCAATTCACCCTGATAGACGATGGTCACGGTTTCGAAACCTCGGTGGGGGTGTTCCCCGACGCCCCGTCGCTGTTCAGTGGGGCCGAAGTCGTGGGGCCCGGCGTAATCCAGTAACAGGAAGGGACTGATCTGGCTGGCCAGATCGTCATAGGTGAACAGGCTGCGCACCGGAAAACCATCCCCGACCCAATGGGCGTTGGGACTGCGGTGAATACCCAGGATCTTTTTCATGAGAAGTCTCCTCTCTTGGCTGGATACCACCTTACCAATGGTTGTAATCACCCGGTAGAGTGTTCAAATAGCATGGATCGTTCCACCAGCAGAACAATGAGTCGCGTCAGGCTGCAGGAAGTCCAGCACCTGCTCCGCACTCTGCCCCGGTCGCTCCTGCATGAAGCAATGACCACCCGGCATCTCCAGAATGCTCACGGCGCCATTGAGTTGCGCCAGGTACCTGACCGATTGTCGCACGAAGGGGTAGGTCTGCTCCCCATACAGGATGCGTGTTGGGGTGGTGATGCTTTTGAGCGATGCCCATAAGCGCCTGGGGAAGGAGCTGAAGACTTCCACCTCGCGGCTTGGACGGCACTTGAGTACCACCTGCTCGCCGCATTCACCAATCGCATGTTCGACATAGGCATGCAACGCAGTTTCAGCCCAATCCTTGAAAATGCCGCGCCCCTGCAACGAAACCAGCGCCGCCTGGCGGTCCGGCCAATGACTGCGCCGACGCGCGGCCATGCGCGCCAAGCCATGCTGGCGATGCAAGCCGAACAACCGGGCCGCGCCCATGACACTGAGCATGCGCCGGCTGAACAACACCGGGTCGAGCAGCACAGCGCGGCGGAACAGATGCGGCTCAGCGGCCACGATCAAGCTGGTGAGCACGCCACCGAAACTGTGGCCCATGGCGTAGCGGTCGACCTCGCCGTACTCGCCCCGCCCTGTCTCGAAAGCCTCCAGCGCCAGGGCCGCGGTGCGGTTCCAGCCAAGGAAGGGTCCGCCGTGGTCGCTGTCGCCATGCCCCTGGACGTCACACAGCCACAGGTCGAAGTGCTCGGCCAGACGCGCCAATAGCGGTTGGTAGACCAGGCAGCAAAACCCGTTGCCATGCAGGAAGTGCAGCAGCGGCCTGCCGCTGGCCGGCGATCGCCAGCCGCGCAAGGTGAAGCCTTCGGAGCAGTCGTGGGACCAGGGGATCAGCTGCATCGGTTGGTGTACTCAACAGTTCAGGAAAACGTCGATTCTACAAACAGCGACAGGCGAAACGAAATCACTCATTCATGGCGATCGGGACATTGCCTGGCATCAGCCGACACGAAAATCGGCCATTGCACCCTGTCAGTTGCGGTAGATTAGCCGTCTTGATTCGATCTGCTCTGTATTAAGGAAGCCCGATGAGCATTGTCATTCGTCCCGCCGTGCGTAGCGACGCCGCGCAGATTCTCGCCTTCATCACCGAACTCGCCGACTATGAGCGCGCCCGTCACGAGGTCGTGGCCAGCGTAGAGGACATCGAGCACAGCCTGTTCGACGAGGGCAGCACCGTGCACAGCCTGATCTGCGAGCGCGAAGGCCAGGCCATAGGTTTCGCGGTGTACTTCTACAGTTATTCGACCTGGCTTGGGCGCAACGGTATCTACCTCGAGGATCTCTATATCACCCCGCAACAACGGGGCGGCGGCGCGGGACGTGAACTGTTGCGCCACATTGCCCGTGAGGCGGTGAAGAACCGGTGTGGGCGTCTGGAATGGAGCGTGCTGGACTGGAACGAACCGGCAATCGGCTTCTACCGGTCGCTGGGGGCCGAGGCGCAGGACGAGTGGGTGCGTTACCGCCTCGATGGCGACACACTGCTGGCGTTTGCCCAAGGCTGAAGCGCGTTCCCCTGCGCTAGCCCGGGTTGAGCATGCCTAGCCATCGATAATGCAGCCCGACATATCATTGCGCGTGATAATAACCTTCGCTCCGTTCGATTCGTGCGTCACGCGCAAGACACTCACACTCCGCCCACTACTAATATATTGGCGGAGTTCTCCATGGATCACTCACTCAAACCCTTGCGCTTTCCCCTCGCCGCCCTGGCCGTGGTGATGGTCAGCGCTTGCGGCCGAACCCCCGACGCCGTGCAGGCTCCCGCCGCGCCCAAGGTCACCGTGGCCAAGGTCATCGAGCAACCGATCAACGAATGGGATGAGTTCACTGGCCGCCTGGAAGCGCCCGAAACCGTCGAAGTACGTCCGCGTGTCTCGGGCCAGATCGATCGTGTCGCCTTCACCGAAGGTGCCCAGGTCAACAAAGGTGACCTGCTGTTCCAGATCGACCCACGCCCCTTCCAGGCTGAGGTGCGTCGGCTCGAAGCCCAACTGCAACAGGCCAAGGCCACCGCCATCCGCAGCGCCAACGAAGCCCGCCGTGGCGAGCGCCTGCGCGACAGCAACGCCATCTCCGCGGAGCTGGCCGAATCGCGTAGCAGCGCTGCCGCCGAAGCCCGTGCCGGGGTCGACGCGATCCAGGCACAACTCGACCTGGCCCGCCTGAACCTGAGCTTCACCCGTGTCACCGCGCCGATCAGCGGCCGCGTCAGCCGTGCCGAATACACCGCCGGTAACATCGTCACCGCCGATGTCACACCGCTGACCAGCGTGGTGTCCACCGACAAGGTCTACGCCTATTTCGACACCGACGAGCGCGTATACCTCAAATACACGCAGTTGGCCCGTGAAGGCCAACGTGGTCAGAGCACACCGGTCTATCTGGGCCTGACCAACGAAACCGGCAATCCGCACCTGGGCCACATGAACTTCGTCGACAACCAGGTCAACCCACGCACCGGCACCATCCGCGGTCGTGCGGTGTTCGACAACCGCGACGGCCAGTTCACTCCCGGCCTCTATGCCCGCCTCAAACTGGTCGGCAGCGCCCAATACGACGCCGTGCTGATCAACGACGAAGCGGTCGGTACCGACCTCGGCAAGAAGTTCGTGTTGGTCATGGACAAGGACAACAAGGCTGCCTACCGCGCCGTGGAGCTGGGGCCCAAGCTCGAAGGACTGCGCATCGTGCGCAGTGGCCTGGACAAAGGTGACCGCATCGTGGTCAAGGGCCTGCAACGGGTACGCCCGGGCTCGCCGGTCACCCCCGAAGAAGCACCGATGGCCAGCGAGCAGACCCTCGCCGCCCTCGCCCAGCAGCGCCAGGCCCTGGAGGCCAGCAACCCGTCGCCAAGCGTGGCGGGCTCAAACGAAAAAGCCAGCAGCGCCAAGACGCCGCGCGGTTAAGGGATCACACCGATGAATTTTTCCTCCTTTTTCATCACCCGGCCGATCTTCGCCGCGGTGCTGTCGCTGGTGCTGCTGATTGCCGGCGCCATCTCGCTGTTCCAGTTGCCGATCAGCGAATACCCCGAAGTGGTTCCGCCCACGGTCGTGGTGCGCGCCAACTTCCCCGGCGCCAACCCAAAGGTCATCGGCGAAACCGTGGCCGCGCCACTGGAGCAGGCCATCACCGGTGTCGAGAACATGCTCTACATGTCCTCTCAGTCCACCGCCGATGGCAAGCTGACCCTGACCATCACCTTCGCCCTGGGTACCGATCTGGACAACGCCCAGGTCCAGGTGCAGAACCGTGTCACCCGCACCCAGCCCAAGCTGCCCGAGGAAGTGACCCGTATCGGTATCACCGTCGACAAGGCCTCGCCCGACCTGACCATGGTCGTGCACCTGACCTCGCCGGATAAGCGCTACGACATGCTCTACCTCTCCAACTACGCCATCCTCAACATCAAGGACGAACTGGCGCGTCTCGGCGGCGTGGGCGACGTTCAGCTGTTCGGCATGGGCGACTATTCCCTGCGGGTGTGGCTCGACCCGAACAAGACCGCTTCGCGCAACCTGACCGCCAGCGACGTGGTCGCAGCCATTCGCGAGCAGAACCGCCAAGTCGCCGCTGGCCAACTGGGGGCGCCACCCGCACCAGGCTCGACCAGTTTCCAGCTGTCGATCAACACCCAGGGGCGTCTGGTCAACGAAGAAGAGTTCGAGAACATCATCATCCGAGCCGGGGCCGACGGCGAGATCACTCGCCTGAAGGACATCGCTCGGGTCGAGCTGGGCTCCAGCCAGTACGCCCTGCGCTCGCTGCTGAACAACCAGCCGGCGGTGGCCATTCCGATCTTCCAGCGCCCGGGCTCCAACGCTATCGAAATCTCCGATGAAGTGCGGGCGAAGATGGCCGAGCTGAAGAAGGACTTCCCCGAAGGGATGGACTACAGCATCGTCTATGACCCGACCGTGTTCGTGCGCGGTTCCATCGAAGCCGTGGTGCATACGCTGTTCGAGGCTCTGGTGCTGGTCGTACTGGTGGTGATCCTGTTCCTGCAGACCTGGCGCGCCTCGATCATCCCGTTGATGGCCGTACCGGTGTCGCTGATCGGCACCTTCGCGGTGATGCACTTGTTCGGATTCTCGCTGAACGCCTTGTCATTGTTCGGTCTGGTACTGGCCATCGGCATCGTTGTGGACGACGCCATCGTCGTGGTGGAGAACGTCGAGCGCAACATCGGACTGGGCCTCAAGCCACTGCAAGCCACCCAGAAGGCCATGAGCGAAGTGACCGGTCCGATCATCGCCACCGCCTTGGTGCTGTGCGCCGTGTTCGTGCCGGCAGCGTTCATTTCCGGCCTCACCGGGCAGTTCTACAAGCAGTTCGCCCTGACCATCGCCATTTCCACGGTAATCTCCGCGTTCAACTCGCTGACCCTGTCGCCGGCGTTGGCCGCCGTACTGCTCAAGGACCATCACGCGCCCAAGGACCGCTTCTCGCGGATACTGGAACGACTCCTGGGTAGTTGGCTGTTCGCACCGTTCAACCGCTTCTTCGAGCGTGCCTCCGGCCGTTACGTCGTCGGCGTGCGTCGGGTCATCCGCTCCAGCGGCATCGCTCTGTTCGTGTATGCCGGGTTGATGGGCCTCACCTACCTCGGCTTCTCATCGACTCCGACCGGCTTCGTTCCGGCCCAGGACAAACAGTACCTGGTGGCTTTCGCCCAGTTGCCGGACGCGGCCAGCCTTGACCGTACCGAGGCGGTGATCAAGCGGATGAGCGAAATCGCGCTGGAGCAGCCCGGGGTGGCTGACTCGGTAGCCTTCCCTGGTCTGTCGATCAACGGCTTCACCAACAGCCCCAACAGCGGCATCGTGTTCACCCCACTCAAGCCGTTCGAGGAGCGCAAGGATCCAAGCCAATCGGCTGCGGCCATCGCTGCGGCGCTGAACGCCAAGTTCGCCGACATCCAGGACGCCTACATCGCGATCTTCCCCCCACCACCGGTCCAGGGCCTGGGCACCATCGGCGGATTCCGCCTGCAGATCGAGGATCGCGGCAACCTGGGCTACGAAGCGCTGTACAAGGAAACCCAGAACATCATCGCCAAGAGCCACGAGGTGCCGGAGCTTGCCGGTCTGTTCACCAGCTATCAGGTCAACGTGCCGCAGGTCGATGCCGCCATCGATCGGGAAAAAGCCAAGACCCACGGCGTGGCGATCAACGACATTTTCGACACCCTGCAGGTCTATCTGGGTTCGCTGTATACCAACGACTTCAACCGCTTTGGCCGCACCTACCAGGTCAACGTCCAGGCCGATCAGCAGTTCCGTCTCGACGCCGAGCAGATCGGCCAGTTGAAGGTGCGCAACAACCTGGGCGAGATGATCCCGCTGGCGACTTTCCTCAAGGTCAGCGACACCTCCGGACCTGATCGGGTCATGCACTACAACGGGTTCATCACCGCCGAGATCAACGGCGCCGCAGCTCCAGGCTACAGCTCCGGGCAGGCCGAGGCGGCTATCGAGAAACTGCTGGCTCGGGAATTGCCCAATGGCATGACCTACGAATGGACCGACCTGACCTACCAGCAGATCCTCGCTGGCAATACCGCACTGCTGGTGTTCCCGCTGTGCGTGCTGTTGGCCTTCCTGGTGCTGGCGGCCCAATACGAAAGCTGGAGCCTGCCGTTGGCGGTGATCCTGATCGTGCCGATGACCCTGTTGTCAGCCATCACCGGGGTGATCATCTCCGGCGGTGACAACAACATCTTCACCCAGATCGGCCTGATCGTACTGGTGGGCTTGGCGTGCAAGAACGCGATCCTGATCGTCGAGTTCGCCAAGGACGAGCAAGCCAAGGGGCTCGACCCACTGGCCGCGGTGCTGGAAGCGTGCCGCCTGCGCCTGCGACCGATCCTGATGACCTCGATCGCCTTCATCATGGGGGTGGTACCGCTGGTGTTCTCCTCCGGCGCCGGTGCCGAAATGCGCCATGCCATGGGTGTGGCGGTGTTCTCGGGGATGATCGGCGTGACGGTGTTCGGGCTGTTCCTGACTCCGGTGTTCTTCTTCCTGATCCGTCGTTTCGTGGAGCGTCGCCAGGCCCGCAAGGCCGCGTCCGCGCCATCGCTGGAGAGCCATGCATGAACCTGCTCAAACCCCTGACCCCGAGCCTGCTGGCCCTGGCCTTGGCGGCCTGCGCAGTGGGCCCGGACTACCAGGCCCCGGCCACCGAGCCGGCCAGCCTGGGCAGTGACGCCCAAGCCAAGGCGTTCGACCGCAGCCACTTCGAAAGCATCTGGTGGAAGCAGTTCGACGACCCTGTGCTGAACCAATTGGTACAGGCTTCACTGGACGGTAACCGTGATCTGCGCGTGGCGTTTGCCAGGCTCAAGTCGGCACGGGCGATTCGCGAGGATGCCGAGAACGACACCTTCCCGGTAGTGACGAGCCGCGCCAGCAGCGAAATCGGCAAGGGCCAGGTACCGGGAGAAACCGAACAGCGGGTCAACAGCGAACGCTACGACCTGGGTCTGGACATGGCCTGGGAGCTCGACCTGTTCGGTCGCATCCAGCGCCAGATCGAAGCCAGCGAAGCCCAGGAAGCAGCGGCCCAGGCCGACCTGCAGCAATTGCAGGTCAGCCTGATCGCCGAGCTGGTCGACGCCTATGGGCAACTGCGTGGCGCGCAACTGCGCGAACAGATCGCCCTGGCCAACCTCAAGACCCAGCAGGAATCGCGCACCATCACCGTTAGCCTGCGCGATGCCGGGGTTGGTAACGAGCTCGACGTAGTGCGCGCCGATGCCCGCCTGGCAGGTGTCGAAGCCAATGTGCCGCAACTGCAGGCCGAACAGGTGCGAGCGCGCAACCGCATCGCCACCCTGCTCGGCCAGCGTCCGGACGCGCTGAGCGTCGATTTGTCGCCTCGGGCGTTGCCGGCCATCGCCAAGGCCCTGCCGGTAGGCGATCCCGGCGAGCTGCTGCGCCGCCGTCCGGACATCCGCAGCGCCGAACGCCGGTTGGCCGCCGCCACCGCCAACGTTGGCGTGGCTACCGCCGACCTGTTCCCACGGGTCAGCCTCAGCGGTTTCCTGGGCTTCACCGCGGCGCGCGGCTCGCAGATCGGATCATCGGCGGCCAATGCCTGGGCACTGGGCCCAAGTATCACCTGGGCTGCTTTCGACCTGGGCAGCGTGCGGGCACGCTTGCGCGGGGCCAAGGCCGACGCCGAAGGTGCGCTGGCCAGCTATGAGCAGCAGGTGCTGCTGGCCCTGGAGGAATCGGCCAATGCCTTCAGTGACTATGGCAAGCGCCAGCAGCGCCTGCTGTCGCTGATGCGCCAAAGCGACGCCAGCCGCAAGGCCGCGGACCTG
The DNA here is from genome assembly GCF_025377065.1 of Pseudomonas sp. HD6422. Lineage (NCBI taxonomy): Bacteria > Pseudomonadati > Pseudomonadota > Gammaproteobacteria > Pseudomonadales > Pseudomonadaceae > Pseudomonas > Pseudomonas sp. HD6422. Next base: position 20,245 of record NZ_JAHWIW010000006.1, on the reverse strand, counting down.
GCCTCGGTGCGCTATCGCGAAGGCACCGTCGACTACCTGGTGCTGCTGGACGCCGAGCGGGAACGGCTGAGCGCCGAAGATGCCCAGGCCCAGGGCGAGGTCGAGTTGTATCGCGGCATCGTCGCCATCTACAAGGCCCTGGGCGGTGGCTGGCAACCCGAGACGGTGGCCAGCGCGCACTGATTCAACGACTCCTTTGGTTGGCTCCTCCCCCAACCGTTTGCCCCGCGGGCTGTTGCCAGCGGGGCTTTTTTTTGTTTCCAACGCTCCATAGACCTCAAGACCTGAACTGGACGTCGGCCAGGCTGCACAACTTGCAGCACGCGCCGTTCTGCCCCAAGCTCTGCCCTTCTTCTGTCATGGACCACCCGATGCCCAGACGCCACCGTTACCTGATCGTCGTGCTGCTGCTGATCCTGGTATCGGTCACGATCGCCTACCTGCGCCACGCACCGCCAGCGGCCACGCCCAGCCTGCCGCCGCACAGCTATGCCAAAGCGCTGCGCCAGGCGCACGACGGTCTGCCCGGTGCGGCACGGGTGCTGTACCAGCAGTTGCAGCGCCAGGACCTCACCGCCATCCGTCGCGCCGCGCTCTACGCCGAGTTGCCCAACTACCCGTCGCCACAGGCTTTGAAACTGGCACGCCATGACCTGGCAAACGATGATCCGCTGGTACGTCGGGCCGCGATTGCCAGCGTGCGCCGGTTGCTGCCCGCCGCGCAGCGCAGCCTGGTGTTGGGATTGCTGCTCGATGATGACGATCAGAGCGTGCGCTTTGCCGCGGTCGATGCCCTGCTCGGCCTCGATCCGGACGCCATCGGCCTCTACTTCGGGCCGTTGCAGACGGCCCTGGAACAGTATCAGCAAGCGCTGGAGCAACAACCGGACGATGCCGCGGCACAAGTGCACCTTGCTCGCCTGTACCTGCATGAGAACGACTACGCCCACGCAGCCCAGGCGCTGCAACGCAGTCTCGCCGTGGCGCCCGACAACCTCGAAGCGCTGGCCACCCAGGTCAGGCTGCTCGAGCGCCAGGGTCAGCATGACGCATCGCGTGAGGTGCTGGCCAAAGCCCTGGCCCTGCGCCCTGACTCCGCGTTCCTGCAGTACGAACTGGGGCTTTGGCTCAATCGTCATCAACAAGCGGAATACGCGCTGCTGGCATTATCGCGGGCGGTGGAACTCAAGCCGGACAATCCGGACTACCGCTACACGCTAGCGGTCACCCTGCATTCCCTGGAGTTGGTCGACGCGGCGCAGAAGCAGTTGGAAACGCTGCTCAGCCACCAACCCGCCAACCGCAAAGCGCGCCTACTGCTGATCCAGTACTGGAAGGAAACCGGCCAATTGCAGAACGTCCAGGTGCTGCTGGCCGAACTGGAGCGGCAGAACCCGGATGATCCCATTCTTCAGCAAGGCCTGTAGACGCGCATTCAGCCACCGAGCATGCTCACCGCCTTGCATGCCAGGCTCTCCAGTGAAAACGGCTTGAGCATCAGCGCCGTGCCGGGTTGTTCCAACAGCCGCGGCTCGATCGGCGCGTCGGTGAACCCGGTGATGAACAGGATCTTCTGTTCCGGGTTGAGCATGCGCAGGGTCTTTGCCAACTGACGGCCACTGAAGCCACCGGGAAGCCCGATATCGGTTATCACCAGATCGAACGGGCCGTCCTGCTGAAAGCGCTCCAAGGCGCCGTTGGCATCCAGTGCATCAGCGACGATGAAGCCGCGTTCATCCAGGTACTCGCGCATCAATGTGCGCAAATTGAGTTCGTCGTCGACGAGCAATACCCGTTGTCCCTCGGCAGGTCGGTCACTCGGTGGCGGCACGCTGGGCTCTGGCGGCAGTACTTCAGGGCTGCGGGGAAACAGCATGGATACCCGCGCGCCTGCGCCAGGGCTGGACTCGATCCACACGTAGCCACCGGACTGGCGCACGAATCCGTAGACCATCGCCAGACCCAGACCGGCGCCCCGCCCGACCGGTTTGCTGGTGAAGAAGGGCTCGAACGCCCGACTGATTTCTTCAGATGACATACCGTGGCCGGTGTCTTCGATGTGCAAGGCAACGTAGTCCCCGGGCGGCAAGCCGCCCTCTTCCGGAAAAGCGCTGACAAGACGCTCGTTGACGCTGCGAATGGTCACGCTGCCCCGCTCCAGGCAGGCATCGCGGGCGTTGGCGCAGAGGTTGATCAACGCGTTGTCCAATTGGCCGGTATCCAGAAAGACTGGCCACGGCAACACATCGAGCTGCCATTGCAAGCGCATCTCGGCGCCGAGCGTCTGGCGCAGCAACGGTTCCACGCCCGACAAGTGCCGATTGATGTCCAGAGGCCGGGGTGCCAGGGGCTGCTTGCGTGAAAACGCCAGCAGGCGGTGGGTCAGCCCCATGGCTCGCTGCACCGAATCGAGCGCCAGGCTGGTGTAGCTTTCCAGGCCCTCGGTACGGCCCTGCGCCAATCGGCGCTGCAGCAACTCAAGGCTACCGCCGATGCCCGACAGCAGGTTGTTCATTTCATGGGCCATCCCGCCCGCCAATTGCCCGACCGCTTCAAGCCGCTGACTATCGCGAATCAGCGCTTCGGCCTGGCGCATCGCCTCTTCGCGCTCTGCGGTGATATCCCGGCCAACCGCGGTGAAGCGCTCGCCATCGAACTTGGCAGTCCAGCGGAACCGCCGGTAATGCCCATCCTGGTGCCGCAGGCGTGTCTCGATCGGCTCATCGAGCTTGCCGTGCACCACGTCGATCACCGCCACCTGGACTTCCGTTCGGTCGGCCGGGTGCACCATGTCGAGAATGGGCAGGTCCATCATCTGCTCCTCGCTCCAACCGAGGATCCGGTACAACGCCGGGTTGGCGGCATGGAACTTGAGTTCGCGAGTGACCATCACCATCGCGTCACGCGATAGCTCCCAAATGTGCTCACGGTCGGCCATGTAACGGGCGATCTGGGCCTCGAAACTCTGCGTCTGGCAGCGCCAGGCCTCACGGGCGGCAACGCTGGCGGTGCTGTCGATCACGGTGTGCAGGAAGCCGGCTACGTCACCGTTTTCGTCGCGCACCGGTGAATAGCTGAAGGCAAAATAGGCCGTGTCTCCTTTGTCGTTCAGCGCGATGCACACAGGCTGGTCTTCGATGAAGCTCGACTGCCCCTCCATCACCTTGAACACCCAAGGCCCCATGTTTTCCCAAGCACCGCGCCAGACCTCGTCGAAGCGTTGCCCCAAGGCATCGAACGCAGCGCCGCCTAGCGCCAGGTATGCCGCGTTACACACCACGGTCATCGCACCGCCCCAGACGACTGCGCTGGGAAAGGGCGAAGCCAGCATCATGTCCACCGCGATGCGCAGCGTGGCCGGCCAGCGTGGCAGTGGTCCGAGAGGCGTCCGTGACCAGTCGAACCCGGCCAGGTACTTGCCCGGCAGGTCGCCGCTGGTCGAGTTGGGTGCCAGCAGCACGGCTGGGGCGTTGGGCCTAGGTGTAGGAGTGGTAGCAGCCAAACCCTGATCCTTGTCCGATTCCAGTGGAGTTCTGGCATCATCGGTGCCAATGGCCAGGTCTGCAAGCCTCGATGTCGCTGGGTACCCCCATTTCTCCGTTGCAGACCCTCCCCTGGCAGCACGCGAAACCACGACTATGCTCATCAAGCCTGCACGCTTGCTTGCAACGACGCCCTCACCCGCTATTCGAAGGGAACCTGATCATGAGCAAGAAGATCCTGGTGGTACTGACCAATACGGCGAAATACCCCGGTTTGAACCGCGCCACAGGGCTATGGCTGGGAGAGGCGGTGCATTTTGTCGACACCGTGCAACAAGCGGGTTACAGCGTCGACTACGTCAGTCCCGGGGGTGGTTATGTACCGATCGACCCGCACAGTTTGCAGATGGCCCCGGCGTTGGACTGGCAATGGTACGACGACAAAGCATTCATGAACCGCCTGGGCGCAACCCTTTCTCCCGGCCAGGTCAAGGCTGAGCAATACCGCGCCATCTACTACACCGGCGGCCATGGCGTCATCTATGACTTCCCCGAAGACGCCGCACTGCAGGCCCTGGCCCGGTGCATCTATGATGACCAGGGTGTTGTCGCCGCCGTTTGCCACGGCGTCGCGGGTCTGCTCAACGTCAAGCTAAGCGACAACAGCCTGCTGCTTCGCGACCGACAGATCACCGGTTTTTCCAATACCGAAGAAAAGCTCGCGGAGCTGGACAAGGTCGTGCCGTTTCTCACCGAAAACGAACTGGTCGCCCGCGGTGGTCGCTACGTCAAGCACGAGGACCCCTGGGCAGCCTTCGTGGTCAGCGATGACCGGCTGATCACCGGGCAGAACCCGGCGTCAAGCGCCGGGGTCGCCGACGCGGTGCTCAAAGCGCTGGCTGCGAAATGACTCCTACATGGCGGCGCTCCTAATCCGAGGCGCGTGCGTCAAACGGATTACAGTCGCCACCCAGGTGCAACCGTAGGCTCGTGTTCTCTTCGGTGCCCGTGTCGGGCACTCATTGGATACGAGGACAAAGGCCGATGGCGATCGAGCTGAAGGCGCACCGTGGCTTGCTGGCACCGGCGTTGATCGTGGCGATCGGTGTATTGCCGCTGGTGTTCGGATTCATGGTGATGACGCTGCAGTTGGACAGGCAGCTGGAAGCGAATGTACGCCAGTCAGTCGCCCACACGTTGCAGGCGGTCGACCAACTGCTCGACCAGATGCAGGTCAACAGACTGGAGGCGCTGGTCCTGCCCGGCCATCGCGGAGCCGAGGCACTGGCCGGCCTGCAGGCCGAACTGGCACGCGACCTGCGCCTGCAAAGCCTCACCCAGGCCAACAGCGACCTGACGCTTCAAGTCGAATTGGCCGGCATAGCCATCTGGGGCCACCGTGGCGACGATGACCGCCATCCGGCCTATCGCGGCGAGTTTCTCCAGCACGCCCACTCCAGCAAGCACGGCTACACCGTTCAAGGCAGTTACAGCCCTGGGCATACCGGACGCCAGGCGCGCCAGTCGATGTTGCAGGTATTACCCTCGCTGGCGCTGGTGAGCATCATGACCGGTGCGACCGGCTACCTGGGCCTGACCAGGTCGCCGCGCCGCTTGCGCACCGTTCAGGGCAGCGTTTGAAGGGGATCAGTCTACGTTCAGCACGCCACGGCGCACCTGATCACGCTCGATGGATTCGAACAGTGCCTTGAAGTTGCCCTCGCCAAAGCCATCGTCCCCCTTGCGCTGGATGAACTCGAAGAACACCGGCCCGAGCAGGGTTTCCGAGAAGATCTGCAATAGCAGACGCTGGTCGCCGGCGTCGGCGGCGCCGTCGAGCAGGATACCGCGGGCCTGCAGTTGATCTACCGGCTCGCCGTGTCCAGGCAGGCGCTCTTCGAGCATTTCGTAGTAGGTCTGCGGCGGCGGTGTCATGAAGCGCATGCCCAACCCTTTGAGCGCGTCCCAGGTCTTGAGCAGGTCATCGGTGAGGAACGCCACGTGTTGTATGCCTTCGCCGTTGAACTGCATCAGGAACTCTTCGATCTGACCGGCGCCCTTGGAGGATTCCTCGTTCAGCGGGATGCGGATCATGCCGTCCGGCGCAGTCATCGCGCGCGAGGTCAGGCCGGTATACTCGCCCTTGATGTCGAAGTAGCGGATCTCGCGGAAGTTGAACAGCTTCTCGTAGAACCCCGCCCAATAGGCCATGCGTCCGCGATAGACGTTGTGGGTCAAGTGGTCGATGATCTTCAGCCCGGCACCGACCGGATGGCGATCGACACCTTCGATGAAGTTGAAGTCGATGTCGTAGATCGAGCTGCCTTCTTCATGACGGTCGATCAGGTACAGCGGGGCGCCGCCGATGCCTTTGATGGCAGGCAAACGCAGTTCCATCGGACCGGTTTCGATTTCCACCGGCTGGGCGCCCAGTTCCAGGGCACGGGCATAGGCCTCATGGGAGTTGCGGACGCGAAACGCCATGCCGCACACCGACGGGCCGTGCTCGGCGGCAAAGTAGGAGGCGATGCTGCGCGGTTCGTTGTTGAGGATCAGGTTGATGCCACCCTGACGATACAGGTGCACATCCTTGGAGCGGTGGGTGGCCACCTTGGTGAAGCCGAGCATCTGGAACACAGGTTCCAGCACACCAGGGGTTGGCGACGCCAGTTCGATGAATTCGAAGCCCATCAGGCCCATTGGGTTATCAAAGAGATCTGCCATGTTCGTGTCCTCATCTACAGCCAGGTAATGGTTAATTGCTGGGGATATCGGACGAAACAGGTGGCGAACAGGGAATACCTCGGACACTGCGGGCGAGGAAGTCACCAATGATGAGTTTGAACCCGTGGTAGGCCATGCGTGTGCATTCTCGGCGAGTGGGTGGCCGCGGCGACGCGGGCCTTATTGTTGTATTCGTAAATCGATTCTACCTATCGTAATTGGCTTTGTCGCGTTTTAGTTCACCCCCCCGGGCGACAAGCGGCTATCCTTGCCCAGGTTCCCTACCACAAGATTAGGTCAGCATGCCCCTTTCGGTTAAACGTCCCGCCCGCTGGAGCTGGCGTGCCCTGCTGCCCTGGGGAGTGGCGGTGCTACCGGTGGTGTGCGGCCTGGCCGTCATACGCTGGCAGGTGGAGCACGAGTTGCGGGCCAGCAGCCAGGCCACCACGCAGCAGGTGGTCGAGCACATCGATCGTATCCTCGACAGCTTGGCCGGGGTCGCCGAAAACCTGCTGCCATTGGCCGGGCAGCCCTGTCAGGACAGCGAACTGGTCCTGCGTCGAGAAGTGACCGGTAACGCCTTCGTCCGCTCCACCAATCTGTTCGATCACGACAACCTTTATTGCAGCTCGCTGTTCGGCGACTTCGCGGAGCATGTCGATGCCGAGGACTACACCGACGGCAAGCTCTGGCTGATGGATGGCAATTCGATCACCCCCCGGCATCCACTGCTGGTCTACCGGGCAAGCGAAGGCGACCGCGGCGCCATCACCACCGTGGACGGGGAACACCTGATGACCGCCTTGCGCCTGATCGGTGGTCACCAGATTCAGCAACTGCAGGTCGGCGAGCATTGGATGGGGGTGGATGGCGTGGTTCGTGAGGGCACTCCGGCGCCGGCAGCCAATGCCCCGACGACCCAAGGATCGACTCGCTACCCGTTCAGCGTACACGGCGGATATGCCGCTGGCGCCGGAGAGTGGATGCTGCGCAACCAATACCCGGCGCTGATCAGCTTGCTGGTGGTGCTCGGTGTCCTGGCAGGCTCGGTCTGCCGCTGGCAGATTCGCCGCGCCTCCTCGCCGCGTGCCGAACTGCGCAGGGCCCTGGAAGCCGATGAATTTCTGCCCTACTTCCAACCGGTGGTGCGTGCCGGTGATTACCGCTGGGCCGGCATCGAGGTATTGATGCGTTGGAACCACCCGCGCGAAGGCCTGGTGCGCCCCGATCTGTTCATCCCCTATGCCGAGCACAGCGGGCAGATCGTCGCCATGACCCGCGCCTTGCTGCTGCACACCGCGCAGGCGCTGACGCCCTATGCGGCGCTCCTGGAAGAAGGTTTTCGGGTAGCGATCAACATCACCGCCGACCATTGCCGAGACCTCAGCCTGCTCGACGACTGCCAGACCTTCCTTCAGCACTTCCCGCCTGGCCGTGTGGTGCTGACCCTGGAGCTCACCGAACGCAAGCTGCTCGAACCCACCCCGGTGACACTGGAACTGTTCGAAAAACTGCACGGCCTGGGCGTGATGATCGCCCTGGATGACTTTGGCACAGGCCAGTCGAGCCTGAACTACTTGCGTCAGTTCAAGGTGGATTACCTGAAGATCGACCAGAGCTTCGTCGCCATGATCGGCGGCGATGCGCTGTCGGTGCACATCCTCGACAGTGTCATCGATCTTTCCGGCAAGCTGGGCCTGCAGACCGTCGCCGAAGGGGTCGAAACCGAGCAGCAACGCGATTACCTGGCTCGCCACGGCGTCGACTTCCAACAAGGCTATCTGTTCGCCAAGCCGATGGCGGTGGCGGAGTTCCTCCAGGCACTCGCCGCCCGCGCCGATGCCCCACGGTTGCCGCACGACGCGCCCCCTGAGATCATGCGCGACTGACTTCCCCGCTCCCCCTGGTTTAGAGGCATTCGTGTCAAAAGGCATTGTTTCATCGGTCCTGGCGTCCTGCTTGTTCGCTGTGATGTACGGCTATACCTCCCTGCTCACCCCATTGGACGGCGAGGAAATCTTCGGTTGGCGTATTTTGCTGACGCTTCCCTGTCTGACCCTGTTCATGTTGGCCAGCAAGGACTGGAAGCTGGTTGGCGGGCTTCTGGCGCGGGTGCGTCAGACGCCCATGCTGGTGTTCGGCATGCTCGGCACTTCGTGGTTGATGGGCCTGCAACTGTGGCTGTTTCTATGGGCGCCGCTGCATGGACGCAGCCTGGAAGTGTCGATGGGTTACTTTTTGCTACCGCTGGCGATGGTCATGACCGGACGGCTGGTATACGGAGAACGCCTCTCGCGCCTGCAGACCGTGGCAGTCTGCTGCGCAGCCCTTGGGGTGGGGCACGAGCTCTACCAGCATGGCAGCTTTGCCTGGGAAACCCTTTTGGTGATGACGGGCTATCCGATCTACTTCGTCCTGCGCCGCCGCTGCCGTACCGACCATCTGGGCGGGCTGTGGTGCGACATGTGCCTGCTGCTGCCGTGGGCCCTGTATTTCGTGATCCAGGGCCCACTTGGCAGCGCCGATCTCGCCGCGCACCCAGGCCTGTACGGTCTGATACCACTGCTGGGAGCGATCAGCGCACTGGCCCTGATCGCTTACGTGCTGGCGAGCCGCCAACTGCCCTTCGGTCTGTTCGGACTGCTCAGCTACGTGGAACCGGTGCTGCTGGTCGGTGTGTCACTGCTGCTCGGCGCCACCATCGGCCCCGATCAGTGGCTGACCTACCTGCCGATCTGGGCCGCGGTGCTGGTGCTGGTGCTCGAAGGCATCAAGCACCTGCTGCGTCAGCGCCGGCGCTCGGTGTAAGGCGCACCTGGCGCACCCGCCGCTCCTCTACCGCTACGACGGTCAGCGTCCAACCGTTCCAGGCCAGGCGATCGCCGACTATCGGCAGGCGGTCGAGCAGGCTCATCACCAGGCCCGCGAGGGTCTGGTAATCCTCGGTGGCCCGGGCGCTGAACCCGGTACGCGCCTGCACCTGGCTGAGGTTCAAGGCACCACTGACGACGAATTCTCCACCTTCCTCGACGATCGCCGGGCCTTCCACCTCACTGGCATCCGGCAACTCGCCGGCGATCGATTCGAGGATGTCGGTCATGGTCAGCAGGCCAGTGAAGTCACCGAACTCGTTGACCACGAAGGCGATGTGCGTCGACTGACTGCGCATCTGCTCAAGAGCGTTGAGGATGCTGAAGCTTTCCAGCAGGTTCAACGGTGCCCGTGCCATGCGCTCGAGGTCCGGCTGGTTGCCCGACAGGAGTTCCTTGAGCAGTTCCTTCTTGTGCACGAAGCCCAATGGTTCATCGATACGGCCATCGCGAATCAGCGGCAGGCGCGAGTATGGCGAGTTGGCCAGGGCCTCGGTGATGGCTGCAGGCGGTTGTGCCAGCTCGATCACGTCGACTTCGGTACGGGTGGTCATGACCGTGCGAATTGGCCGCTCGGCCAGGTTCAGCACGCCACTGATCATCACGCGCTCACGGCGGTCGAACAACACCTGTTCTTCGCCTCCTTCGACCAGGTCAGCGATGTCCTCGCCCACTTCGTCGGCCTCTACCCGGCGCCCGCCGAGCAGACGCAACACGGCGTGCGCGGTACGTTCCCGCAACGGCTTGTGCTGTTGCAGACTGCGCTTGCGGCGGGCACGGGCCAACTGGTTGAACAGCTCGATCAGCAGGGAGAAACCGATGGCCGCGTACAGGTAGCCCTTGGGAATATGGAAGCCCAGGCCTTCGGCGGTCAGGCTGAAGCCGATCATCATCAGGAAGCCGAGGCACAACATGATCACCGTCGGGTGGGCGTTGACGAAGCGGGTCAGCGGCTTGCTGGCAACGATCATGATGCCGATCGAGAAGATCACGGCGATCATCATCACCGACAGGTGCTCGACCATGCCCACGGCGGTAATCACCGCATCGAGCGAAAACACCGCATCGAGCACGACGATCTGCGCCACGATTGGCCAGAACGCGGCATGGCGCACTGCACCGCTGGCTTGGGTGATATGCCCTTCGAGGCGTTCGTGCAACTCCATTGTCGCCTTGAACAGCAGGAACACACCGCCGAACAGCATGATCAGGTCACGGCCTGAGAAGCTCTTGTCGAACACTTCGAACAACGGCGCGGTCAGCGTGACCATCCACGAGATGCTGGCCAGCAGGCCAAGGCGCATGATCAATGCCAGGCTCAGACCAATCACCCGAGCGCGGTCGCGCTGATGAGGCGGCAGCTTGTCGGCGAGGATGGCGATGAACACCAGGTTGTCGATACCCAGTACCAGCTCGAGGACGATAAGCGTCAGCAGGCCCAGCCAGGCCGTGGGGTCGGCTAGCCATTCCATTAGCGGGTACTCACGTGTGCGGCGTCACGAAGACGGGGGGAGGATGGCCAGGACGACCAGAAACTGGGGGGCTCCGCGAAGGTGCTCATAGGGACCTTGATAGCAAATTGGGAAGTTGATCCTACAAGCACTGTGGTTTTTACCGATAGTGGGAAACTATTACAAAACCTGTAAGCGAGGCCCTTGAGGGACTTTTGTTCAATACCGTCTCCAGAATCAGCCGCACGATGGTGGCCCCCGTTCACTTCCCAGGATCGTTCGATGAGCCTCTCGCTTTCCATGGCCACCTTTGCACTGGCCGCCTCCATTTCCCCCGGACCGGTCAATGTCGTCGCCCTTGCCAGCGGTGCCAGCCATGGTCTGCGCAAGAGTCTTGGGCATGTCACCGGCGCAACATTGGGGTTTTGCCTGCTACTGGTGTTGTCCGGTCTGGGCTTGCATGCCCTACTCCAGCAGTGGCCAGTGTTCGGGTTGGCCCTGCATTGGGGGGGCGTGGCCTTTCTGCTGTTCATGGCGTGGAAGCTGGCCAACGATACCGGCGAACTAGACAGCACAGGCCGGCAGCCAGCACCGTCGGCCTGGCACGGGGCTGCGATGCAGTGGTTAAGCCCAAAGGCCTGGCTGGCAGCAGTGGCGGGCGTTGGGGCCTATACCGGCGGTGAACACTCGCTGTTGTGGTTGTTCACCTGGATCTACGCACCGATCTGCTTCCTTTCGGTGACCTGCTGGGCCTGGGCAGGCAGTGTCATCCGGCACTACCTGAGGGATCCTCGCTACCTGCGGTGGCTGAATCGAGGATTGGCGGGACTACTGGTGCTGAGTACCGTCTATCTGGTGCTCGGATGAAGCATGTCCCGGCATTGCCCGAGCAGTGGCCCCGCGATAATGCCCAGGCGTCGTTGCCAGATGTCGTTTGAAAGCCCGCTGCAGATGCGCCTGGTCGGCAAAGCCGGACGCCAATGCCACCTCGGCGATGGGCAGCCCGCCGCGTAGCAAGGCTCTGGCATGCTGCACGCGCTGATCCAGCAGATAGCAGTGCGGAGTCAGGCCAAAGCGTTGCCTGAACGCTCGGATCAGGTAGGCACGCGACAAACCGCTGGCAGCGCAGATGTCTTCCAGGACCAATGGGTCGGTTCGGTGAGCCCGAATGAACGCGGCAGCCGCGTCCAACTGCGGGTGTTCGACCGGATCGGGTCGATGGCTTGGACGCAGATAGCTAGGCAGTTCGGCAAAGAAATCAGCCAACCGCGCTTGCCTGTCCGGTATTCCACCATCGAACAGGTCAGCGAACATTTGCAGCATGCGACTGTAAAGTGGCGCCGAGTCGCTCCATGTCTGCCCTGGCAGGTTGAAACCCCGCGCCTGCAACCAGGGCATGTCGACGAACAGCATCAGATATGACCAGCCCTGGCCAGCGAGGGGGTTGCAGGTATGCACCACACCCGGGTTCATCAGTACCGTGGTCCCGGCTCCCACTTCCCTCTGGTGTTCGCCGCTCAGATAGGTACTGCGCCCGCCGGTTATGACGCCGATGGAGAAGCTTTCGTGGGAGTGGGCGGCATAGCACACCTGCCGTCCATCGCCCACGCGGCGCGCTTCGACGAAGGGCAATGTCGCGTCTCGCCAGAACCGTGACACCTCGATCATCGCCCTCCTCCTTTCTCAATTCATGGCATTACCGGTGGCACATACTGCAATGTCGCCCCCAATGCCCACAACAGCACCAGCACCAAGGGCACATGCACCAACAACTGCACGAACGAGAAGCCGATCAGGTCGCGGGCCTTGAGACCCAGGACACCCAGCAGTGGCAGCATGTAGAACGGATTGATCAGGTTTGGCAGCGCCTCGGCGGCGTTGTAGATCTGCACCGCCCAGCCCAGATGGTACTGCAGGTCATTGGCCACCAACATCACGTAGGGCGCTTCGATGATCCACTTGCCGCCACCGGAGGGAATGAAGAAGCCCAACACCGCCGAGTACACCCCCATCAGCACGGCATAGGTGTCGTGGGTGGCGATCTGGGTGAAGAACAGCGAAATGTGGTGGGCCAGGGTCTGCTCGTCGAGGCCTTTGACCTGAGTCAGGATGGCCGCGATGGAACCATACAGCGGGAACTGGATCAGCACCCCGGTGGTGGTTGGCACGGCGCGCGCCACCGCATCGAGGAAGCTGCGCGGACGCCAGTGCAGCAAGGCACCGGCCATGATGAACAGCAGGTTATAGGTGTTCAGCCCGGAAATGGCGGTGATCGCCGGCTTGGTGGCGAACTCCTGGTACAGCCAGCCGCCAGCGAGCACCACCAGCAACAGGATCAACAGCGGGCTGTGCTCCAACCATTCGCCTGGACGGGTGCGCTTGGGCGCTGGCGGTGCGGTGAAGCTCGGGTCGACGCCACAGTCCTGAGCGCTACGCGCACTGTTCGGCCCTGGAGCGGTGGCATAGGCGATGACCAGCGAGACCAGTACCAGCGCCGCCAGCATCACACCGGACTGCCACAGGAATATGGTTTCGGTGAATGGGATAACCCCGGTGATGGACAGGATCGAGGGTGGCAGGCTGGCCGGGTTGGCCTGCAACTGTGCAGCCGAGGAAGACAAGCCCAACGCCCATACCGCACCCAGGCCCAGGTAGGCCGCGGCACCGGCGGCGCGGTAGTCCATCTTCAGGTCGGTACGACGCGCCAAGGCACGCACCAGCAGCCCGCCGAAGACCAGCGACAGGCCCCAATTGAGCAGCGAGGCGAGCATCGAGATCAGCGCCACCCAGCATACTGCCGAGCGGCCGTTGCGCGGTATGCGCGCCAGACGGTCGATCAATCGCGCTGCCGGCGGCGAGCTGGCGACCACATAGCCGCCAATGACCACGAAGGCCATCTGCATTGTGAAGGGGATCAGGCTCCAGAAGCCATCGCCAAATGCCTTGGCAGTGTCGAGGGGCTTGGCGCCCATGGCCAGGGCACCGATGCATACCAGCAGCACCGCCAAGGCAGCGAACACCCAGGAGTCGGGGAACCAGCGTTCGGCCCAGTTGGAACAGCGCAGAGCAAAGCGGGCGGAGCGGCTGTCTTGAATTTCAGCGGCCACAACATCTTCCTTTTATTGATTTTATCGATTTGAACGCAGATTGAAGCTAAACACGAAAACCCTGTGGGAGCGGGCTTGCCCGCGAATGCAGAGGTGAAATCACCGACGCATTCGCGGGCAAGCCCGCTCCCACAGGGTTAACCTGCGGCCCGTGTAATCAGAAGGTCATTTCCTTCACATCGTCTGGCACGATCAGCTTGCCGGCAGTCTTTTCGATGATTTCTTCGACGCTGACCCCTGGGGCAGTCTCGCGCAGGATGAATGCGCCGTCTTCGATTTCCAGATAGGCCAGGTCGGTCAGCACCTTGCGAATGCAACCAGCGCCGGTCAGCGGCAGGCTGCACTGGGGCAGCAGCTTGGACTCACCGTCCTTGGACGCATGGGTCATGGTGACGATGATGTTCTCGGCACCGGCCACCAGGTCCATCGCCCCGCCCATGCCCTTGACCAGCTTGCCGGGGATCATCCAGGAGGCGATGTTGCCGTGCACATCGACCTCGAAGGCGCCCAGCACGGTCAGATCGACATGGCCACCGCGGATCATGGCGAACGACTGCGCCGAGTCGAAGATCGAGGCGCCGCGGCGCGCGGTCACGGTCTGCTTGCCAGCATTGATCATGTCGGCATCGATAGTCCCTTCGGTGGGAAACTCGCCCATGCCAAGCAAGCCGTTTTCCGACTGCAGCATCACATCCATGTCGGCGGGGACATAGTTGGCCACCAGGGTAGGAATGCCGATGCCGAGGTTGACGTAGTAACCGTCCTTGAGTTCGCGGGCAACGCGTTGAGCCATCTGTTCGCGGGTCAGTGCCATGGTCAGGATCTCTTTGTTGTTCTGATGGATGGCGCTCAGGCCTTGACAGTGCGCTTTTCGATACGCTTTTCGAAGGTACCGACGATCACCCGATCGACGAAGATGCCAGGGGTGTGGATCTCGCTGGGCAGCAGCACGCCGGGCTCGACGATTTCCTCGACTTCGACCACAGTGATCTTGCCGGCGGTGGCAGCCAGCGGGTTGAAGTTCTGAGCGGTGTTGCGGTACACGACATTGCCGTAGTGATCGGCCTTCCAACCTTTGACGATGGCGAAATCACCGGTGATGGACTCTTCGAGGATGTACTGGCGCCCCTTGAACTCGCGTACTTCCTTACCTTCGGCCACTGGCGTGCCGTAGCCGGTGGCGGTGAAGAAGGCTGGGATGCCAGCGCCACCGGCGCGCATCTTCTCGGCCAGGGTGCCCTGTGGGGTGAGCTCGACTTCCAGCTCGCCACTGAGCAACTGGCGCTCGAACTCAGCGTTTTCACCCACGTAGGAAGCGATCATCTTGCGGATCTGCCGATCCTCGAGCAGCACGCCAAGGCCGAAGCCGTCGACGCCGCAGTTGTTGGACACGACCGTCAGGCCCTTAACGCCACGCCGCTTGATCTCAGCGATGAGGTTCTCTGGGATGCCGCACAGGCCGAAGCCCCCGGCCAGCACCGTCATATCGTCGGTCAGGCCCTCGAGGGCCTCTTCATAGGTTGCTACGCGCTTGTCCAGTCCGGCCATGCTGATCCGCCTTTTGTAGTTGTTTAACCGACGAGGCTGTCGGCGAGCGTGTGCAGGCATCTTCACCGCTGGCGACTGATTTGTTAATTTTGTTTTAATCATCGATTAATAACTTTTACAAAACAACGATTGGGCCTGCCATGAACGTCAAGCAACTGCGCGCCTTCGTCACCGTGGCCAAGTACCAGAGCTTCGCCCAAGCCGGCGAGCACCTGCATGTCTCGCAGCCGGCGCTGAGCCTGACCATCAAGGCCCTCGAGGAAAACCTCGGCGGCGCCCTGCTGACCCGGACCACCCGTAGCGTCAGCCTCACCACCGAGGGGGAAGTGTTGCTGCCTTTGGCCAGACGGCTGCTGGCCGACTGGGACGACACCGAAGAAATGCTCCGCCAGCGCTTCACGCTGCAGTTGGGCCGGGTGTCGGTAGCGGCCATGCCGGCCTTCGCCGGCAATCTGTTGCC
Source organism: Pseudomonas sp. HD6422 (assembly GCF_025377065.1). NCBI lineage: Bacteria > Pseudomonadati > Pseudomonadota > Gammaproteobacteria > Pseudomonadales > Pseudomonadaceae > Pseudomonas > Pseudomonas sp. HD6422. The sequence goes on along the minus strand of NZ_JAHWIW010000006.1, from coordinate 4,603 downwards.
GCATGGGCTCAAGGTGTTTCGCCAGCGCTATCCCAAGGTCAACGTCACCGTCCACGATGTGATCAACGAGCAGGTACTGGAACTGGTGCGCCACCGGCGCGTCGAACTGGGTATCGGCTTCGAGCCGGACAACGCCGAGGGGCTGCACTTCCATCCGCTGTACAACGACCGCTTCGTCGCGGTGGTGCCAGCCGACTGCCCGCTGGCGCAACTGCCCCACATCACCTGGACACAACTGCTGGCCGAGGATTTCGTCGCCCTGCAGCGCCCATCGGCGGTGCGTCTGCTACTGGAACAGAACGTCGGGTTACACCATGGCAAGCTCACGGTTGCGTTCGAGAGCCATCAGTTGGCGACCGTCGGCCGCATGGTCGCCAGCGGCCTGGGCGTCAGCGCGGTGCCGGCACTGTGCATCAACCAGATGCAGGAGTTGGGCGCCCGCTGCGTGAAGCTGGTCGAGCCGATCGTCGAACGGCGCATCGGTGTCATCGCGCTGAGCGACCATACGCTGTCCACTGCAGCACAGGCGCTGCTGGAAGTTCTATTGACCCATATCCGCATACCGGAGGTGACATGCGCTACGTGAAACTGGCAGGAGAGCGGGTTCCGGCCATCGGCCAGGGAACTTGGTACATGGGTGAGGACCCTGACCACAGAGCTGCCGAGGTCAAGGCCCTGCAACAGGGGATCGAACTGGGGCTGACCTTGATCGACACTGCCGAAATGTACGCCGAGGGCGGTGCCGAAGAAGTCGTCGGCCAGGCGATCGCCGGCCGCCGTGACCAAGTGTTCCTGGTCAGCAAGGTCTACCCCCACAACGCCAGCCTGCGCGGCGTGCCAGCCGCCTGCGAGCGCAGCCTCGAGCGCCTGGGAACCGACTGCATCGACCTGTACTTGCTGCACTGGCGCGGCCGTTATCCGCTGGAAGAAACCGTCGAAGCTTTCGAGCGTCTGCGCGAGCAAGGCAAGATTCGCCATTGGGGCGTTTCCAACTTCGACACCGATGATTTGCGTGAACTGCAGGACCTGCCGTGCGCCACCAATCAGGTGCTGTACAACCCGGCGCAGCGCGGTATCGAGTTCGACCTGCTGCCCTGGAGTCGCAACCACGCCATACCGACCATGGCCTATTGCCCGCTGGCCCAGGCCGGCCAATTGTTGCACCATCCCGTCCTGGCCGAGATCGGCAAGCGCCACGGGGCCACCCCGGCGCAGGTGAGCCTGGCCTGGGTGACCCGGGACGAGGACGTGATCGCCATCCCTAAGGCGGTTTCCCCGGAACACGTTCGCCTGAATGCGGCGGCTGGTGCTCTGGCCTTGACCAGCGAGGATCTGCGCGCCATCGACCGGGCGTTTCCGGCGCCGACGCGCAAGCAGCATCTGGCGATGGTCTGATCGGTGGCGTCAGTGAAAATCCCGGCTGCGCACATCCAGCCCCTGGAGTAATGCGCTGATATCCTCGAGCCGGCGTGCGATCAAATGGCGCACGCCGTTCTCCTGCTCCAGGCGCCCGCTCACCTTGAGCAGTTGCGAACCCACCAGCGCCTGCCGTTGCCGTTCGGCCAGGTCGCGCCAGACCACCACGTTGAGCATGCCGAATTCGTCTTCGAGGGTGACGAAGGTCACTCCGCTGGCGGTCTGTGGACGCTGGCGCCCAACCACCAGACCGGCCACGGCGATGGCATCGCCATGCTCCAGCCCGGCCAGTTCCGCCGAACTGCGGCAACCCAGTGCACGCAGGCGGGCGCGCAGCAGTTTCAACGGATGCGGCCCCAGGGTGGTCCCCAGGGTGTGGTAGTCAGCAAACAGGTCTTGGGCGATCGTGGGGGGTGGTAGCGCCACTGCCACTTCCGCCGTCGGTTCCACCTGCGCGAACAGCGGCAATTGCGTCTGCACCGCCGCCACCTGCCAGCGCGCCTGGTGGCGATTACCGGCCAGTGCGCGCAAGGCACCCGCATCGGCCAGACGAGCGCGTGCACGACTGTCGAGCCCGGCCCGCAGGCACAGGTCCTCGACATCGCGCCAGGGGCGCTGCGCCCTCGCCTGCTCCAGGCGCCGCGCATCGCCCTCGGCAAAGCCACGGATCTGCCGCAGCCCCAGGCGGATCGCGAGGTCCCCCGTTGGGTCTGGCTCCAAGGTGCAATCCCACTCGCTGTGCAACACATCCACCGGATGCACCCTGATCCCTTGACGACGTGCTTCCTGCAACAACTGATCGGGGCTGTAGAACCCCATCGGCCAGCTGTTGACCAGCGCACAGGTGAAGATCGCCGGCTCATGGCACTTCAGCCAACTGCTGGCATAGCACAGCAAGGCGAAACTGGCGGCATGGGACTCGGGGAAGCCATAGCTGCCGAACCCCTTGATCTGCTCGAAGATCCGCTCGGCGAAGGCCTGTTCATAGCCATTGCGCAACATGCCCTGGATCAGCCGCAGGCGATGCGGCTCAAGACCACCGTGACGCTTCCAGGCGGCCATGCTGCGGCGTAACTGGTCGGCTTCACCGGGGCTGTAGTCGGCGGCGACCATGGCCAGCTCCATGACCTGCTCCTGGAACAAGGGCACGCCCAGGGTCCGCTCGAATACGGCTTCGAGCGCCGCCGACGGATAGCTGACCGGCTCCTCGCCCAGGCGCCGGCGCAGGTACGGATGAACCATGTCGCCCTGGATCGGCCCAGGACGCACGATCGCCACCTCGATGACCAGGTCATAGAACGTCTGCGGCTTGAGCCGTGGCAGCATGGCCATCTGCGCCCGCGACTCGATCTGGAACACGCCCATGGTCTCGGCGCGGCCGATCATCGCGTAGGTGGCCGGGCACTCGGCGGGAATGCTGGCCAGCGTCAGGCTGCGCCCACGATGGCGTTGCACCAGTTCGAAACAACGGCGCAAGGCACTGAGCATGCCCAAGGCCAGCACATCGACCTTGAGCAGGCCGACCATATCGAGATCGTCCTTGTCCCACTGGATAACCGTACGGTCGGCCATCGCCGCGTTTTCCACCGGGACCAGTTGGTCGAGCGGCTGCTCGCTGATGACGAAACCGCCCGGGTGCTGGGAGAGGTGTCGGGGAAAACCGATCAACTGCCCTGCCAGCACCAGGATGCGCCGCAAAGAAGGGTTGTCGGCCTCGAAACCGGCCTCTGCCAACCGCGCTGCATCGGGAATGCGGTCGCTCCAACGCCCGCAACATTTGGCCAGGGCATCGACCTGGTCGGCAGGCAGCCCCAGGGTACGGGCCACATCGCGCACCGCGCCGGCGGCATGATAGGTGCTGACCACCGCTGTGAGCGCGGCGCGATGCCGGCCATAACGACGGAACACGTATTGGATCACCTGTTCGCGTCGATCATGCTCGAAGTCCACGTCGATGTCCGGAGGTTCGTTGCGCTCACGGGACAGGAATCGCTCGAACAACAGGCGGTGTTGCATGGGGTCGAGCTCGGTGATCCCCAGCACGAAACAGACCACCGAATTGGCCGCCGAGCCACGCCCCTGGCAGAGGATATGCTCACTGCGAGCGTAGGCAACGATATCGTGGACGGTTAGGAAATAGCTTTCGTACCCCAGTTCCTCGATCAGCGTCAGCTCACTTTCGAGTACCGCACGCACCTTGTCGCTCGCGCCCTGCGGCCAGCGCATGGGCAACCCACGCTGGCACAGTTCGCGCAACCAGCTGGCCGGCGTATGGCCTTCGGGCACGAGTTCGCGGGGGTACTGGTATTTCAGCTCGCCGAGGTCGAACTGGCAGCGCTCGGCGATCGCCAGGGTCTCGGCCAGCAGGTCTGGCGCATAGAGCTCGGCCAGTTGCTCGCGGCTGCGCAGATGGCGCTCGCCATTGGCGAACAGAAAGCGCCCCGCCTCGGCCACGGCGCAGTGCTGGCGCAAGGCAGCCATGCAATCTTGCAGAGCGCGGCGCCCCCGCACATGCATGTGCACATCGCCACAGGCGACGGCGCGGATGCCCAACTGCGCCGCCAGCATGCGCACACGTGCCAGGCGTTGCGGATCGTCACTGCCGCGGTGCATGTGCACGGCCAGCCACAAGCGCTCGCCGAACAGTGTCAGCAAGGACCGGCCTGCGCTGATATCGCTGTCGGGGTCGGCGACCCACAGCGCCAGCAAGCCTTGATGGTGTGCTTGCAGGTCGTCCGCCAGCAATTGGTAATCGCCCTTTTCCGCTCGACGCCGGGCCCGGGTGATCAAGGCACAGAGGTTTTGGTAGCCGGCCAGGTTCTCCACCAGCAGGACCAGTTTCGCCCCGCCGTGCACGCGCACCTCGCTGCCGACGATCAACCGTAGCCCGTGCTCCCTGGCTGCCTGCCAGGCCCGTACGATCCCGGCCAGGGTGCATTCGTCGGTGATTGCCAGGGCCTGGTAGCCTTGCTCGCGGGCACGTTGAAACAACTCGTCGGCGCTCGATGCGCCGCGCTGGAAGCTGAAGTTGGACAAGCAATGCAGCTCGGCATAGTCCACGCTGCTCATCGGTTTTCTCCGCGAGATACCCCGTACTTTAGTGCGGGGAGGGATAGCGAGGCGTGCGAACTGCGCGCCCTTACGCCGGCCTGTCTTGCTGCTCGATGTAGCGCCGAACCACGTGCAA
>NZ_JAHWIW010000069.1:0-7909 GCF_025377065.1 Pseudomonas sp. HD6422 | reverse complement strand
GCAGGGGTTTCTTTTTGGTTGGCATACATACACCTCTTACTCATGTTATGCCCGAACACAAAATTTCTGACACCCTCGCCGGTCCTGATGTACGCGCTCAACTCTTCAAACACTTCAACCCACTGAAGTCCGCTCGCACCTTGCTCAGCCGATCCTGCAGAAACCGCCGCTGCTGCGGTGTGCTCTGCTGCACCAGGTCCACCAGCAAGCTACGCGCCTGCTGCTCGGTGTTCTGGTACGCGGCCTTGTACGCCGGGGTCCACAGGCTTTCCTTGCGCTGCAACAAGGTCGCCAGGCGCGGCTCGAAGCTGGCGTCGTTACGCTGGTTCATCGCCAGCAGCAATTGTTGCTGCCAGTGCGCACGGTTGGCGATCCATTCGCGGTTCTGGTCACCCAATGCCTGTGCCCAGACCCGCACCCGCTGCTGTTGCGCCGGGGTCAATTCGCCGAACCAGGGTGTCAGGCGCTTTTCCATGCGCTCGGCGCGCCGGGCGATCTGCTCGGCCAGAGGCGTATCGACGTACTTCTTCTGCCGCTCGCTGATGTCGTCGCGAAAGGTTTCACGCATTTCGGCAACCTGGGCGTCGCTCATGCCGCGCAGCAGTTCGGCGGCCGACGGCGTGATGGCCTCTGCCACCCGACCGATGGCCTGGCGTGCTTCGTCGGTGCGTTGCTGCACGGATTGGTCGGTTACCTGATCGTCGGCGACCATGTCGCGTACCCGGTCGAGCCAGTCGAGGTAGCCCGGCAGTTGGGTCTTGCAGTGCCAGGCCAGGTGTTGCTTGAGGCGATCGTCGAGCAGGGCCTTCTGCTCGCTGTTCATGTCCAGGTAGTCGTCCAGCGACCAGGGCACCAGGCGGTCGAGGTTGCGGTAGGCCAGATCGATGCGGGTACAGGCGGCCAGCGCGACGATGAATCCGAAGGTGATGAGCAGGGCTTTGGACAGGCGTGAAGGCATGTGCGAATCCTGACAGGTGCGGGCCAATCGGTAGACGCAGGGTGCGGCAACGCGGTTCCACCGAATCAGCGGTCGGGCAGCGCGCCGGCTTCAGGTGTAGAATAGCCGCCTTGTCTTGAGGAACATCGGAAATGGCTCTGCTTGGGCGTTACAACAGTTTGCAAATCGTGAAGCACGTGGAATTTGGCCTGTACCTGGACGGCGGTGCCGATGGCGAGATCCTCCTGCCCAAACGTTACATTCCCAAGGACACGCCGACCGAGATCGACGACTGGCTCAACGTGTTCATCTACCTGGACAGCGAAGACCAGCTGATCGCCACCACCGAAAAGCCCAAGCTGCAGGTCGGCGGTTTCGCCAGTCTCAAGGTCAAGGACATCAACAACGCCGGCATCTTCTTCGACTGGGGCCTGTCCAAGGACTTGCTCATGCCGTATTCGGAAGAGTCGCGACCGCTGAAGATCGGCGATTACTGCGTGGTCCATGCCTACCTCGACAAACGCACCCGGCGCATTACCGCCACTGCCCGCCTGGATCGCTACCTCGATCGCACCCCGGCCGACTACAGCGTCGGCCAGCCGGTGGAGTTGCTGGTGGCAGGTGAGACGCCCATGGGCTTCAAGGCCATCATCAACAGCCGGCACTGGGGCCTGATCCACAAGAACGAAGTCTTCAAGTTCCTGCGCTCGGGGATGCATGTGGAGGGGTTCATCAAGGAAGTTCGCCATGACGGCAAGATCGCCCTGAGCCTGCAGCCGGTGGGCAAGGCCCTCGGCGACAGCCTGCAGGAGCAGATCATGGCGCGTCTGCAGGCCGAAGGCGGCACCCTGGCCGTGTGCGACAAGAGCGATCCGCAACTGATCAGCCAGCTGTTCAATGTCAGCAAGGGCAATTTCAAGAAGGCGATCGGCGCGTTGTTCAAGCAGGGCCGTATCGTCATCCATGACGATCGGATCGAGCAGGCCTGATCAGGCCTGGACGAAGGGGGCGAAATCCAGCTGTTCGCCTCCTGGGCGGGTGTCGCGCAGCAGCGAATCACGGTCGGCGCTCAGCGCCAGGCTAATGGTCGAGCGGCGCTTGCCGGGGTTGCGGATTTCCATCTGTTCCTGGTGAGCCCGCAGGAAGTTGGTCGGCACTTTGAGGTGCTGCAGTTCGTCGCTCTCCGGAGTGTGCAGCAGCAGGTTGACCCAGTCGGGCTGCCCTTTGCGCAGCAGCGCCACCGGCACTTCGAACCACCAAAGGTTGCGCTTGCGGTCGAGGATCGCGAACAGGGTGTTGTCGCGGGTCAGCACCGGTCGGTTCAGGGTTTCGTTACGCCGGGCGATGGCGGCGGGTTTGTCGAGTTTCATGCAGGTTCCTGCGGGTTGACGCTAAAGAGCTGCATTGTGAGTGATGCCCCTATCGCCGGCAAGCCGGCGATAGGGGCTGTGGCCTCAGCGACGAATCGGCGGGCTCAACTCCGAGGTCGCGCCGTCGGCGGTGGTCACCGTCGCGGTGAAGCTGTTCAGGCCACCGGCATTCTCCAAGGGCTGCGCGAAGCGCGCCTGGCCCTTGGCATCGCTATTGACCAGCACTTCGCCCAGATACTGCTCCGCCTCGGTCGCATCCGCCTCGGCATTGCCGAACAGCTCGATGCGCAGCAGGCTGGACGCCGGCCCCTGGACTTCGCCGCGCAGCACATTGCCTTGCAGTGCTAGCAGCCGGGGGGGCTGCTGGTTGTGGTTGGGCAGCGGTTGGCAGGGCTTCGGGTCGCCGTTGCCATCGCAGATGACGGCCTGGTCCTTCTTCGCCAGGTCCGCGCCTACGCCGCGCGAGCCCACGTACAGCGCATGGGCCTGGGCTGGAACGCCGAAAATGATCGCCCCGGTGCGCTGGTCTGGCACGCACGAGCCACCGGCCTCGCAGCGACGGATGTCTTGGCTGTTGCCCCAGATGCGGTTGCCGCTCAGTCGGGTAGCGGTGACGTCAGGCTCGGGGCGCAGTGCCACGCCGATGCGGTTGCCGTGGATCAGGTTACCGTCGAGCATGTTGCCCTCGCCAGTGACGCTGACACCGATCGAGTTGCCACTGAAGGTATTGGCGCCCAGGTAGTTGCGCTTGCCCCAGTTGATCTGCAGGCCGTCGGAGTAGTTCTCGAAACGGTTGCGTACCACGCTGTTGTCATTGCCCAGGAGAATCTCGATGCCCTGGGACGGCTCGGGGTTGGCCGGGGTCGAGCGGAACAGGTTGTCGGCCACCAGGTTGAAAGCTGCACCACGGGTCAGCTCCAGGCCGTCGCCGTTGTCGATCAACTGGTTACGCAGCACCTTGTTGTTGTTCGTGGTGGTGGCGGTGGGGTTGCCCGCGCCATCGTCGCCGGTGAGCATGATTCCGGCGCCGCCCTTGTTGGCGACGATGCGGTTGTCCTCGATGACGTTGTTGCTGGCGCGGTTGACCAGGATGCCGATGCAGAAATTGCGCACTTCCAGGCCGCTCAGGTGGACGCCCTGGGTGTCGCGCAGTACCAGGCCTGGGTTAGTGGTGGTGCGTACGTTGGTACCGAACTGGCCGGGTAGTGCGCCGGGGCAGGTGCGCACTCCCTGGTCCTTGATATAGCCGGCACCATCGATGGCGATGTACTGGCCGTCACGCGCCCAGGGCAAGCCGGTGATGCGCACCGGCCCTTTGATTTCCGGCAGGGCGCGGGTTGGGCGGATGACGTACGGCGCCTGGCCGACGGCGGCGATTTCGATGCGGTAGCGGCCAGGCTCGCGGTTGCTGGTCTCGATGGCCCAGCGCAGGCTGCCAGGCTTGTCGTCATCGGCGTAGTGGTCGACCCGCAGGACTTGCTCGCCGGTGGATTGACTGGCGAGTGCGGGCAAGGGAAGCAGCGGCAGCAAAGCCGCGAACAGAGGTATCAGACGCATGTGTGCGGGTATCCGGAAGCTGTTGTTCTTGTCGATTGGCAACCTGCATGGGATTGCCTTTTGCTGAGCGCATACTAGGGCAGTCGACGTTTGCAGCGCAGCGGCTGTGGGGCGATTCGGTGCGGTATTCGCCCGGTGATTTGCCGTTCGGCTCGAACCTGGCAAAGCTTTTGAAACTCTTGCAACAGCGTCCCGGTCCACCGACTGTCGACACGGTTTCCCGTGTCTCCATTACAGGAGATTTGCCATGAGCGGCACCAAAGACAAAGCGAAAGGCTTGGCCAACGAGGCGATGGGCAACGTCAAGCAAGGCGTCGGCAAAGTGACCGACAATGACAAGCTGCGTGCGGAGGGCAAGGCCCAGGAGCTCAAAGGTGAAGCACAGCAGGTCAAGGGCGACGTCAAGGATGCAGTGAAAAAGCCTTGATGGTGCACTGATCGTGCAGTTTGCTCGCGGGCAAGCCCTTCACCGGGCTTGCCCGCGTTGCATAAGCCGCGGGTAACCTTCGTGCACGGGTGAGCATTACGCCTGACGCGTGGTCTATTAAACTGGACCGTACGACCGATCAAGCGGCGAAAGGAGACGCTATGATTTTTTCCGCCTTGCAGGGCCTACCCCTGCACCGCGTGCTGATGCGCACCGTCAAGGAGTTCCTCGACGACGAAATGTCGACCTATGCGTCAGCGCTGGCGTACCAGATGCTGTTTTCGTTGTTCCCGTTCCTGTTGTTTTTGATTGCGCTGATTGGTTTCCTGCATTTGCCGGACTTCTTCTCCTGGCTGCGTCTGCAGTCGGAGCTGGTGCTACCGCCGCAGGCACTGGAACAGGTCAATCCGGTGATCGACCAACTGCAACAGTCCAAAGGTGGGCTGCTGTCGGTTGGTATCGTGATCGCGCTGTGGACCGCCTCTGCCGGGGTGCGCCTGATGATGAGCGCGATGAATGCCGCCTACGATGTGCCCGAAGGCCGTCCTGTCTGGAAGCGCATTCCGCTGTCGATCTTCTATACCGTTGGCCTGGCCGGCATGTTACTGGCTGCCGCGGCGCTGATGGTGCTGGGGCCACAGGTGATGGAGTGGATCGCCGCGCAGATCGGCATGCAGGAGGTGATCGTCACGGTGTGGACCATCGTGCGCTGGCCGGCGATCATCTTCCTGTTGATGATCGCCGTGGCGCTGATGTACTACGTGATGCCGGATGTGAAGCAGGAGTTTCGCTTCATCACCCCAGGCTCGGTGCTGGCGGTGGTGGTCTGGATCATCGCCTCGCTGGGCTTTGCCTACTACGTGAAGACATTTGCCGACTACAACGCCATGTACGGCAGTATCGGCGCGATCATCGTATTGCTGTTGTACTTCTATATTTCGGCTGCCGTGGTGTTGCTGGGCGCGGAGATGAATGCGGTGATCGAGCACATGTCGGCAGAAGGCAAGAACCCTGGGGAAAAAGAGCCTGGCGATGCGCACCAACGACATGGGCGCACTGTACTGGGGCATGAGCAGCAGGATTCGGAACAGCCACCGTCCACGCCACGAACCCACGAGCCGAACCCGCGATGATCCGTGACATCCTGAAGATGGGCGACGAGCGTTTGCTGCGCATCGCCCCACCGGTCCCCGACCATCTGCTCGGCAGCGCCGAGTTGCAGACGCTGATCGACGATATGTTCGAGACCATGCGTCACGTTGGCGGCGTCGGCCTGGCCGCGCCGCAGATCGGCATCGATCTGCAACTGGTCATCTTTGGTTTCGAGCGCAGCGAGCGCTACCCCGATGCCGAGCCGGTGCCGCAGACCATTCTGCTCAATCCGTTGATCACGCCGCTGTCCACCGAGATCGAAGAAGGTTGGGAGGGGTGCCTGTCCGTCCCAGGTCTGCGCGGTGTGGTGCCCCGCTACAAACACATCAGCTACACCGGCCTCGATCCCCAAGGCAACCCGATCAATCGCTTCGCCGATGGCTTCCATGCGCGGGTGGTACAACATGAGTGCGATCACCTGATTGGCCGCTTGTATCCCTCACGCATTCAGGATTTCAGCAAGTTCGGCTATACCGAGGTGCTGTTCCCCGGGCTCGATGCCAGCGACGACTGAGGCCGCTCCAGCGCCACCAGGCGCTTGCTGCGTTGATAGCGGGCAAGGCGTGCGGCGAGCGTCTCGGGCAGTGCGCTGCTGACGGTGAAACCCAGTCGTTGATAGAAGGCCGTCAGGTCCGGATGGCAAAACAACCAGGTGGCACCTGGACGGTCTGCCAAGGCGGCTTGTACCAGGCCGGCCGCCAGCCCTTGGCCACGTTGGGCAGGCGCTACGAACAGGCCGGTCAGCCAGAATCCGTCGGCGACCGGCGACAGGCTCAGCCCGGCGCTTATCCCCGGCGCGCGGGCCACCCAGCGCTCGCCGTCGGCGGCGGCGCGCATGCGAGAACCGTGCTGGCGGTAGAAGTGGTCAAGCAGGCGAGCTTCGTCGGCGTTGAGGAGTGAAAACGTCGCGGCGGTCATAGATCGATTTGCTGGAAATGGCCTCGGGTTGTCGCAGATTGTTGCAAATCACGCAAGGCTGAATAACTGACTTTGGGGTTCAACTATTCCAGGGGAGGCGTAGAATTCACTCATCCCCCACGTAGTATAACGAAGCGGGATCGGTACTTCGTGTCATCGATGCAGTGATGACAACTTCTCCGCGCCTACAACGGCTACAGAAGTCAATCGATCAGCTTGATTGTTCCAGCAGGCAAACCTCCATGAAACCATTACTGATTCTTGCATTGGTCGGTATGTCCTCGTTCGCCCTTGCCGATGAGGCCGCACCTGTCTCCAACCAGCCAGTGGTCCAGCAGTATGACTACTCAATGAACCTGGACATCAAGAGGGTGATCAACATGTCGACCATCCCCAATGTCTGTGAAGTGGTACCGGCGACCATGACTTATGAAGACCACCAGGGCCAGGTGCACACTATCGAGTACCGGGCCATGGGCGAGGGCTGCCAGCAGGGTTGATGCCTGCGCTGCCCGATCGGCCCCCGTGGCTGGCGTTTCGAAATGCGAGACGCCGGCCACGGGGGCCGAGTCGTTTGTGGGGAAATGAGTGCCTGGCTTGGTTTTGATGGGGGCGCTCGATCACAATGCCCCTCCATCTCCACCGTCGAACCCAACCGCCAAAGCTTCCTTTGCACACCTGCTCATGGCAGGCTCTACCCCGCCTTTTTCGCCGCTCAGAGCCTGCTATGCCATTTTCCAACGGTTTTCTTCTCAGCCTGTCGCTGTGCCTCGATATCGGGGTCGCCAACATCGCCATGATCACCCTGGCGATGCAGCGTGGTTTTCTTCAGGGCTTCTGGCTTGGCCTCGGCACCTGCGTGGGCGATCTGATCTATGCCATCGCGGCGCTCGCCGGCATGACCGTGCTGCTGCAATTCGAGGCGGTGCGCTGGGGCTTGTGGCTGGGCGGTTCGGCGCTGCTGGTGTGGTTTGCGTTCAAAATGCTGTTGGCCGCCTGGCGCGGTGGGCATTTGCAGGCGCGCGATCAGGTCGTGGTGGAATCGGGTTGGCGCGAATTCCTGCGAGGCATCTTCCTGGCCATGTCTTCGCCAAGTGCGATTCTCTGGTTCGCGGCCGTCGGCGGCGTGCTCATCTCCCGCTCTGGAGGTGGCAGTCTGGTGGACGCTGGCCTGTTCCTGGGTGGCTTTTTCGCCGCGGGGCTGTGCTGGTGCATGAGCCTGTGCGGCATCGCCAGCCAGGGCGGGCGGCTGTTGGGCGATCGCCTGCTGACCTGGTCCTACCTGGCTTCGGCGGCGATTTTCTGCTACTTCGCGGTGTATGTGATTGTGTCCGGTTATCGTGAGTTCATTGTCGCTGCGGGGTGACATAAGGTTCTTCACGGATTTATGGCGGCTGGGGTTTTGGGCTTGGGCTCTCTTGGGGTGGGGCTTTGGTATTGGGGGGGTGATCCGAGAGATGTAGTGGCGCTACTGGCCCCTTCCGCCTTTACGGCGGGCAACTTTTTTCTTGGAAAAAGTTGCACAAAACCGCTTGCTCCCACATACGG
>NZ_JAHWIW010000068.1:0-8283 GCF_025377065.1 Pseudomonas sp. HD6422 | reverse complement strand
CTGGATGTCAGGCAAGGCGCATCACGCCGTCAGAATAGAGTCCGCTTTCACATTCTTTGACACATGCTTGCCAAGGTCATAGATTTCAGCCTGACAAATTCAAGGCTTCGGGCGCAATGGAACCAAAAACCAACGCAAGCCCTGCCGCCCATCCAGCCCATGGAGGCATCTTGCAGGGACAACGCATCGGTTACGTCCGGGTCAGCAGCTTCGACCAGAACCCGGAACGCCAACTTGAACAGGTCGAGGTCGGCAAGCTGTTCACCGACAAAGCCTCGGGCAAGGACACCCAGCGTCCCCAGCTGGAGGCCATGCTCGGTTTCGTTCGCGAAGGCGACACCGTGGTGGTGCACAGCATGGATCGCCTGGCACGAAACCTCGATGATTTGCGCCGCCTGGTGCAGAAGCTGACCCAGCGCGGTGTGCGCATCGAGTTCTTGAAGGAAGGCCTGGTGTTCACCGGCGAGGACTCGCCGATGGCCAACCTGATGCTGTCGGTCATGGGGGCCTTTGCCGAGTTTGAGCGCGCCCTGATTCGCGAGCGGCAGCGCGAGGGCATCGCCCTGGCCAAGCAGCGCGGTGCCTACCGGGGCCGCAAGAAAGCCCTCTCCGACGAGCAAGCCATCACGCTGCGGCAGCGGGCCGCTGCGGGCGAGCCGAAGGCGCAGCTCGCCCGCGAGTTCGGCATCAGCCGAGAAACCCTCTATCAGTACCTTCGCAAGGACGACTGAACCATGCCGCGTCGCTCGATTCTCTCGGCTACGGAGCGCGACACCTTGCTTGCGTTGCCGGAAAGCCAGGATGACCTGATCCGCTACTACACCTTCAACGACTCCGACCTGTCGCTGATCCGCCAGCGGCGCGGCGACGCCAACCGCCTGGGCTTCGCGGTGCAGCTCAGCCTGCTGCGCTACCCCGGCTATGCGTTGGGCACCGACAGCGAGCCGCCCGAGCCGGTCATCCAGTGGGTGGCCAAGCAAGTTCAGGCCGACCCGGCGAGTTGGTTGAAGTACGGCGAACGCGACGTGACTCGCCGCGAGCACGCCCAGGAACTGCGCACCTACCTACAACTGGCCCCGTTCGGCCTGTCCGACTTCCGCGCCCTGGTGCGCGAGCTGACCGAGTTGGCCCAGCAGACCGACAAGGGCTTACTGCTGGCCGGTCAGGCCCTGGAGAGCCTGCGACAGAAGCGGCGCATTCTGCCGGCGTTGAGCGTAATTGATCGAGCTTGTTCGGAGGCCATTGCGCGGGCCAATCGCCGAGTCTACCGCGCCCTGGTCGAACCACTCACGGACTCGCATCGGGCCAAGCTGGACGAGCTGTTGAAGCTCAAGGCCGGCAGCAGCATCACCTGGTTGACCTGGCTGCGACAGGCACCGCTGAAACCGAACTCCCGTCACATGCTCGAACACATCGAGCGGCTGAAGACATTTCAGCTGGTGGACTTGCCCGAAGGCCTGGGCCGACACATCCACCAGAACCGCCTGCTCAAGCTGGCCCGCGAGGGTGGGCAGATGACGCCCAAAGACCTCGGCAAGTTCGAGCCGCAGCGACGCTACGCGACCCTGGCCGCCGTGGTGCTGGAGAGCACCGCGACGGTGATTGATGAGTTGGTCGATCTGCACGACCGTATCCTGGTCAAGCTGTTCAGCAGCGCGAAGCACAAGCATCAGCAGCAGTTCCAGAAGCAGGGCAAGGCGATCAACGACAAGGTGCGCCTGTACTCGAAGATCGGCCAGGCTCTGCTGGAAGCCAAGGAAAGCGGTAGCGATCCCTATGCCGCCATTGAGGCGGTGATTCCCTGGGACGAGTTCACCGAGAGCGTCAGCGAGGCCGAGCTGCTGGCCCGGCCGGAAGGCTTCGACCATCTGCACCTGGTCGGCGAGAACTTCGCCACTCTGCGCCGTTACACGCCGGCCTTGCTGGAGGTGCTGGAACTGCGCGCTGCCCCGGCTGCGCAAGGCGTGCTGGCAGCCGTGCAGACCCTGAGCGAGATGAACGCCTACAACCTGCGCAAGGTGCCGGCCGATGCGCCCACCGCCTTCATCAAGCCGCGCTGGAAGCCGCTAGTGATAACCCCGGAAGGCCTCGACCGGCGCTTCTACGAAATCTGCGCCCTGTCCGAGCTGAAGAACGCGCTGCGCTCCGGTGACATCTGGGTCAAGGGCTCGCGGCAGTTCCGCGACTTCGACGACTACCTGCTGCCGGCAGAGAGGTTCGCCGCGCTCAAGCATGCGCAGGCTCTGCCCCTGGCGATCAACCCGAACAGCAACCAGTACCTGGAAGAGCGCTTGCAGCTGCTGGACGAGCAGCTGGCCACCGTCACCCGCCTGGCCAAGGACAACGAGCTGCCCGATGCCATCCTCACCGAGTCCGGGCTGAAGATCACCCCGCTGGATTCCGCGGTGCCCAATACCGCGCAGGCGCTGATCGACCAGACCAGCCATTTGCTGCCGCGCATCAAGATCACCGAACTGCTGATGGACGTGGACGACTGGACGGGCTTCAGCCGCCACTTCACACACCTGAAGGACGGTGCCGAGGCCAAAGACCGGACATTGCTGCTGTCAGCGATCCTGGGCGATGCAATCAACCTCGGGCTGACCAAGATGGCCGAGTCGAGCCCCGGCCTGACCTACGCCAAGCTGTCCTGGCTGCAAGCCTGGCACATCCGAGACGAAACCTACTCGGCGGCCCTGGCCGAGCTGGTCAACCACCAGTACCGTCATACCTTCGCCGCTCACTGGGGCGACGGCACGACCTCTTCTTCCGATGGCCAGCGCTTCCGGGCGGGTGGTCGAGGCGAAAGCACCGGCCACGTCAACCCGAAGTACGGCAGCGAGCCGGGGCGGCTGTTCTACACCCACATCTCCGACCAGTACGCACCGTTCAGCACCCGCGTGGTGAATGTCGGCGTGCGCGACTCTACCTATGTGCTCGACGGTCTGCTGTACCACGAGTCCGACTTGCGGATCGAGGAGCACTACACTGACACGGCTGGCTTCACCGATCATGTCTTCGCCCTGATGCACCTGCTGGGCTTCCGCTTCGCACCGCGCATCCGCGACCTCGGAGAAACCAAGCTGTATGTTCCGAATAGCGTCCAGGACTACCCGACATTGCGCCCAATGGTTGGCGGCACCCTGAACATCAAGCACGTCCGCGCCCATTGGGACGACATCCTGCGCCTGGCCAGCTCGATCAAGCAGGGCACGGTCACCGCCTCGCTGATGCTGCGCAAGCTCGGCAGCTATCCGCGCCAGAACGGCCTGGCCGTGGCCCTGCGCGAGCTGGGCCGGATCGAGCGCACGCTTTTCATCCTCGATTGGTTGCAAAGCGTCGAGCTGCGCCGGCGCGTGCATGCTGGACTGAACAAGGGCGAAGCCCGCAACTCCCTGGCCAGGGCGGTGTTCTTCAACCGCCTCGGCGAGATCAGGGATCGGAGCTTCGAGCAGCAGCGCTACCGGGCCAGTGGCCTCAACCTGGTGACGGCCGCCATCGTGTTGTGGAACACGGTGTACTTGGAGCGCGCCACCCAGGCGATGGGCGATGCGGGGAAGTCGGTGGATGGTGAGCTGCTGCAATACCTGTCGCCGCTGGGGTGGGAGCACATCAATCTGACCGGCGATTATGTCTGGCGGCAGAGCCGCAGGCTGGAGGACGGGAAGTTTCGGCCGCTAAGGCTGCCCGGAAAACCTTAGCGTACGATTTTTTCCGTTTTCTCTATTCGCCCCATTAATGTCACCGTACAGCAGACTGCTATCGGAACCATGCAGCCACCGAAACCACCTGAGCCAGTAAATCCATGGTCTCAGTGCAGATACAGCGAGACGTGGGATAGCTCTGAAGGTGGCAGTGGATTCTACCTCTGGTCGGTAGCAGCCAACGGGAAGACTGGCTCTATCACTTGGAATACGTTCACTATCACTACAATGTTCGAGCCCGGCAACCTAACTCAGTACACGTTCCAAGGAGTGACGTACTACCGCGGCCCTCTTCGCGGAAGTACCAGCGGGTCCCCAAACTATGAGGTCTGCCGCTGAGAATCATTGGCTGTAAGGTCAGATGCAAAAAGCCCGGCGAGTGCCGGGCTTTTATTTGAGAGATGAATACTTAAGGAACACTCACGAGGCATTCAGATAGGCCGCTTGATACAGCGGAATCACTTTGGGTATCGCATCCACCAGCACTTGCATTCGTCGTGTATCGCTGGGATGGGTGCTCAGGAAAGCTGGCGAGGAATGACCCTTGTCGAGGGCTGCCATTTTCTGCCAAAGGGTAATGGCCGCCCTGGGATCGAAGCCTGCGCGCGCTGCAAGCTCCAAACCGATCAGGTCCGCCTCCTCCTCATCGCGCCGGCTAAAAGGCAGGCCCACACCAGTGTTCAACACTTTAGTGATAGCGCTCTTACCTAGCGAGCCTGCTTTCAAGACGTTAGCGCCTACTCCACCCGCCAGCTCGAAAACTGCATTCGCTGAGGCTTGTTCCCGGCCGTGCTGTCTTAGTGCGTGAGCGATCTCATGGCCAAGGACCATGGCTAACTCGTCGTCAGTCAGATTTAGACGCTTGATCAAGCCGGTGTAGACGACAATTTTGCCCCCTGGACCGCAGTTTGCGTTAACGACATCCTGGTCGATCACATTGACAAACCAGCCCCATTTTTCAGCATTAGGACGGAACACGTGGGTCTGCATCACCAGCTTTACAGTTAATGATTGGACGTGCTTGCCGAGCGGGGAATCTGTCACGAGCACCCCAGCGGCTTCGGCCTTCTTCACTCCCGCCTTGTAGGTAAGGGCATACGATTTCTCCACATCAGCTTCTGAAAAACCAGAAAACATGTACTGAGTACGGTCGACGCCTACCACGCCTGGCCTTGTCGTTTGAATGCCCGTGCACCCGATGAGGAGAGACAGCATACCGGTGAGCCCGACCAACCAGAATCTGTTCATTCTCACTCCCTGTTTCGTGCTGGCCCCCCCACCGCTGAAGCGGCTAGGCCAATGATCTGAGGCTCTACATTTTTCGAGAGGACAACCTAACGTCACGCACGTCTGCGGCAAGCAGGGTGAGGAGCAGTGCTACCTCAAGTAGGTAACAGGAAAAAGCTAGAGCCCGCCTGCACTGGGAGCAGGCTGAGGTGCGGATCATACAGGTAGAAAGGTCAGAACCAGGCGCCCAGTTATGCAGAAGGCTACTCCGGTCCTTGCTATTGGTTCACTTCTGGCATTCTGGAGGAGATCTCAGGCTTCATCCGTTCTTTCTGCTGCTCATAGAAGAATCGTAACTGCTCGGGCGGCATCAGCTCATCGGTACCGATTAGGAAGGCCCGGATCCCGTAGCCGCCGTCGACCGGCCAATCTAGTGTGACGATATTTAACGCCGGCGAATGGCCTAAGGTTGGCCAGGCAGGGAGGGTCCTCACGTAATGGACAATCATCACCTCGAGCGGTACACGGTCTTTCAGTTCAGGACTGGGTGCGTTGTCTAGAGCCCACAAGCCGAACTCAAGTCGGCGCTTCGGGTCAGGCTGCTTTGTCAGCCCGGATAATTGAGCGTCAACGGCCAGGAAGGTTGAGTTTCGCTCATCTGCATCCCTCAACAAACCCATGGGGACGCCGGTCGCTCGGCGGATGCCTGCGAGGGGGCTGTAACTCATGATGGACACGACTGAATACGCTGGGATGGCCACCTGGTGCTCCGCAGTAACTGATATTGGCGATAGGGTATCAATAGTGCACCGGATACCGAATCTAAACGAGCAATCGAATCACCATTCAGTACGCGTAGAGGCCTTAGCGCCAACAGTCCATATCAGCCATTGATGTGCCGAATCGTCGCATTGAGCCGGTTAAACTGGAGCATCATGTACCGGTTACACCCCCGTGTTCATTGGACGAAATCCGACAGCATGTTTTGGGTTGTGCTTTAAATGAGGTGTGTAATGATCCACGGCATCGGGCCTCTAACACGGAGAGAGTCGTCCAATGGTGCACCGTCGTCGCCAGTCAGGATTTTCATTACTTGAGTTAGCCATTTCCATTGCAATCATGGCGATGATCACTGCTGCAACCGTGCCTTCGTTTATGGAAGGCATCAATGAGATGCGGGCCAACCTAACCGCGCAAGAGACTCAGACCATCCTTGATGCTGCCCGGGCTTATCGGGCCGAAAAGGGCGGATGGCCAGGCGCTCCTCTTTGCGCTAATGCACTGAGCGTACTGCAGACCACGAGCCCCCCATACATTGGTGGGATTTCGTCGACGAATAAGTACAAGTCGCCAATCACGACCTCGTGCACCACCAACACGTTTAGCGTTGATCAAAATATCATCAAGGATTGGGAAGGGGTGGTTGCCAACTCCCTGCCAGGAACGACTGTCGTATCGACTGCCACCAGCTTGATCCGCAGCACTGTAAGCGCACCAGGTAGTGAATCTGCCCTCAACGACAAGCTCTCGCGAACTGCGCAAGCAAATGCGGAATTGAACCGTATGCGCACGACGCTGCTCATGGGCAACAACAACATCACTGAGGTCAACAACCTCGATACAGTCTCCGTCACAGCCAGCGGGATGGTTTCTGCCCAGACCTTGTCATCCACGGGCCGCGCTACCGTGGGTGACCTGGCCATCATGGGGTCCAACACAGAGTCTGCGTCCTGCTCACCGAACGGCCTGGTAAGTAGAACCGCTGGCGGCACACCGTTGAACTGCACCAATGGACGATGGGTGAAGCAAGTGGCCTACAACCCTGGCACTGTCACAACAGGCCAGGGGTGCGGTGACTTTGCAAAGGGGTCTATTGCATTCGACTCCTCCGGAAAGATGTTCATCTGCAAGTAACCCGCAAGCGCTGTGCAAGAGAGGAAAAGCGTGGTCGTGCTTTGGCAGGTCACATGCGGCAAGTGATTTACCATGGCGGCACACTCCGAACGTGCGCACGCTCCAATGACTCGACGATTCTTCCAAGCACTCATCGCTCTTACTGCTCTCATCACTTTAGCCCCGGCCGCGGGGGAAGAATTCAGCGCCCCACCCACTTTTCTCCCGGTACACGAGGCTTTCAAGGTCTCGGCTATCGGGACACCAGACGCCATTCAGGTGTATCTCGTCGCCGCACCTGGCTACTACCTCTACAAGTCCAAGCTGGGTTTCAGTGTTGCTGGCACAGGCGTAACTGCAGGTAGCGCGTTGCTACCCGCCGGCGAGCTGAAGACTGGGGTTTGGGGAGCAATGGAACAGAAAGTGCACTTAAGCCCTACCAGCGCCGTTCAGAGCCTTCTTCCCAGGCATCGGCTTCGATAAAGCAGTTGCGCATGTCGGCTTCCTGGCTGATCTCGGTCAGCAAGTCATGCACGGTCTTGTCCAGCTCATCGTCGCTCCGATACGGAATGGCCAGTTCGTAGTTGCCCGACTCCAGCCGTTTCATACTGTAGGGCTCCAAGCAGTAGCGCTCGATATTTTCCTTGGCCCGTTTCCGGCCGCGAACGAACTTGCTGTTGTTCACCACCGCCAGGCGCAGCGTGACGGTGGCCACCTGCTCGGCGGCGGGCTCTGCCGGCGACGCGACATTGCGTTGCTGACCTCGCGGCTGGGCGCTCTTCTGGTGTGCGCCGATCTCAACACCACGATGGCGCAGGTAGCTGTACAGCGTGCTCTTGGAGATGTGTAACTTCTCGCCGATGGCGCTGACGCTCAGGCGGCCCTCGCGGTACAGCGTCTCGGCCGCCATGGAGGTGGCCTCGGCCTTGGCTGGGAGGCCCTTGGGACGGCCACCGATCCGGCCCCGCGCCCGCGCGGCCGACAAACCCGCCTGAGTCCGCTCGCGGATCAGCTCGCGCTCGAACTCGGCCAGCGAGGCAAACAGGTTGAACACCAAGCGACCTTGGGCGTGGGTGGTGTCGATTGGGTCATTCAGGCTCTGCAAGCCGACCTTGCGCTCTGCCAGCTCGCCGACCAGCTCGACCAGGTGTTTGAGGGAGCGCCCGAGGCGATCCAGCTTCCAGATCACCACGGTGTCGCCCGCTCGAACATGGGCTAGCAACTTGTCCAACTCCGGCCGGGCGCTTTTCGCGCCGCTGGCGATGTCTTGATAGATGCGTTCGCACCCGGCCTGTTTCAGGGCATCGACCTGGAGGTCGGCGTTCTGATCCCGAGTGCTCACCCGCGCATAACCGATCTTCATCAAAAGTACCGTTTACTCGACTACGTTAGTAATAGTTGAACTTTGATTAAGCGTACCAGTTATTTGAACCGTAGCGCAGGTAGGTTAACCAGCCGA
>NZ_JAHWIW010000067.1:0-8292 GCF_025377065.1 Pseudomonas sp. HD6422 | reverse complement strand
CAGCTGTCTCCAATAGAGTATGAGAAACGCTATTTCCTGAGCTTGGAGAGTGTCTAGGAAACCAGGGGCGATTCAGACTGGCCCAGGCCGCTGTAGTCGAAGACTGTTACCTGAAAGCCTTGCGTGACCAGACTATCGAGGAACAGGGGATCCCAATCATCCATGGTACCTCTATAGCGAACGAGCAAGACCAAGGGCTTGCCAGCGCCTATCGTGCGGTAAGCGAGTCGGCGATTGCTGGCATCAATGAAACGAGTTTCTGCTTCAACGCTTTTGATCGAGGTGGACATCGGGCCTGCTCCTTGGTGTGGTGTGGTCTAATCCTGAGGGTTAGTTGCCCGAGGCGGTATGTCGTTTATGGTTGTTTTTCAGGACGTAGTGGCTTTGTCTCCGCTTGCGAAAAGCTGATTTGAATGACCGCTTAGGGTCCAGGCTGTGTGAAAACCCAAACTGCTCTTGGAAGAACGCGAGCGTACGTGAAATCTGTCAAAGCTTGGCTATTCAGGTTACCCAGAATTCGCGTAGAAGCGCGAAATTCTGGCTGTTTTTCAACCAGCCAGATCGCGCCGGAGGTTTTCACACAGCCTGGGTCGATTCCTGCCGGTCAAGACATACCCGTGCGCTGGTCATACCCGATGAAAAAAGGCTATTCAAGTCGAATGCAAATAGCAGGTCAAATCAGTGCAATTACCCACAAGGCTGCGCAGCATCGAAGGCATTAAAGGTCTGGTTGTTGTGGGTCACGCTGGTGAAGGTACCTTCCTTACACAGGCCGTACAGGGCCACGTCATCGATTCAAAGGGGACAGATTTATTTTTGTGACACTCGCTGATGAAACATAAATGTTTGGCCTGCCCCGCGTCAACGGACGTCAAGAGGCGATGTTCGAGTCGTTCTCAAAGTTATGTTGTTCACTCGAACATCAACTTCTAAAAAGGGGTAGGGCATGAGCAAAAAGGGCCTTCTGCTGGTGCAGAAGACCCTTATCAAAAACGAGACTTCATTTCTGCTCAAGTGCAGTAATCGAGGTGCCCGCAATGAAAATCGAAGCGGCGAGCAGACCCAAGTCTTTCAGCAAGAACTGGCCAGGCACCACGGAAATCGCAGGGAAGCCGAGGCTTGGTTCGAACACGCCTGGGGTGGTCAGCATGAATGAAAGCGTCGTTATGAACAGGCCTGCGGAGAGCAATCCGCCCAAGGCCGAGAACTTTGCAGAAAACATCCGACCGGCAATGAGTAGGCCAATGGATACCTCCAGAACCCCCAGAAAGTTGGAGAAACCTTGGACGCTCATGAGGTTGTACACCCAGTAAAGCAGCGGGCTGTTGCTGACGAAGCCATGAATCCCATTTGCCTCATAGCCTGTAAACTTCATGCCTCCAAACCAGAAGTAAATGATGGCCATGGCCACGTAGATGCCTACAACGCCGGTGCGGGTGACGTGCTGGCCCAGCCCTCTGTTCAGAAGGCGGGTGGCGATGGGGCGGTCAGTGATAGAGGTGTTCATGAGCGATCTCCAAGAAAGTGTGTTGCAAGGGCCTGCTTATCAGGGGGCGTACGGCGCACTTCCTATCGAAGCAAGCAACGCCGTTTGAGTACGGGGTCATGATGCAATGGAGAGTCGTTCTTTTGGGCGCAAATGGTCTAGAATTTGCTGCAGATAGTCCAAATCAGAGCGTTTGCACAAAGCGTTTAAGCAGAAAACATCAGCATCTTGCTACCAGCCCTCGCCACGCGTACTCCCTGAAAAGCTACCTGAGATGACCTATCCCAGCATATCGAGAGCTTGCCAGCGGATAGCTGCGGCATCATCGACCGCCGGAGCTTGAGGATCTACGTAGGTTACGTGCTCACGCACCAGACCATTGGCCTGGAGCAAGTTGGGGATGGCGTCTGGGATGTTATTTTTGGTCCCATCATCCTGGGTACAGTCGATGTGCGGGATGCTATTGATGGTTATGTAACACTCAAGGTGTTGTCACATATTTGAGTGTCCCGCGACCGGGTTATAAAAAATCAGATTTCTCCCCTTCCTTGTAGTCCATTTCCCAAAGATACTTCCCACACATGTTTTCCGTTGCGGTCCTACACACAAGCGTCTTAGTCTCAAACCGTCGTCACCCACCGACGACACGGCTTTGACAGGCCGCGACGAGATACATTTGTATGCATCACAGCCGCTATGGTGGCTGTGCATGGGGCACGCTTGCGTGCGCCGGAGCTTCATGTATCCGCCGGTCTGTCAACCCATGTACAGCTGCCACCTAACTGTTTGACAGCAGTTCGGTGGCCGCACGACTAACGGATGCATGACATGCTTAAACTCGTTCCTGATCCTCCTCGCAAGAGCAAACTCCGCTTACACAACTTCGTACCCGACGAATACCGCACCCTCTGCGCGGAAACCGTCGCCCACCAGGCCCTCCTGCTGCAATCCCACACACCGGCCATGTTGCTGAACATAACGTCAAAGCACGCACCAGACACCCAGCGAAAGCCGGTCAACCCAGCGTTGGCACACATCCCGATTCCAGCGAATCCTCAAACGTTGCACTGAGCCGAAGCAGGTTTTGTCTGGCAGGGCCTCTTCGCGGGCAAGCCCGCTCCCACAGGGTTTTGCGGTGCTTGTTGGAGTTCTGCGTTGAGCATGTGGGCACGCGGATCGCGTGACTTCCAGCCCGGGCATTCCAATAGCTTCTACTCATCCGCATCGACACCAAGTTTCGCCTGGTCTGGCTCCAGTGCTGGCGAACCAGCGTTCCCCTTGGGCGGCGTAACTTGACAAACCGGGCGTCGCACCTGCGGGCGTTGGTTTGCCATGGCCACGAGCCGAGGCGCTGGGGCTAGCCCAGGCACCTAGATAGTCAGGGAGATACAACCATGTCCACGGACGATAACGACAGCAAAACCACTGTCGGCAAGACCAGGTTTTACCAAGGTGAAGGCCAAACCCAACCCCTGTTCTGCGTCGAGCCTGGTATTCCCTGCCAGCACGCGCACGAGCAGGCGTCGGAATTGATGGGCTATGTGCGTGACTTGACCCTCAATGGCCTGATGGAGGAGGACTCGTCTTCGCTCTGGGCAGCACACTATCTGAGCGCGTTGGCCAAGGCTCTGATGGATGATGCCGAGTTGGGGATGATGCGCTAGGCGCAGGGCAATAGTTGCGCTGAGCAAAAAGGGGACAGCAAAAAGGGGACTGATTTATTTCTCTCGCTCCTTCTAACCCCCTCCGCCGCACTCTGAATGCATAACCGGTAGCCTGGTGCCTGTTTTACACGTACGGAGGCTTTCAATCGGCACGATATTGCCGATTTACGCCATGTGCACTTTGTTAATCAGCAATAAAGTGCTGATTAACGGTGTGGCGATGCCGCCCACGCGGACGACGAAGAGGGCTGGAGAGCGCAGGGGTTATTTTAATTGGAGCGCAAACTTCGCTGAATCGGTGCGCAATGCAGCCTCTCTACCCGTGAATAACCTGGATAAGCGACTCGTGGAGTGGGGACTGCGATGAAAAAGCTACAGCCTGAAGAACGCGCTCAGCGCGTAGAGGATATCGTCAATCGCAACGCCGCGGGGCTCGATGCAATTGGGACATCCATCCGCCGCCTGCGGCTCGAAGTCACCGGGCTTGACCAGGAGACCTTCGCGGCCATGTGCAGGATATCCAGGAAAAGCTTGTACGAACTTGAGAGCGGGAAGTCGAATCCGAAACTCAGCACCTTGGAGGCTGTGCTGCGTCTCTATGGCGTGCGGATGGGTATGGTGATGACTACCACACATAAGCCCATTGCAACGGTCGTCGGCAACACTGTCGGCCCGTTGAAGGCCGCTGAGCCAAGCGCGGCGGCCACGCGGCCGGCGGCGAATCTTTCGCCCCCGGCCGGCTCCGTGGTGGCCGGACCAAAGCGTGGGAAAAGCCCTGCGGTAGCCAAAGCGAAGCAGGCAGTGTTGAGATCGGCATCGCCACGCGCACGTAAAAGCAGTCAGGAAAAGTGAGTTTGGCGTGGGATGCAAATCAACGCTGGACCGGTCCCGCGACAACGAACGCCAACAGCCGACCATCCACCTTTCAACCCCAAAGCTTCGCAGCCTGCGGCACCCCGCCATACCCATAAGCCGTAGCCCGCACATCGATCAGGTGAACGTTCGAATGCGGGTGGACATTCCCGATGCGCTCCGAGAGCAATTCATACGACTCACGCTGATACCGCCGTTTCTGCTCCACCGTCGTCGTCTCGTCGGTGATCGTGACCTCCAGGCGAAAGCTGTTTCGCCCCAGGCTCTCAAGTGAGTCACTGTCGATGAACCACAACCCTGGATCGACGAACCGAACGATCACCATCGTTTGCGATGGCTGCTTGTCCAGAATACGGGCAGTCAGTTCAGTCAGCTCGTGGCTGAGGCGCGACGCCAGCGTAGCATTGGGCGCGCCGGATAAGGTCAAGGTGATACCAGGCATTTGGGTGATCCTCGTGAGTGATGTGCCTGTAACGTAGCCTTTGAACAGGATCCTAAAAAGCGGGAATATCAGGCCTCATCTTCCTGCTTATCCGGAACCTGCATGTACCACCTCGATCTTGCCCAGCTCCACCTCTACTTGGCGGTCTGCGATGCCGGCAGCATCTCTGCAGCCGCGCCGGGCCTGTTTCGCTCAACCTCCGCCATCAGCGAGCAATTGCGTAAGCTGGAAGACGCAATCGGCGTCGACTTGCTCATCCGAGGCAAGCAAGGCGTTCGCCCGACCCCTGCAGGTGAACGTCTTGCGCGCCACGCCAGGCAGCTCCTCACCCTCGGCGAGCGGGCGCTGTCCGAGGTTCGCGGCGAACAGTTCGAAGGGGAGATACGCCTGGCGATCACCGATTACTTCCGCCCCGACGACATTGCAGGCCTGCTGAAAAAACTCCGTGAATGGCACCCGCGGCTTCGACTCCATGTGGTGATGAAGAAGAGCCTGGAAATGGATCAGGCCAATGACTACCTGGATATCGGCTTGGCCATGCGTTTCAACGAACGCTTGCCCACGGCCAACACCTTCGAGGTGAGGCAGGAACCCCTGCAGTGGGTAGCCGCTGCAGGCTGGGTTCCAGAGCCTGGGCAGCCGCTGCCACTGCTCGCGATCAGCGGATGTGGATTGTCGGATTACAGTTGCCAGGTATTGGAGCGCGCCCGCATCGACTACGAGATCGTTTACTCGACCTCCGGTGTGGCGGGTTTGCAATCGGCATTGAGGGCAGGGCTTGGCATTGCGTGCCTGAATGCGAGTGCCATACCGAACGGTGTGGAACCCTACAGGACTGGACTGCCTGCGTTGGCGCAGGCCAGGTTCTTGCTGCTTCCGCCGCGCAAGGGGGAATCTGAACTGGTGGAAAATGTGCGGCGATTGTTGCAGGGTTATCTGGCGTAGGGATCGGGACAAGGTGTTCAAAGATTCGGCCTTGTTCCGGGAATATCCGGATTGGCTTCTCAGGTCAGGAAAACGCTATGACTGATGAAAAACAGGATGATCGCCCGGTTTACCAAGCAGCCTGCCATTGCGGCACTGTACGGTTTGAACTGCGTTTGACCGACGGTCTGCGTACCGCGCGCAGGTGCAACTGCTCGCTCTGCCGTATGCGTGGGGCCGTGGCGGTGTCGGCCAATCTGGGCGATATCACTGTCACCCAAGGGGAAGAGGCGCTGACCCTCTATCAGTTCCATACACGGGAAGCCAAGCACTACTTCTGCTCGAAGTGCGGCATCTACACCTTTCACCAGCGCCGTTCTGCGCCGGACCAGTATGGGGTGAATGTTGCGTGTATCGAGGGGAAGAGTCCGTTTGATTTTGCAGAGGTGGTTGTGAGTGAAGGCCGTGACCATCCTAAGGATCGGGAAGGTGGAGGGACGGGTATCGCGGGGTGGGTGCGGTTTGAAAGTAATCCGGAGTGTGGTCGAGGGTGATCGCTAAACAGGCGGGCCCTTTGTCTTTGGAAAATGGATCTGTCCCTGTTTTTCCCCAATTGCTGCCTCAGCATCAGTGATGCCACAATGCCGTCGCACGCCTTGCGCACTAAAACGATAAGCGCGATTCGGGGACTATCATTATGCGCAGCCTCTGTTGCTCTTCTAGCACGCAAAGCCCGCCGGAGAGACTTCTGTGGGTTCGGCTGCGTCGATTGCTGTACTTCGGGCTGTTCTCGGTTCAAGCTGCGTGGGCGAGCCCGGCCAACCAGTCCGATGGCGCCTTACAGGTCATTGATGTACAGCTACGTTGGATGCACCAGTTCCAGTTCGCGGGTTACTACGCTGCCATCGCCCAAGGCTATTACCGGGAGGAAGGCTTGGATGTGCGCTTGCACGAGGGTGGCCCCAACGTTACGCCGGTCCAGGAAGTGCTCGCTGGGCGTGCGCAATACGGCGAAGCCAACAGCGAACTGCTCTACGCACGCCTGAACGGAAAGCCGTTGGTCGCGCTGGCGGTGATTTTCCAGCATTCCCCCTCCGTGCTCCTGGCGCGTATCGACCAGGGTGTTCGCACCGTGCACGATTTGGTCGGCAAGCCGGTCATGCTGATGGATGCACAGACCGATGCCGATTTTCTCGCGATGTTCCGCAGCGAGGGTATCGCTCCTGAGAAACTGAACTTGCTACCCAGCAGTTTTCAAGTCGACGACCTGGCCAACGGCAAGGTGGCGGCGTTCAACTCGTACCTGACCAACGAGCCTTTCCACCTGCAACAGCGCGGCGTGGAATACAACGTTATCTCGCCCGCCACCTATGGGATCGATTTCTACAGCGACGTCCTGTTCACCACCCAGGCCGAGATCGACGAACATCCGCAGCGGGTCGAGGCCTTCCGCCGCGCAACGTTGCGCGGCTGGCGCTACGCGATGGATAACCCCGACCAGGTCATAGACCTGCTGCTCGATCAGTATGCAGTGAAGAAAAGCCGGGCCCATCTGGAGTTCGAAGCTAACGCGATGCGTCCACTGGTGGTATCCGACCTGATCGAGATCGGCCATATGAATCCAGGGCGCTGGCAACGGATGGCGGAAACCTTCCTCGAGCTGGGCATGGTCAGCGATATCAAAGGTCTGGAGAACTTCATCTATGATCCCAATCCGCCTCAGCTCGTCGAGCGGCTGCGCAAGACGATCCTGCTGATCAGTATCGGTTGCGCGCTGGTTTTGCTGTTCACGCTGGTGTTGTTGAACACTCAGCGCCATTTGCGCAAAGAGATCAAACTACGCAAGCTCGCCGAAGAAGAAGTCCACAAGCTGGCCTTCTACGACAGCCTGACAGGTTTACCCAATCGCAACAGTTTCATTCCTTTCACCAGTCAGAAACTGCTCGATGCCAAGGGCCGGGGAGAGCATCTGGCGCTGTGTTATATCGATCTGAACAACTTCAAGCAGATCAATGACTGTTTCGGCCATCAGGCAGGCGATGCCATCCTGATCCATGTAGCTTCGGCGATCAAAGCCCATATTCGCGACTTCGAAATCGCCGCGCGCATGGGCGGTGACGAGTTTGTCTTGCTGCTCGGCAGCGCGCATTGCAGAAGCGAAATCCAGCGCATCACTCAAGAGATCTGCAAGGCCATTGCCCGGCCCATTCCTTGGAAGAACAGCGAGATCAACGTCAGTGCCAGTCTAGGGTTGGCCTGGTATCCGGAAGATGGTGAACACCTCGACGACCTGATTTTCAAGGCCGATACGGCGATGTTCCAGAGCAAAGCCGGTGTCGCTGCCCAGGCATGAAGCCACCTACGTGCCGGTCTCCGGAGAGGGGCGTTCCACGGCGGTGCATTTGATTTCTACCAGCAGCCCAGGTCGCGCCAATTCACTGACCCCGATGCAGGTCCAGGCACAGGTGCACCTGGGAAAGACTTGATCCTTCACCCGTCTAAACACTGCCATGTGGCGGGACATATCGACGTGATAAGTGGTCAGGTCGACGACGTCTTCAAAGGTGCAGCCGCCGGCGTCCAAGACCAACCGAAGATTTTCCCACGCGGCCAAGAACTGCTGCTCAGGGTCTTCGATCACTGATAATGCTGGGGTGCGGCCGACTTGACCGGCGCAGTAAAGCGTTTTTCCTACCTTCACTGCTGGTGCATAACCCGCTCGCTCGCAGAGCAATTTCATGTCATCTGGAACGATGATTTGACGATCCGTCATGATTTGGGCGCCCACATTCATCGGTTTTCTCCGCGAGATACCCTGTACTTTAATGCGGGGAGGGATAGCGAGGCGTGCGAACAGCGAGCCCTTACGCCGGCCTGTCTTGCTGCTCGATGTAGCGCCGAAC
>NZ_JAHWIW010000066.1:0-8307 GCF_025377065.1 Pseudomonas sp. HD6422 | reverse complement strand
CGCAATTGGAGGGTTTTGGTGGCTTTCACTCTGGATTGGCCTTTATCCATATTGTTCAGCAAAATAGCGCGTTTACCCTGGCTTTTTCAAGGTTGGTCTAGTGGAGAATTCATTGCGTGTTATTTCCCGGAATTGATGCAACCAGCCTGACAGGGGAATGCGTTATGGTCGGCGTCGTATTTCGCCGGCAGCGTAGGCGGTACGCCATTGGACGTGGTTCGGCGCCACATCGAGCAGCAAGACAGGCCGGCGTGAGGGCGCGCAGTTCGCACGCCTCGCTATTCCTCCCCGCACTAAAGTACGGGGTATCTCGCGGAGAAAATCGATGATTAGGGCCGCAAAGCGGCCCTAATCACGACACTGAACGATCAGCGTTTGTCTTCGACTTTCCAGGCATTGCCGTCGTAGAAGGCCTTCCAACCGGTCGGCTTGCCATCGACCTCGGACTGCACGTACTGCTCCTTGGTCTTGCGGCTGTAGCGAATCACCGCTGGCCTGCCATCCGGATCTTTCTGCGGCGCATCGCAGAGGAAGTGGTACTTTGGATCGATCTCATGCTTGTGCGGCAGGATTTCGAGCACCAACGGCGCACGGGTCTCGCGGTTTTTCGGGAACTGGCTGGCAGCCAGGAACAGTCCCGATGCGCCGTCACGCAGCACATAGGTGTCGTCCACCTTCTCGCACTTGAGCTCAGGCATGTCCACCTTGTCCATCTTCGGTGGCGCCGCCTCGCCGCTCTTGAGCAACTTGCGGGTGTTCTTGCACGCCGGATTGGTGCAACCGAAGAACTTGCCAAAGCGGCCCGTCTTCAGCTGCATCTCGCTGCCGCACTTGTCACACTCCAGGCTAGGCCCTTCGTAGCCTTTGATGCGGTAGCTGCCTTCCTCGATCTCGTAACCCGGGCAGTCGGGGTTATTCCCGCAGATGTGCAGCTTGTGCTTCTCGTCCAGCAGGTAGGCGTCCATGGCCGTGGCGCAGATCGGGCAGCGGTGCTTGCCGCGCAGTACGCGCGATTCCGATTCGCCCTCGTCGTCGGCAGCGATTTCATCGCCTGGCACCAGGTTGACGGTGGCCTTGCAACGTTCCTTCGGCGGCAGGCTATAGCCGGAGCAGCCGAGGAACACGCCGGTGGAGGCGGTGCGGATCATCATCGGACGACCGCATTCCTTGCACGCAATGTTGGTCATGGTCGGCTGGTTGGCACGCATGCCGTTCTCCGCCGACTCGGCAGTCTGCAGCTTCTGGCTGAAGTCGCCGTAGAACTCGTCGAGTACGTTCTTCCAGTCACGCTCGCCCTGGGCCACGTCGTCGAGGTTCTCTTCCATGCCGGCGGTGAAGCCGTAGTCCATCAGGTTGGAGAAACTCTCGGACAAGCGCTCGGTGACGATATCGCCCATCTTCTCGGAGTAGAAGCGGCGGTTGTGCAGGGTCACGTAGCCACGGTCCTGGATAGTGGAAATGATCGCGGCGTAGGTCGATGGACGACCGATACCACGTTTTTCCATTTCCTTGACCAGGCTCGCCTCGGTGAAGCGTGCCGGCGGCTTGGTGAAATGCTGGCTCGGATCGAGCTGGATCAGCTTGAGCACCTCACCCTGGGCCATTTCCGGCAGCACGTCGTCTTCACCCGGCTTGCTCTGCTGGGGCAGCACACGGGTGTAACCGTCGAACTTGAGGATACGGCCCTTGGCGCGCAGCTCGAAATTGCCGGCAGCGACCGTGACACTGGTCGACAGGTATTGCGCGGGCGGCATCTGGCAGGCCAGGAACTGACGCCAGATCAGCTCGTACAGGCGCTCGGCGTCGCGCTCCATGCCACTGAGCTTGGTCGGGTGGGTGTTGACGTCGGATGGGCGAATCGCCTCGTGCGCCTCCTGGGCACCCTCCTTGCTGCCATACACCACCGGTGCGTCCGGCAGATACTGCTTGCCGAACTCGCGCTCGATATAGCCGCGGGCCATGTCCAGGGCATCGACCGACAGGTTGGTGGAGTCGGTACGCATGTAAGTGATGTAGCCGGCTTCGTACAGACGCTGGGCCATCATCATGGTCTTCTTCACGCCGAAGCCCAGCCGGTTGCTCGCCGCCTGTTGCAGAGTGGACGTGATGAACGGCGCCGAGGGCTTGCTGCTGGTCGGGCGGTCTTCGCGCTTGACCACGCTGTAGCTCGACGCCTTCAACTGCTCCAGGGCTGCCATGGCCTGGGCTTCGTCGAGCGGCTTGAACGCCTCGCCGTTGTGCCGGGCCACCTCGAAACGCACCTTGGCGTCCTTGGCAGTGCCCAGGTCGGCATGCACTTCCCAGTATTCTTCGGGAATGAAGGCACGGATTTCGCGCTCACGCTCCACCACCAGCTTCACGGCCACCGACTGCACGCGACCGGCCGACAGGCCACGGGCGATCTTGGCCCACAGCAACGGCGAAACCATGTAGCCGACCACGCGATCGAGGAAACGGCGCGCCTGCTGGGCGTTGACCCGATCGATATCCAGCTCGCCCGGTTGGGAGAAGGCATCCTGGATGGCCTTCTTGGTGATCTCGTTGAATACCACGCGCTTGTAGCGGGTGTCATCGCCGCCGATAGCTTCGCGCAGGTGCCAGGCGATGGCCTCCCCTTCGCGGTCCAAGTCGGTTGCGAGATAGATGGTGTCGGCATCCTTGGCCAGGCGGCGCAATTCTTCGATCACCTTTTCCTTGCCGGGAAGGATCTCGTACTTGGCCTTCCAGCCATGGTCCGGATCGACGCCCATGCGCGCCACCAGCTGGCGGCGGGCCTTTTCCTTCGGCGACAGCGCCGGGGCCTCACCCGCGGCCTTGCCACGCTTGGCGGCTGGCTCTTTGCTTGCGCTGGCCGAACCGCTGGTGGGGAGGTCTCGGATATGGCCGATACTCGACTTCACCACGTACTGGTTGCCCAGGTACTTGTTGATGGTCTTGGCCTTGGCCGGGGATTCCACAATGACCAGCGATTTGCCCATGGATCGGAGTATTCCTGAATCTGAAGATGAAAAACGCGTCAGGTGCCGGACGCGGCACCGCTATATATAGTGGTGAAACTGTGAGGTCAAGTTCGGTCGACTATTCGCCGGCTTTCACCGACAGTGCCGGCAACCCCTCTTCGGCCTTGACCAAAGCAAAGCGTGGCACCTGCTCGCCGTCAACCTCGACCGACTCCTGGAACATCGCGAGAGGCCGAACCCAGAACCCGTAATCACCATACAGGCATTGGTAGAAAACCATCCACTCTTCGCTTTCGGAATGCCGCGCGACACTGAAGACACGGTACTCAGGCCCTTTGTAGTGACGGTATACGCCTGGTTGTATCTGCATGTCGCCTGTCCTCTTGAAACAAAACCTGTAGAAAAACAAAAACCGGGGCACTAGGCCCCGGTCGCTGTCCCGCGACGCGATCAGACGCGTTCGAAGACAGTGGTGATGCCTTGGCCCAGGCCCACGCACATGGTGGCGATACCCAGGGTGCCGCCGTTCTGCTTCATGACGTTGAGCAGGGTGCCGGAAATCCGTGCCCCAGAGCAACCGAACGGGTGACCCAAGGCAATGGCGCCGCCGTGCAGGTTAACCTTCTCATCCATCTTGTCGAGCACTTTCAGATCCTTGAGCACTGGCAGGGCCTGTGCGGCAAAGGCTTCATTGAGCTCGATGAAGTCGATGTCGGCCATGGTCAGGCCGGCACGCTTGAGGGCTTTCTGGGTCGACGGCACCGGGCCATAGCCCATGATCGCCGGGTCGACGCCGGCCACCGCCATGGCGCGAATGACCGCCAGCGGCTGGATACCGAGGTCCATGGCACGTTGGCCGGACATGACGATCATGCACGAGGCGCCATCGGTGATCTGCGACGAGGTACCGGCAGTGACGGTGCCACCCTTGGGGTTGAACGCCGGCTTGAGGGACGCCAGTCCCTCGAGGGTGGTTTCCGGGCGAATGGTCTCGTCGAAATCGAAGACCTTCAGGAAGCCGTTCTCGTCGTAGCCCTGCATCGGGATGATTTCATCCTTGAACTTGCCTTCGACCGTGGCCTTGTGCGCCAACTGGTGCGAACGCAGGCCGAACAGGTCTTGCTGCTCGCGGGTGATGCCGTGCATCTTGCCGAGCATCTCGGCGGTCAGGCCCATCATCCCGGAAGCCTTGGCGGCATGCAAGGACAGGTGCGGGTTGGGATCGACGCCATGCATCATGCTGACGTGTCCCATGTGCTCGACGCCGCCGATGACGAACACATCGCCGTTGCCGGTCATGATCGCCTGGGCAGCGGTGTGCAGCGCGCTCATCGACGAGCCGCACAGGCGGCTGACGGTCTGCGCCGCCGAGGTGTGCGGAATCGGCGTCATCAGCGAAGCCATGCGGGCGATGTTCCAGCCCTGCTCCAGGGTCTGGTTGACGCAGCCCCAGATCACGTCTTCGACTTCTTTTGGATCGACCTTGTCATTGCGCTTGAGCAACTCGGTGATCAGATGCGCGGACATATCTTCAGCGCGGGTATTGCGGTGCATGCCACCCTTGGAGCGGCCCATCGGCGTGCGACCGAAGTCGACAATCACCACGTCTCTTGGATTCAAGCTCATATCAATAATCTCGCTCTAGCTCGTTGGCCACTCAGTTGAAGAAGCGCTGGCCGTTCTTGGCCATTTCACGCAGCTTCGCGGTCGGGTGGTACAGCGGGCCCAGGTCGGCGTACTGGTCGGCCAGGGCGACGAACTCGGCCACCCCGATCGAATCGATGTAGCGCAGCGCGCCACCGCGGAACGGAGGGAAACCAATGCCGTAGACCAGGCCCATGTCCGCCTCTGCGGCGGTTTCGACGATGCCGTCTTCCAGGCAGCGCACGGTCTCCAGGCACAGCGGGATCATCATCCAGTTGATGATGTCTTCGTCGCTCACTTCACGCTGCTCACCCAGGATCGGCTTGAGCACGTCGAGCACGGTGGCGTCGAAGACTTTCTTCGGCTTGCCGCGCTTGTCGGTCTCGTAGGCATAGAAGCCCTTGCCGTTCTTCTGACCCAGGCGGTTGGCCTCGTACAGAGCATCGACGGCCGAGCGCTGCTCGTCTTTCATGCGGTCCGGGAAGCCTTCGGCCATGACGTCGCGGCCATGGTGGCCGGTGTCGATGCCGACCACGTCCATCAGGTAGGCCGGGCCCATGGGCCAGCCGAACTTCTCCATGACCTTGTCGATACGCACGAAGTCGACGCCAGCGCTCACCAGCTTGGCGAAGCCGCCGAAGTACGGGAACAGCACGCGGTTGACCAGGAAGCCCGGGCAGTCATTGACCACGATCGGGTTCTTGCCCATCTTCTTGGCGTAGGCCACGGTGGTGGCAACGGCCACTTCACTGGACTTCTCGCCACGGATGACTTCCACCAACGGCATCATGTGCACCGGGTTGAAGAAGTGCATGCCGACGAAGTTTTCCGGACGCTTGAGCGCCTTGGCCAGCAGACTGATGGAAATGGTCGAGGTGTTGGAGGCGAGGATCGCGTCCTCCTTGACCTGGCCTTCCACTTCCGCCAGTACCGCTTGCTTGACCTTCGGGTTCTCGACCACGGCCTCGACCACGATGTCGACATTGCCGAAGTCGCCATAGGACAGGGTCGGTCGAATGGCGTTGAGCGCCTCGGCCATCTTCACCGGGGTCAGACGGCCTTTTTCGACGCGCTTGCCAAGCAGCTTGGAGGCCTCGTTCAGACCCAGCTGGATGGCTTCTTCGCGGATGTCCTTCATCAGGATCGGAGTGCCTTTGACCGCCGACTGGTAGGCGATACCACCGCCCATGATGCCGGCGCCGAGCACGGCAGCCTGCTTGACGTCGTGGGCGATCTGGTCGTGCGCCTTGGCTTTGCGCTTGAGCTCCTGGTCATTGAGGAACAGACCGACCAGGCTTTCGGCGACCGAAGTCTTGGCCAGCTTGGCAAAACCGGCTGCTTCGACTTCCAGCGCCTTGTCGCGACCGAAGTTGGCGGCCTTCTGGATCGACTTGATGGCCTCGACCGGCGCCGGATAGTTCGGCCCCGCCTGACCGGCAACGAAACCTTTGGCGGTTTCGAAGGCCATCATCTGCTCGATGGCGTTGAGCTTGAGCTTTTCCAGCTTCGGCTGACGCTTGGCCTTGTAGTCCAGCTCACCGGAAATGGCGCGCTTGATCAGGTCCAGAGCGGCAGCCGAGAGCAGCTCGGGGGCCACCACGGCATCGACGGCGCCGACCTTCAAGGCATCTTCGGCGCGGTTCTCTTTACCGGCGGCAATCCACTCGATGGCGTTGTCCGAACCGATCAGGCGCGGCAGGCGAACGGTACCACCGAAGCCTGGGTAGATACCCAGCTTGACTTCCGGCAGGCCGATCTTGGCATTGCTGGACATCACCCGGTAGTCGGCCGCCAGGCACATCTCCAGGCCACCGCCCAGGGCGATGCCGTTGATGGCGGCAACGGTCGGCACCTCGAGGTCTTCGAAGGCATTGAAGATGCGGTTGGCTTCCAGGTTGCCGGCAACCAATTCAGCTTCGGGCAGCTTGAAGTTGTCGACGAACTCGGTGATGTCGGCGCCGACGATGAATACGTCCTTGCCGCTGCTGACGATCACGCCTTTGATCGAGGCGTCGGCCTTGATGGCGTCGACCGCCTGGCGCAGTTCGTCCAGGGTCAGGCGATTGAACTTGTTGACGGACTCACCCTTGAGGTCGAACTTCAGTTCGACGATGCCGCTTTCAAGAGCCTTAACCGTGATGGCTTTACCTTCGTAAATCATCAACTGATCTCCACGATATGGAAGCTGAACTGTACACGCCGATCGCTGATGGCCAAGTCGGCCTTGCGGCCCTTGCCCCAAGCTCACCCATCGGCGCGATAGTCGGGATTCTGTACGAGCGGTGTGACATACAAACGCTCAATTCATACGCCCGTTTGATTTGGGTGTGCACACATTCTCCGAAAAGATCCGCGTTGTCAAATGCTCAGAATCAGGCTGAGGACGCGACTTTCCGGTCACGCTAGCGAATAAAGGTAGTACGCATGATGACGGTGATCGTTGGCCATTCATGGCAACAATCGGACGTATTTTTGCAGCAGCGAGTGCGATGGATGGTGCCGAGTGGGAACTAGCGGCTATAGTGTGGGTGCTGTCCGGCCTGCCTGGCCTTATCGAGGTAGATGCGGAGGTGGTTTGCCACCTCCGCATTTTTTATGCGAGGGTTTCGAAGGCGTGGGCAATATCCTGCAACACAGATTTTTCGCCGCGTTCGCTCCAGTACAGGGCAATCATGCGCTTGTCGGCCTCGACCTTGTAGACGGTCTCGGGCAGCCGGGAAAACACCTCGGCCAGGCGCGCGTCGTCGCACACCTCACGCCACTGGTTCCACCACACACCGGGGCTGACCTGCCAGTAGCACCAGCAGTCTTCATGACCCCGACGCCGCGCCCGATGGTACTGCGGGCAAGGGCTCGGCGGCTCACGCTCCAGCCAGTGCGGCCACTGCTGGGGGGCCAACTGCATGGCCAGGCCCATGCGCCGCGCTTCCAGGCGCAAGGTCATCTGCTCGCCCTGCTTGCGCGACAGGCGCAGCCAGGAAAGCGGGCTGAGAATCAGCGCAAGGATTGACACAACCAGCCATACCGTCATATCTGTAGATCCCATAAAGCGTTGCAAATGAGCAGGTTACTCATCTTTCACGGAAGACCTGCCATAAAGCGACCATACTTCTACTATCGCGATTGTCAGGAGTACTGCTCATGTCCTACGAACATCTTCTGGTCGCCGTCGACCTTACCGAAGAGTGCGACCCGGTGATCAAGCGTGCCATGAAGCTGGCCGAACCCACGGGGGCCAAAGTCTCGCTGGTGCATATCGTCGAACCGATGGCCATGGCCTTTGGCGGGGACGTGCCAATGGACCTCTCGCAACTGCAGCAGCAGCAGTTCGACCAGGCCAAGGAGCGCATGGACCGCTTGTTCAATAAATATCCTGAAATCAACCGCGGCGATTCGCATTTGACCTACGGGCAGCCGCGCCAGGAAATCCACCAACTGGCCAAGGACCAGAAGTGCGACCTGATCGTGGTCGGCAGCCATGGCCGACATGGCCTGGCCTTGCTGCTGGGCTCCACCGCCAACGACGTGCTGCATGGCGCACCGTGCGATGTCTTGGCAGTGCGGTTGCAGAAGAAGGAATGATGTAGGCTGCAGCGGCCTCTTCGCGGGGGGAGGCCCCGCCCCCCCCCCCCAGCAGGGGGGGGGGGGGGGGGGGGGGGGGGGCCGCGGACGGCGGGCGGACGAAGAAAAACAACCAAACAAC
>NZ_JAHWIW010000065.1:0-8420 GCF_025377065.1 Pseudomonas sp. HD6422 | reverse complement strand
CCAACCCAACCCAACCCAACCCAACCCAACCCAACCCAACCCAACCCAACCCAACCCAACCCAACCCAACCCAACCCCCGACAATCCGTGAAGAACCATTTTCTTGCCCGTCGTCATGCCTCGAAGCAGCCCACGGCAGGCGAAACACTGTAGATGATTAGCTAGCTAATTAATCGCCTTCGCAGTATCCTTTCTCCATTGACTATCGTTTAGCTAACACCCCGCGCAAGGTACGGTTCGTGCCCATCACTTTTCAGGCTCTGTTCGCGCCCACCCATCTCGCCCTCAAGTTCGCCATCAAGACCCTGCTCGGTGGCGGCCTGGCGCTATGGTTGGCCATGCGCTGGGGGCTTGAGCAACCTTCCTGGGCGCTGATGACGGCGTTCATCGTGGCCCAGCCACTCTCTGGCATGGTGGTGCAGAAAGGCCTGGCGCGCCTGGCCGGGACGCTTGTGGGTACGGTGATGTCGGTGGTGTTCATGGGCGCGTTCGCCCAGACCCCCGAGCTGTTCCTGGTGGTGCTGGCGTTGTGGTTGGGCCTGTGTACCGCGGCCTCCACTCAGTTGCGCAGTGCCTGGGCCTACGCTTTCGTGCTGGCCGGCTACACCGCCGCGATCATCACCTTGCCCTCGGTCGATCATCCCTTGCGGGTTTTCGATCAGGCCGTGGCGCGCTGTACCGAGATCTCCCTGGGGATCGTCTGCGCCACCGTGACCAGTGCCTTGCTCTGGCCGCTGCGGGTCGAGCAGCAGTTGTCCGGTCAAGCCCGCCAGGCGTGGCAGAGTGGTCTGCAGGCGGCCAGCGCCATGCTCGGCGGCGAGGATCACGCGCGCAGGGGATTGCTGGAAATACTGGGCCGGGTAGTGGCGATCGATACCCAACGGGAAAATGCCTGGTTCGAAGGACGTCGTGGCCGTCAGCGGGCCAAGGCCATCCGCGGCCTGAGTCAGAAACTGATGGTGTTGCTGCGTATTTCCCGCTCGGTCCGCCGCCAGTGGCGGCAACTCGACGACAACGAGGCGCAACGTCTGGCGCCCTGGCTCGAAGAAGTGCGTGGACTGCTGGCCGAGCCCGACCAGCCGAGTCTTCTGCTGTTGCGTCAGCGCATCTGGGATGCCGCGCAGGACGAGCGGATCAGTTCCGTCGAACATTACTGCCTGGCACGCACAGCGCTGCTGCTGGATTACGCCATGGCGGCCACCCGCGCGCTGGACGATGTCGAAGCGGGTAGGGCGCCCACCGACGTCGCCCAAGGCCTGGCGGTGCACCGTGATCTGCCCCTGGCCCTGCTGTTCGGTTCGCGCAGCGCCCTGGCCTTTCTGGTGATGAGTGCGTTCTGGCTGGCCACTGCCTGGCCTTCCGCGCCGGGTGGCTTGGTGTTGACCTGCGTGGTCTGCAGCCTTTTCGCCAGTCGCGAGAACGGTGCGCAGATCGGCCTGAGTTTCTTGCGTGGGATCCTGCTGGCGATTCCGGCCGCTTTTCTGGTCGGGCAGATATTGCTGCCACAGTGGAGCAGCTTCGCCATGCTCTGCCTGGGCATGGGCGTGCCACTGTTTTTCGGCGCGTTGGGCATGGCCCATCCGCGTACCGGCGCCACGGCGACTTCCTATTGCCTGCATTTCATCGTATTGGTTTCGCCACTGAACACCATGCAGTTCGATGTGGCCAATATGCTCAACAGCGCCCAAGCCATGCTGCTGGGGGTCGGCGCTGCGGTGATGGCGTTCCGCTTGGTGGTGATCCGTCATCCGAAGTGGCTCAGTCAGCGCCTGCGCGCTGCCACCCAGAGCGACTTGGTGCGCCTGACCCGGCGCGATCTGCGCGGCGCCGACAGCTGGTTTGGCGGGCGCATGGCCGACCGCCTGATGCAATTGGCCCGGCATGCCGGCGAGCTTCCGGAGAGCGAACGCAAACGCTGGGACGATGGTCTGCACGGCCTGGACATCGGTGACGAACTGGTACACCTGCGTATGTGTCTGGCCGTCGCCCAGGCGCCACTGGGCAACGCTGAGCGTGAATACCTGCGTCAGGTCGAGGAAGCATTGGCGCAAGGTCCGGGCCCCGGTCGCGGCGAGCGTCTGGATGCCGCCAGTGAGCGATTCATGGAGGTATTGCGTCTTCAGCCCGGCAGCGATCCGTTGCGCCTGGCCATAGGCGCTGTGCTGCAGCTGCAGAAAAGTTGGCGCAAGTGGTGCCGTTGGCAGGAGGAAGCCCATGGGGTTACGTGAGTGGGCGCTGGGCGGGGTGCTGCTCAGCCCCTTCCTGGTGTATGTGTTGATGGCTCTGGTGCTCACCGGGGTGTTGCGCCTGGTGGTCCATGCGACACCGCTGGGACGCTGGATATGGCATGAAGCATTGTTCGATGCGGCGTTGTTCGTTTGTATTCTGTTCCTGGTAGTCCGACTGCTAGGTCCTTTGTAAGGAGTAAGTCGATGCGTGCAGTCGTACGTACCTTGGTCACCCTGTGTGTGGTCGCCCTTGCCGTGTTCGCCGGCTACCAGCTCTGGCAGTACTACATGTTGACCCCGTGGACGCGCGATGCCCGGGTGCGTGCCGAC
The DNA here is from genome assembly GCF_025377065.1 of Pseudomonas sp. HD6422. Taxonomy (NCBI): domain Bacteria; kingdom Pseudomonadati; phylum Pseudomonadota; class Gammaproteobacteria; order Pseudomonadales; family Pseudomonadaceae; genus Pseudomonas; species Pseudomonas sp. HD6422. The sequence goes on along the minus strand of NZ_JAHWIW010000065.1, from coordinate 5,862 downwards.
GTGGTGGTGATCGCCCCCGACGTGTCGGGCTGGGTCCGAGAGTTGAAGGTGCATGACAACCAGCGGGTCAAGGCTGGCGACCTGCTGATGAGCATCGACCGCGAGCGCTTCCAGGCAGCCTTCGACCAGGCCAAGGCAGTGGCCGAGACCCGCTCGCAACAATTGCGTCTGCGTGAACGCGAGGCCGCGCGGCGGACAGCGCTCGGGCCGGAGGCAATCAGCGCCGAGCTGCGCGAGAACGCGCAGATCAACGCGGCCATTGCCCGCGGCGAACTGGACGAGGCCAAGGCGCTGCTCCAGGTGGCGCAGATCAACCTGCAGCGCAGCGAGGTCCGGGCGCCACGCGACGGCCACATCACCAACTTGCGTCTGGCCCAAGGCAACTACGTCAATACCGGCGAATCGGTGATGGCATTGGTCGATGATGCAACGTTCTACATCCAGGCCTACTTCGAGGAAACCAAGCTGCCCAGGATTCGCGAGGGCGATAGCGTGAAGATCTGGCTGATGGGCGCCGGCGAGGCGATCCCCGGGCACGTCGAGAGCATCGGCCGCGGGATCACCGACAGCAACAGTAACCCGGATAGCCAATTGCTCCCGGAGGTCGAGCCAACCTTCAACTGGGTGCGTCTGGCCCAACGCATACCGGTGCGGATCAGTCTCGACGAGATCCCCGCCGGGGTGACCCTGAGTGCCGGAATGACCGCCAGTGTGCAGGTGCACGACGACCAGGTCGGGCGTTGACCTCGGCCCCGGCTGTCACACGATGCCTGACGCAGAGCGATCGACCGGCAGGTGAAAGCTGAACAGCGTGCCGTCCGATTCGCTGGACTGCACTTCCATGCGCCCGCCGTGGGAAAGAGCGATTTGATTGGCGATGTACAAGCCCAGTCCGAGGCCTTGGCGCGGCGTTTCCGATACTGGACGGGAGAAAGGCTGAAACAGCAGGTCGAGGGTCGCTGCGGCAATCGGCTCGCCGTGATTGTGCACACTGAGCACGAATTCCTCTTCGCGAACGTCGGCACGGACCGTCACAGGACCCGCCGGGTCGCCATGGGTCAAGGCATTGGCGATGAGGTTGGAAAGCAACTGCCCAATGCGTTCCCGGTCGCATAACAACCCACCGATCTCGCCGAGGTCGAGGATGATCTGCCGCTGTGGGTGCACCCGTTGCAGTTCCGAAGCGACGTGCCTGAGCCCCTCTGCCAGGTCTGGGCAGGGCCTTAGGTTGAGCGGGATGCCATCGCCTAGCCGCCCTCGGGCGAAGTCCAGCATGTCACGGACCAGCTGCGAGCCTCGGCGTCCGCAGGTGTGGATATGACGTGCGATGGCGCGGTTCTTGTCGTCCGGTAGACGCTGGGCCAGCAGTTCGGCACCGGCGGTGATGGCGAACAGCGGGTTGCGCAGGTCGTGGCCAAGCACGGCGATGAACTGCTCGCGAACCTCGGCCATGGCCCGTTCCTCACGCAAGGCCCGCTCGGTGCGCTGGGCGTTCTCCTCGCTTTCGATCTGCAGCGAGAGCAAGCGGGCGAAGGCCTCCATCATCGGTTGTATCGGGCTGCCCTTGAGCGGCGCAGGGTTGGGGTCGAGCGCGCAGATGGTGCCGAAGAAGCGGCCATCGGTCCGCAGGACCGGCACCGAAATGTAGCTTTCGAAGCGATAGATGCGTGGCGTGTGATGCTGGCAGTAGGTTTCATCCTCGCTGGCCTTGTCGATCACGATGGTGCGGCGTGTGCCGTAAATCTCATGGCACAGCGTGCTGGTGACATCCAGTTCACCGCCCACGGCGAGTCCGAAGCCCAGGGTGTCGAGCACCGCGCAGGCGGTCCAACTGACGTCGGTGACCCTGGCCACGGCAGCGAAGCGCATCCCGGTGGTTTCGCAAATGACCTGCAGAAGGGCGGGCACTGCATTGATTCGACCGATGGTGGCGATATCGGTAGTGATGGCGTCGGTCATGAACGGTCCCGGTGTTGACGACGAACAAGGTAGACATTTCAGTCTAGCGGCCCTGCGGGCCGATGAACGAAAACCTTGGCGGTTGGTTTGGTAGTTACGTTAGGCTTGTCCGGCGCGTTGTCCGTCAGAGGCGACCGCTCATTGCCTGGCGTGCGTCACTTCCGAATTCATTGCGAGGTTACGCCATGGCCATCACATCCCAGGATATCTGCAGCGCAGCCGACCAGCTTCAGGGCTTCGTCGGTTTTCATGGCAAGCGCGGCGAGCATATCGTGCGATTTTCCGAGGACGCGTTCGGCATGGACGTGGCCGACGACAGCATTACCCCGTGTAGCGAATTCGTCTGGCGGCCCGTTGTCGGGGCGCGCATGAGCCTGTGTCGCCAGCGCTTGGGGCTGCTGCTGCAGCAGCGGGTAGACGACCGCCTGCAGATCACCGAACCGCTGCGCATCTATCTGCAACGTACTGACCTGCCTGAGATCGTTGCCGAGCGTTGCCTGCGCTGACGGCCCGAGCGGGAATTCAGTCGGGGTAGGCCAGCTTCAGCGTAGCGGCTCCCCCTTGGGTGAAGGTGACCTGGTCTCGGCCTTGATGCTTGGCAGCGTACAGCGCCAGGTCTGCCTGCTGGAGCCAATGCTCCGGTGTCTCGAGGTCGGCATGGAACGCCGCGAGGCCGATGCTGAGGCTGATGCGCAGGTGCGGCAGTTGGGGGTGGCGGTAGGCAGCCACTTGCTCGCGCGAGCGTTCCATGGCTTGGCACGCCTGGGATTCATCGGTGCCGGGCAGGATCACGCAGAACTCATCGCCGCCGTAGCGCCCGGCCTGGTCTCCTTCACGCAAGTGTCGTCTGAGTTCCTCGCTCAATTGGCGCAGCACGCCATCGCCGACCACATGGCCGAAAGTGTCATTGATGGACTTGAAGTGGTCGATGTCGATAAGCGCGATCACCGCCGACAGCTGCTGTTGTCTGCAGATCTGGAATCTGACCAGCAGCAGGTCCTTCCAGGCGCCATGGTTGAGCAGCCTGGTCAGGCTGTCGGTGAGGCTCAGCTCGCGCAGCTTGCGTTTGTGCTCAGCCAGCTTGATGGCCAGTTTGTAGCAGACCAGCCCCAGGGCCAGGGGATACAGCGTCAACATCGGCAGGCACGCATACACCTGCAAAGGCGTGGCATCGAGTTGCAGGTGGAATCCGAACAGCGCTATCGACAGCAGCATGCCCGCCAGTTGGGCCAATGCGCCGCGCAAGACCAGGCGTTTGCCGCCAGCGGCGACATTGTTCATGGTCATCATCGATAAAACGGTGACGCTTGGCAGCAAATTGAACTGCATGGTCGCGGTCCAGAATCCACCCAGCAGAGAATCGAGAACCAGGTTGCGTTGCTCTGCCTGGTAGGGGCTGCGCGAGCGCAGCGCCCAGTGATAGGCAACATGCGGCCACACCAAGCCATTGAACAACATCAGTGCCCATACCCAAGCCGGGGGGGCCAAGGGCTGTACCGCCGCGATGACGCTGAACAGACCGATGCCCAAGCCGATGATGCGGGGCAGGTAGATCCGCTTGACGAAGGAAAGCCCTTTTCCGGTGCGGTTGTCCATCATGTTCGTCGTTCTTCCGTAGAGGCGCCGTTCATCGCATAAATCAGGTGAATATTGTCGAACAGTCAGAACTGAACGAAAACTGGCCTTGCAGGCCATTTCACGGTTGGAGCGATCACTGTGGGGTAACATGAAGGCTTTCTTGCTGATTGGAGTGTGGCTGCTCATGACCCCCATGGCTAACCTCGCTGGCGAGCCGGCACCGCAGCGCGACGGACGGTTCCACAATCAGGTGGTGCAACCCCGTGATGGGATGCTGAAGAAACTGCGGATCGGGCTCAAGTACTTGCTGCTGCGCAAACCGCCCGAGACCCGACCTGCCGCGCCGATCCGCGTCCATGCCATGACGCCCCAGCAGGTGCTCGATGCGCCTGACCGCAGCCTGTGGCGCCTGGGACATTCGACGATGTTGGCGAAGCTGCGCGGGCGCTTCTACATGACCGATCCGGTGTTCGCCGAACGTGCTTCGCCTGTCCAGTGGGCGGGTCCGTTGCGCTTCCATGCGCCGCCCCTGGATCTGGACGATGTGCCGCCCCTGGCGGCGGTGATTCTGTCCCATGACCACTACGATCATCTGGACGAATCGGCGATTCGGCAGTTGGCTGACAGAACCGAGCGCTTTCTGACCCCATTGGGAGTAGGAGACGTGCTCACCGGCTGGGGAGTGCCGCGCGACAAGGTCACTCAGCTGGATTGGTGGCAGGAAGCAGAGGTGGGAGGCATACGCTTCATCGCTACGCCGGCCCAGCACTTTTCAGGCCGTGGACTGTTCGACAGCAATCGAACACTGTGGGCATCGTGGGTCATGATCGACGACCAGATGCGATTGTTCTTCAGTGGTGACACCGGTTATTTCGACGGTTTCCGTCAGATCGGCGAGCGTTTCGGCCCGTTCGACCTCACCTTGATCGAGACGGGCGCTTACAACGTGGCATGGCCCAGCGTGCACATGCAGCCCGAGCAAAGCCTCCAGGCTCACCTCGACTTGCGCGGGCGCTGGCTGTTACCCATCCACAACGGCACCTTCGATTTGTCCATCCATGGCTGGCAGGAGCCGTTCGAACGTATCCTCGCCTTGAGTCAGGAAGCCCGGGTGCACCTTTGCACCCCTCAGATGGGCGAGCGGGTGAGCCTGGACTCGCCCCACGCCGGACAGAACTGGTGGCAGCCTGCGCCCCTGCGCCAGCGCGACCAGGAGCGCGAACGCCAGGTGGTCGTGCGCTGACGGGTCACGGCTGGGAACGTTTGTCTTCCTTTAATAGTTGCGACGGCGGTTTGCCGCTGTCGCCGCGGACCTGTGCATGGCTGATCAACGCGAAGATGCAACTGCCGCCGATGATATTGCCGACCAGGGTGGGTAGGGCGAACGTCATCCAGAAACGCGACCAGGTCTCTTCTCCGGCCCAGACCAGATAGGAGACTTCAACCGAGCCCACGATGATGTGGGTGAACTCGCCGAGGGCCATCAGATAGGTGATCATCAGGATGATCCAGATCTTGGCCTCCTCCATGGACGGAATCATCCAGACCATGGTCGCGATCATCCAGCCCGAGACGATGCCCTTGGCGAGCATCTGCGTCATGTCGTTGGTCATGACCTTGCGCCCTATCTCGAGGAAGGCGACGTCGGTCTTGCTGTCGAAAATCGGCAGTTCAAGCATGACCCATGCGACCAGTAAGGTGCCGACCAGGTTACCGACTAGCACGATGCCCCATAGCCGCAGCAAACGTCCGAGATTGTGCAGGGTGGGGGAGGTCATCACAGGCAGTACGGCGGTCAGGGTATTTTCGGTGAACAGCTGCTGACGAGCCAGGATCACAGCCAGGAAACCTGCGCTGTAGCCGAGGCTGGCGATGACGTGGGCACTTTCTGCATCCGGCAGGCGTGAGTAGAACAGGCCCATCGCCATGAAGGACAGGCCCATGGTCAGGCCCGCGGCGATTGCCGAAAGCGCCAGGGCGGCGACCGTACGCTCCAGTTCATGGTCGCCCTGGGTGCGAATGATCTCGTGCAACAGGGCGGCGCGAGGGGGCTGATTGTGGTCGACTTCCAATTCTTCGTCCGGCGATAGGCCGGGGGTCTTCTCGTTTTGCGTATCGCTCATGGTCGTCACGCTCTGGTGGGGTGGTTTCTCTACAGATCGACTGTGGCGGGAATAGTTGCGGGGGAGGAGTGGTCGCTGGAAAGGTCGTGACACGCCTGGGGTGGGCTCAATACGGTCCATTTCCTTAAATATCTGATTTTCTTGAAAATAGGTGTTGACGCCGTTTCGAATCCCCTTATAATGCGCACCACTTCCAACGCAG
>NZ_JAHWIW010000064.1:0-12700 GCF_025377065.1 Pseudomonas sp. HD6422 | reverse complement strand
CCTCGCAGGGTGCCGGGGTGACCATCTCATTAAGGGACCCGCCGTAAAGGCGGAAGGGGCCAGTAGCGCCGCTACACCCCTCGGATCAGCCACCCAGCCCCAAGCCCCAAAGCCCCAAGCCCAGCCCCAGGTAACACCCCCACCCCAAAGAAATTTGTTACCTCTGCCTTCAAACCGTAACAGTCTCCGAGGCGTACGGTAACGAAACAGCCCCTTTCCAGCCCTTCCACAACCCCCACGGAAGCGCTAACCCATTGATTTTACTAGACTTTCAAAAGTTGGCACGGCACCTGCTATATGCTTGGTACAAAAACAATAACAAGCACAGCAACCAAAATAAGAACAAGACGAAACGGCTCACGCACAATAAAAACAAGACGGCGGAGGCGCAGCTAACTGATTCTTTTGGAGAGGATGCGTGTTTGGGGCTTGCCCCACGACCAGGCAGAGAACAACAAAAACTGCACTATAGCAGCGCCTGAACTGGTTGGATCGATTGATCAGCATGACGTCAGCGGCCAAAGCAATCCGTTTGCTCTTAACCCCCGGTTTGGGGGTCGTCCACAAGCTTCGAGATTTGTGGGCAGGGCACTCAACAAAAACAAGAAGCCCAGCAGAAAAACAATAAGAGCACGTAACGACTTCTTGGGGAGCTTAGGCTCCCCTTGTCGTTTCTCCCCTCCGGAACCCCTTCCCTGCGACCGCCTACACCATTCGCAGAGTAAATGCTAGAATCCCCGCCTATCATGCGGCCATTCTCCTATTCTTGGCCGATCATTCCTTCAAACAGTGCATCCCATGCTGAAGAAGCTGTTCCAGTCGTTCCGTCCGCCCGTACCGGGCCAGCACCACAGGCGCACCACGCCTGAAGTGATCAACAAGAGCCAGCACTCGCTGCAGCGGCACCAGTTCAGCCGCCATGCGGTGAACATCGTCGAGCGCCTGCAAAGCGCTGGCTACCAGGCCTACCTGGTCGGTGGCTGTGTCCGCGACCTGATGCTGGGCATCCCTCCCAAAGATTTCGACGTCGCCACCAGCGCCACCCCCGAGCAGGTCCGTGCCGAGTTCCGCAATGCGCGCATCATCGGTCGCCGCTTCAAGCTGGTCCACGTGCATTTCGGCCGTGAGATCATCGAAGTCGCCACCTTCCGTGCGCACCACTCCGACGAAGACCAGGGTGACAGCCATCGCTCGTCGCACAATGCCAGCGGCCGCATCCTGCGCGACAACGTCTACGGCACCCTGGAAGAAGACGCACAGCGCCGCGACTTCACCATCAACGCCCTCTATTACGACCCGGTCAGCGAACGCATCCTCGATTACGCCAACGGCGTGCACGACGTGCGCAATCGCTTGCTGCGCCTGATCGGCGACCCGACCCATCGTTACCAGGAAGACCCAGTGCGCATGCTGCGCGCCGTGCGCTTCGCCGCCAAGCTCAACTTCGGTATCGAGAAGCACACGGTCCAGCCGATCCGCGACCTCGCGCCACTGCTCAGGGAAATCCCCCCGGCTCGCCTGTTCGAAGAAAGCCTCAAGCTGTTCCTCTCTGGGCAGGGTGCGATCGCCTTCGAGATGCTGGTCGACCTGCACTTGTTCGAGCCGCTGTTCCCGGCCAGCGCCCACGCCCTGGAAGAGCGCCCGACCTATACCCATACCCTGATCAGTCAGGCACTGAACAACACCGACCTGCGAGTCAAGCAAGGCAAGCCGGTCACCCCGGCGTTCCTCTTCGCCGCCCTGCTCTGGCCAGCCTTGCCGGGCCGCGTGCTGCACCTGCAAAACCAGGGTGTACCACCGATCCCGGCCATGAACGGCGCGGCCCACGATCTGATCGCCGAACAATGCCAGCGCATTGCCATTCCAAAGCGCTTCACCCTGCCGATCCGCGAGATCTGGGACATGCAGGAGCGTCTGCCACGACGCAGCGGCAAGCGTGCCGACCAACTGCTCGACAACCCGCGTTTCCGCGCCGGTTACGATTTCCTGCTTTTGCGTGAAAGCGCCGGCGAAGAAACCGATGACCTCGGCCAATGGTGGACCGATTACCAAGACGCCCACGACAGCGAGCGCCGCGAGATGATCCGCGAGTTGGGCGGTCGTGATGACGGCGGCAGCGGTGCCGGTCCACGCAAACGCAAGCGCAGCGGCAGCAAGCGCAAGCGTTCGGGTGACGAGGCAGGCGAGTGATCACGCGCGCCTACGTAGGTCTGGGCAGCAACCTCGATGCGCCTGCCGAGCAGTTGCGCAGCGCATTGCGTGCGCTCGACCAGCTCGATGGCTGCCGGCTGGTCGCCAGTTCCGCGCTCTATACCAGCGACTCGCTGCTCCCCGGCCAACCACGTTACACCAATGCCGTGGCCGCGCTGGACACCTCGCTCGAGCCCTTGGCCCTGCTCGATGCGCTGCAGGCCATCGAAAACGACCAGGGCCGCGTGCGCGCCGAGCGCTGGGGCCCGCGCACGCTCGACCTGGACATCCTGCTGTTCGGCGAGCAGGTGCTCGACCTGCCGCGTCTGAAGGTCCCGCATTACCATATGCACGCTCGCCCGTTCGTGCTCTACCCCTTGGCCGAGCTGGTAACCAGCGACTTCGTGCTGGCCGACGGCCGCACCCTCGCCCAACTGCTGCAAGCCTGCCCATTCGTCGGCCTGGAGCGCCTGTAAAAGGCGCAGCCGACCAGACACAGCCTCGGTAACGCCAGTAACATCTTTACCGTAACAACGCGGTAACAGGATGATTGACTTCCCACATCTTGCTCACGACTATAGGCGTCCTTGAGTGGCACCCAAGTGCCGCATACCCGTATCTAGGCCCGGACGGACCTGTGCCCGAACATCACACCCGATGATGTGCCGCTCCGGAAGATGACTACACGCGTTGTCCGCAGTCGTTTTTCACAGCGCCTGAACGAGGATTTTGCCAAATGCCTGAAGTAACCCTGACCACCCTGCACGGCCTGAAGGCCAAAGGGGAAAAGATCACCATGCTGACCTGCTACGACGCGACCTTTGCCCGGGCTGCCAGCCAAGCCGGCGTCGAAGTGCTGCTGGTGGGCGACTCCCTGGGGATGGTCTTGCAGGGCCACGACAGCACCCTGCCGGTCACCACCGCCGAAATGGCCTACCATACTGCCTGCGTGAAACGCGGTAACGATGGCGCACTGATCCTCGCCGACCTGCCGTTCATGGCCCACGCCACACCCGAACAGGCCTTTGCCAACAGCGCCAGCCTGATGCAGGCCGGTGCGCACATGGTCAAGATCGAAGGCGCCGCCTGGCTGGCCGAGACCATTCGCCTGCTGGCCGAGCGCGGTGTGCCGGTGTGCGCGCACATGGGCCTGACTCCACAAACCGTCAACGTGCTGGGCGGCTACAAGGTACAGGGCCGCCAGGAGGCCCAGGCGCGGCAGATGCGTGCCGATGCCATCGCCCTTGAGCAGGCTGGCGCCGCCATGCTGCTGCTCGAATGCGTGCCCAGCGAGCTGGCCAAGGAAATCACCCTCGCCGTGAACATCCCGGTGATCGGGATCGGCGCCGGCAGCGCCACCGACGGCCAGGTCCTGGTGCTGCACGACATGCTCGGCCTGTCACTGAGCGGTCGCGTACCGAAGTTCGTGAAGAACTTCATGGCCGACCAGCCGGACATCGCCAGCGCCCTGGCTGCCTACGTCAAGGCGGTCAAGGAGGTCAGCTTCCCCGGCAGCGAACATGGATTCAGCGCATGAACACAGTCAAGACCGTCCGTGAGCTACGCGCCGCTGTGGCGCGCGCGCGCAGCGAAGGCAAGCGCATCGGTTTCGTGCCGACCATGGGCAACCTGCACGCCGGCCATGCCGCATTGGTGACCAAGGCGGCGCAACGTGCCGACTTCGTGGTCGCCAGCATCTTCGTCAACCCACTGCAGTTCGGTGCCAACGAAGACCTCGACAAGTACCCCCGGACCCTTGCCGCCGACCAGCAACGTCTGCTCGACGCCGGTTGCAACCTGCTGTTCGCCCCCAGCGTCGAGGAAATGTACCCCGACGGCATGGCGGTGCAGACCCGGGTCGCCGTGCCGCAGTTGTCCGAGGGCCTGTGCGGCGCCAGCCGACCAGGCCATTTCGAGGGCGTGGCGACCGTGGTCAGCAAGCTGTTCAACATGGTCCAGCCAGACCTCGCGGTGTTCGGCGAGAAGGACTTCCAGCAACTGGCAGTGATCCGCGCCATGGTGCGTGACCTGAACATGCCGATCCAGATCATCGGCGAACCCACTGTGCGCGCCGAAGACGGCCTGGCGCTGTCGTCGCGCAACGGCTATCTGACCCCGGAAGAACGCGCCACCGCTCCGGTGGTGTACCGCACGCTCAAGCAGATGGGAGAGGCCATCGTTGCTGGCCAGGTCGATTTCCCGGCACTGGTCGAGCAAGGTAAGCAGCAACTGCAGACGGCAGGCCTGCGCCCGGATTACCTGGAAGTTCGTCACGCCGTAACCCTGCGGCCAGCGACCTTCGGCGACCGCGACCTGGTCATCCTGGTGGCGGCGTACCTGGGCAAGACTCGCCTGATCGACAATTTGTATCTGCATCTGGACGAACCGAGCGCCTGATACGCGCGCTTCTGCGCAGCCTGATCAGCGCTGGCTGACGCTTGGCCGAACCCGCCCCCGGCAGTGACGGGTTCGGCCAAGGATTGATCCTACGCAACTCCTCTTCACTCCCCCATTCCCTGCGCGCGGGCTATGCCTATAATGATGGCCAGCCTGAACCCGGCAGTGACCGCCAAGGTCAAAGGCCACACCACGCATCAAGGAACTCCGCGCAATGGCGTATTACCGTACACCCCACGATGTTACGGCCCTGCCCGCTTGGCAGGCACTCCAGCAACACCGCGACGCCATGCAGGGATTCAGCATGCGCGAAGCGTTCGCCGCCGATGGGCAGCGTTTCGACCAGTTCTCGCTGAGCAGCTGTGGGCTGTTCCTGGACTATTCGAAGAACCTGATCACCGAGCAGACCCGCGAGCTGCTGGTGAACCTGGCCAACGAGGTCGACCTGCAGGCAGCGATCAAGTCGATGTTCAGCGGCGAGATCATCAACGCCTCCGAAGGCCGCCCGGTGCTGCATACCGCGCTGCGCCGGCCGGTGGGCGACAAGCTCAGCGTCAACGGCGTCAACGTGATGCCCGAAGTGCACAAGGTGCTGAACCAGATCACCGAACTGGTCGGCCGTATTCACGACGGTCTGTGGCGTGGCTACAGCGAAAAGCCCATCACCGACGTGGTCAACATCGGCATCGGCGGTTCGTTCCTCGGCCCCGAACTGGTGTCCGAAGCTTTGCTGCCTTATGCCCAGCGCGGCGTGCGCTGCCACTACCTGGCCAATATCGACGGCAGCGAGTTCCACGAACTGTCGGCCAACCTGCGCGCCGAGACCACCCTGTTCATCGTTTCGTCGAAGTCGTTCAACACCCTGGAAACCCTGAAGAACGCCATGGCCGCGCGTACCTGGTACCTGGCCCAGGGCGGCTCGGAGGCCGAGCTGTACCGCCACTTCATCGCCGTTTCCAGCAACAAGGCCGCTGCCGTGGCCTTCGGCATCCGTGAAGAGAACATCTTCCCGATGTGGGACTGGGTCGGTGGACGCTACTCGCTGTGGTCGGCCATCGGCCTGCCGATCGCCCTGGCCATCGGTACCGCCAACTTCAAGGAGCTGCTGTCCGGTGCCTACACCATGGACCAGCACTTCCAGACCGCGCCATTCGACAAGAACATGCCGGTACTGCTGGCGCTGCTCGGCGTCTGGTACGGCAATTTCTGGGGCGCCAAGAGCCACGCCATCCTGCCGTACGACCACTATCTGCGTAACATCACCAAACACCTGCAGCAGCTGGACATGGAGTCCAATGGCAAGAGCGTGCTGCAGGATGGCAGCCCGGTGCACACTGATACCGGTCCGGTCATCTGGGGCGGCGTCGGCTGCAACGGTCAGCATGCCTACCACCAGTTGCTGCACCAGGGCACGCAGATGATTCCGGCCGACTTCATCGTACCGGTGGTCAGTTTCAACCCGGTCGCCGACCACCACCAGTGGCTGTACGCCAACTGCCTGTCGCAGAGCCAGGCGTTGATGCTCGGCAAGACCCGCAGCGAAGCCGAAGCGGAGTTGCGCGCCAAGGGCCTAAACGAAGCGGATGTGGCCAAACTGGCCCCGCACAAGGTGATTCCGGGTAACCGCCCGAGCAACACCCTGGTCGTCGAGCGCATCAGCCCACGTCGCCTCGGTGCCCTGGTTGCGATGTACGAGCACAAGGTATTCGTGCAAAGCGTGATCTGGGGTATCAACGCCTTCGACCAATGGGGCGTGGAGCTGGGCAAGGAACTGGGCAAGGGCGTGTACCAGCGCCTCGTAGGCAGCCTGGAAGAAGGTGCCGAGGACGGCTCGACACAAGGGCTGATCAACTACTTCCGCGGCCGTCACCGCGGTTGACCCGGCCGTGCCCTTGCCCGCTGTCGTGCGCAAGGGTACCTGCTGAATATCTGCCAAGGCCCACTTCACGTGGGCCTTGGCTTGTCCGGGGTCCTACCCTGACAGAACGGGCGAACCCAGCCTGTCTACACTTGTCCATCGAATAGCCGTTGCAGTCCATCGCCCCACAAGAGCAGGACCACCCGCCATGTTCGATATCCGCAATTACCCCCAGGCATTGGCTGTCAGCCAATCTGCCGCCCTCAGCCAAGACGACTACCAGCGCCTGTACCGCCAGTCGGTGGAAGATCCCGATACGTTCTGGGCCGAACAGGCCAAGCGCCTCGACTGGATAAAACCCTGGTCGAGCGTGCAGCAATGCGACCTGAAAACCGGCACCGCCCGTTGGTTCGACGGCGCTCAGCTCAACGTCAGCTATAACTGCATCGATCGCCACCTGGCCCAGCGCGGCGAACAGACCGCCCTGCTCTGGGAGGGTGACGACCCCAAGGATGCCAAGGCCATCAGCTACCGCGAGCTGCATCGCCAGGTCTGCCGCCTGGCCAATGCCCTCAAAGCACGCGGCGTGAGCAAGGGCGACCGGGTGTGCATCTACATGCCGATGGTGCCCGAGGCCGCCTACGCCATGCTCGCCTGCACACGCATCGGTGCCATCCACTCGGTGGTCTTCGGTGGTTTCTCACCCGATGCCCTGCGTGACCGCATTCTCGACGCCGACTGCCGTACCGTGATCACCGCCGACGAGGGCGTGCGCGGCGGCAAGCGCATCCCGCTCAAGCAGAACGTCGACCAGGCCCTGGCCAGTTGTCCGGGCGTCAGCAGCGTGTTGGTAGTCCGTCGCACGGGCGGTAAGGTCGACTGGAACGACAATCGGGATCTCTGGTACCACGAAGCGATTGCCACAGTCGACGACGACTGCCCGCCCGAACCCATGGAAGCCGAAGACCCGCTGTTCATCCTGTACACCTCCGGTAGCACCGGCAAACCCAAGGGCGTGATGCACACCACGGCCGGCTACCTGCTACAGGCCACGCTGACGTTCAAGGTGGTGTTCGACTACCGCGACGGCGAGGTGTTTTGGTGCACTGCCGACGTCGGCTGGGTCACTGGGCACAGCTACATCGTCTATGGCCCGTTGGCCAACGGCGCCATCAGCCTGATGTTCGAAGGGGTGCCCAATTACCCGGACACCTCACGCTTCTGGCAAGTGGTGGACAAGCACCAGGTCAACATCTTCTATACCGCGCCCACCGCCCTGCGCGCACTGATGCGAGAAGGACCGTGGCCACTGCGCAGCACCTCGAGAAAGAGCCTGCGCCTGCTCGGCAGTGTCGGCGAGCCGATCAATCCGGAAGCCTGGGAATGGTATTTCGAGGAGGTCGGGCAGACCCGCTGCCCCATCGTCGACACCTGGTGGCAGACCGAGACCGGCGGCATCATGTTGACTCCACTGCCCGGCACCCCGGTACTCAAGCCCGGTTGCGCCACCCAACCGATGTTCGGCGTGCAGCCGGTACTGCTGGATGACAAGGGGCAACTGATCGAAGGCCCGGGGGCGGGGATGCTGGCGCTCAAGGCCAGCTGGCCAGGGCAGATCCGCAGCGTTTATGGCGACCACCAGCGCATGGTCGACACCTATTTCAAACCGATGCCGGGTTACTATTTCACTGGCGACGGGGCTCGTCGCGATGCCGATGGCCATTACTGGATCACTGGCCGTGTCGACGATGTGATCAACGTGTCCGGCCATCGTATCGGCACTGCAGAAGTGGAAAGCGCGCTGGTGTTGCACGACAGCGTGGCGGAAGCGGCAGTGGTCGGCTACCCCCATGATCTCAAAGGCCAGGGCGTGTATGCCTTCGTCACGCCCATGAACGGTGTCAACGCCACAGACGCGCTCAAGGCCGAACTGCTGGCGTTGGTCAGCAAGGAGATAGGCAGCTTTGCCAAGCCCGAACTGATTCAATGGGCACCGGGTCTGCCCAAGACCCGCTCGGGCAAGATCATGCGGCGTATACTGCGCAAAATCGCCTGCAACGAACTCGACAACCTGGGCGACACCTCGACCCTGGCCGACCCGAGCGTGGTCCAAGGGTTGATCGACAATCGCCTCAACCGATAGCCGGCGGCCATGCCGTGGCCGCCCCGAACGACAGGTCACCATGGAAGCCATCCGCCGTCGCATCGAAACCCAGGTCATGAGCCTCACCGGGCTGGCCCTCGGCCAGCTCGATCTGGAGTCTCCCAAGGGCGACCCTGGCTTGTTCGGCCCGCAGAGCATGAGCTGGCGGGTGCATGGCGATTTCCCCAGCATGCTGATCGGCGGCATCGCCGCATTGCTCCTGCAATTGCTGCATCCAGCCGCACTGGCCGGAGTATGGGACCACTCCAACTTTCGCGGCGACCTGCTCGGCCGCTTGCGCCGCACCAGCCAATTCATCTCCGGCACCACCTTCGGCTCCACCCGCGATGCCGAATGGCTCATCGCCAAGGTGCGCGACATTCATCTCAAGGTCACCGGCAACACGCCCGATGGTCAGCCCTACGCCGCAAGCGACCCGGACCTGCTGACCTGGGTGCACGTGGCCGAAGTCAGCTGTTTCCTGGCCGCCCACCTGCGCTACCGCGACCCTCACCTGCCCCGCACGGAACAGGACCGCTACTACGATGAAATCGCCCTGATCGCCGAGCGCCTAGGTGCCCGGAACGTGCCGCGCTGCTGTCAGCAGGTCGATGACTACCTGCGCGCCATGCGCCCAGACCTGAAATGCGACGCACGCAGCCAGGAGGTGGTCGCGATCCTGCTCGCCGCCCCTGCACCCAGCCGCCTGGCGCAGCCGGTCGGAAAACTGATGCTTCAGGCAGGGATCGACCTGCTGCCCGAATGGGCCGTCGAGATGCTGGCCCTTCAGCAAGGCCCGCTGCACCGGCAACTGGTGCGCCAAGGGGTATTGCGCACTGCCCCGGTGTTGCGCTGGGCCATGCGCAATGGCTCGGCACAGCGGGCCAAACGCCGCATGGGTCTCGAGTGACACTATTTGGCCCTCTCAGCGGAACCGATTTAACGTGCCATACTCCAAGCACTCCTGCTAAGCCAGACGAAGCGACACATGTACAAAGGACTGATACGCGCCCTTGGCGCTCTGCTTGCTCTCGTAGCGCTCTACAGCCTTCTTGGCTTCCTGATCCTCCCCGGCATTGCGCTGCGCATCGCCAACCAGCAACTGACCCAGTACGCGACGGTGCCGGCGCACCTGCAGCGGATCGAACTCAATCCGTTCAGCCTTGAATTGACCTTGTGGGGCCTGCAGATCGGCGAACCTGGCAAGGAACAGGTCGGCTTCGAGCGGCTGTACGCCAACCTGGCGCTGGACAGTCTATGGAGCGGCGCCTTGCACCTGGATGCCGTGGAGCTCGACAAGCCGCGCAATGAGGTGCTGTTCGCCAAGGACGGTACGCTCAACCTGACCCAGCTGTTCAAACTACCGGCCAGCGAACCGAAGCCGGACGAGCCGCCCAGCGACCCGTTCCCGCTGCGTATCGGCAGCATCAAGCTGAGCAACGGCTACCTGCACTTCGAAGATGCGCGGCCAAGCGAGCCGATCGAGTTCGTCTACGACGATATGAACCTTGAGCTGAAGAATCTCAGCACCCTGCCTGACGACAGCGCCGACATGACCCTGGTAGCCCTCGGCCCCAACGGTGGACGTGTCGACTGGAGCGGCACGCTCAGCCTGACCCCATTGGCCTCCGAGGGTAAGCTGAAGATCACCGACGGCAAGATGAAGCTGTTCTGGCCCTATGTCCGCGATGCGGTGCCGCTGGTGCTCGAAGAGGGCGTGTTCAACCTCGATACTCACTACACGCTGAACCTGGCCAAGGAAACCGAGCTGCTGCTGGACAACCTGTCGTTGCGGGTCGCCCCCTTCGCCATCAAGGCCCCGGACGACCGTCAACTGGCACGCTTGGCCAGCCTGGTGGTCAGTGAGACCTCCATCGACCTGGCCAAGCAATTGGTCACCGTCGGCAAAGTCCGCAGCGAAAAGCTTGAGACCTGGGCCGCATTGGAGAAGGACGGTCAGCTGGATTGGCAGAAGCTGTTCGCCAGCCAACCGGCCAAGGCCACACCGAAGCAGAAGGCCGAACCTGCCGCCGCCGAACCCGCACCCGAGCAGAAAGCCGCCCAGACACCGAGCAAACCCTGGCAGGTCCTGCTCAAGGACGTCCAGTTGCGCAACTATCAGGTGCACTTGGCCGACCGCAGCCAGAAGGAGCCGGTGGCCCTCGACGTCGGCCCGCTGAACCTGGACATGCAGGGCTTCGATAGCCTCAACCAGTCGCCCTTCACGCTCAAGCTCGATACTGGCGTCGGCAAGCAGGGCAAGCTCCAGGCTGCAGGTCAGGTCAACCTTGCTCCGGTCACCGCCAAGCTCGACGTCAGCACCCGCGACATCGACCTGCGCGTGGCCCAGGCCTATATCAGCCCGTTCATTCGCCTGGAGCTGCGCAGTGGTATGCTCGCCAGCGACCTCAAGGTCGACCTCAAAAATACCGATCCACTGGCATTCACCGTTACCGGCAAGGCCCAGGTCAACCAGCTGCACACCCTGGATACCATCAAGGACCGCGATTTCGTCAAATGGCAGCAGGTCAACGTCGATGGCCTTTCGTATGTCCATGGCGATGCCCTGTCGATCGACAAGGTCACCCTGCAACAGCCCTACGCACGCTTCATCATCAACGAAGACCGCACCACCAACGTCGACGACCTGCTGATCCCGCAACCAGCGACGCCTGCTGGCGGCTCGCCGGCCAAATCGGCCAGTGCCGGTAGCGACAAACCGCTGGGCATCCGCATCGGCCAGATCGCCATCAACGACGGTTCGGCCAACTTCGCCGACCTGACCCTGACACCGAACTTCGCCACCGCCGTCCAGCAGCTCAACGGCCAGATCGGGACCATCGACAACCGCAAACCGACGCCGGCCAAGGTCGACATCAAGGGCAAGGTGGACCGCTATGCACCCGTGACCATCAAGGGTGCGTTGAACCCATTCAACCCGTTGGCCAGCCTGGACATCGCCACCAGCTTCAAGCGCGTCGAGCTGACCACGCTGACGCCCTACTCCGGCAAGTTTGCCGGCTTCAGAATCCGCAAGGGTCGCTTGAACCTCGACCTGCACTACCTGATCACCAACGGTCAGCTCAAGGCGGAAAACAAAGTGGTGGTCGAGCAACTGCAACTGGGCGAAAAGGTCGACAGCCCGGATGCGGTGGATCTGCCGATTCGCCTGGCAGTGGCCTTGCTGAAGGACACCGAGGGCAAGATCTCCATCGAACTGCCCGTCACCGGCGACCTCAACAACCCTCAATTCAGCGTCATGCCGATCGTGTGGCAGACCCTGCGCAACCTAGTGTTGCGCGCGGCCCAGGCGCCGTTCAAGTTCATCGGTGGCCTGATCGCTGGCGGCGGCGCCGAAGACCTCGGCAGCGTGGCTTTCGCACCGGGCTCCAGCGAACTCAGCGGCGATGCTCGGGGCGCCCTCGACAAACTGGCGGCGGCCTTGCAGAAACGCCCGGAATTGCGCCTGGAAATCGAAGGCACCAGTGCCCAGAGCAGTGACGGCCCCTTGATTGCCCAGCAGCGCCTGGAGCGCGAATATCAAGCCACCTGGTACAAGATCCTGCAACGCCGGGGTGACAAGGTGCCGGCCAATGCCTCTATGCTCACCGTCGATGACAGCGACAAGCCGGCCATGCTCGAAGGTATCTATCGCAGCCGCCTGAAACAGCAGCCACCGGCGGAGTGGGAAAAGCTCAGCCGCGACGAGCGCACTGCCAAACTGCGTGAGGCGGTGATCAAATCATGGGCCGAAAGCCCCTCTCTGCTACGTACTCTGGGCCAGGAGCGAGCCAGTAGCATCAAGGACTACTTGGTCGACAAGGGCAAGCTCGAAGACGACCGGGTCTACTTCATCGACACGACCTTGGGCCAGGCCGAGAGTGATGGCCGAGTCATCACGCCCATGCATCTGGATGCCGAATGAGCTGATGCACAGCGTCTATGAAAAAGGCTCTTCACGGATTGTCGCAGAGCTGGTTTGGTTTGGTTTGGCAATGGGAGTGGGAACGATCCATTTTGTGTAGCGGCGCTACCGGCCCCTTCCGCCTTTACGGCGGGTCCCTTTTGTCTTGGTGTATGGACCGGACACATGGTGGACACATGTACGGGGA
>NZ_JAHWIW010000063.1:0-14702 GCF_025377065.1 Pseudomonas sp. HD6422 | reverse complement strand
CAGCTGTCTCCAATAGAGTATGAGAAACGCTATTTCCTGAGCTTGGAGAGTGTCTAGGAAACCAGGGGCGATTCAGAGAGATACAAGCCTGGACTGCATTGGAGGCTCACAATCGAGCCCCCAACACACGCCGCCTTAGGAAGACGTGAGGTCTCAGGCGGTCATTACGGTGACCGACTTGGTGACCAGGTACGGCTCAAGAGCCTCTGGGCCACCTTCCGAGCCGTAGCCCGAGTCTTTAACACCGCCAAACGGCATTTCAGGAACCGGAGTCGAAGGCTGGTTGATCCAGAGCATGCCCACTTGGAGAGTTTGGGTAAGAAGGTGAACGTTGCGATATGAACGCGTGAAAGCATAACCGCCCAGGCCGAATGGGAGACGGTTGGCCTCAGCTATCGCTTCCTCAATATGATCGAATCCACGTACAGCTGCGATCGGACCAAACGGTTCTTGAGAAAGCACTTCAGCATCCAACGGAACATCTGCTAGAACAGTTGGGGCGAAGAAGTTGCCTGTCGAGCCGATTCGCTCACCACCAGTCGCTACCGTCGCGCCCGATTTACGTGCGTCTTCAACCAAACCTGCGATTGCCTCTACTCGACGAGCATTCGCTAGAGGCCCATAGTTAACTCCATCTTCGAGGCCATTACCGATTTTGAGGCCTTCAGCGTATGCGACCATGCCTTTCACAAAGGCATCTTTGATGCTGTTATGCACCAAGAATCGTGTCGGGGAGATGCACACCTGACCGGCGTTCCGGAATTTAGAGGCGCTTGCCACCTGGATAGCTAACTCCAAATCGGCATCCTCGGCGATGATCACTGGTGCGTGTCCACCCAGCTCCATCGTCGCCCGCTTCATGTGCAGGCCAGCCAGGGCAGCCAACTGTTTACCGATCGCAGTGGAACCGGTGAAGGTGATTTTGCGGATCACTGGGTGCGCGATAAGGTATTTGGAGATCTGGTCGGGGTTACCGTACACCAGACCGATAACTCCCTTTGGTACACCTGCGTCGGCAAATGCACGAATCAGTTCGGCTGGTGAACGCGGGGTCTCTTCAGGAGCCTTCACCACGAAAGAGCAACCTGTTGCCAATGCAGCACAGAGCTTACGAACCACCTGGTTAACCGGGAAATTCCATGGCGTAAAGGCTGCTACCGGGCCAACTGGCTCCTTTACGACAATTTGGCTAGCGTTGATATTGCGAGGAGGAACTACACGACCATAAACGCGACGACCTTCCTCGGCAAACCACTCAATGATATCTGCCGCAGAGTTGACTTCGATACGCGACTCCAGCAATGGTTTGCCCTGCTCTTGAGTCATGTACCGGGCGATCGTTTCGGCCCGCTCCCGAATGATGGAAGCGGCTTTGCGCATGATGGCAGATCGCTCGTATGCAGGTACATTACGCCAGACATCGAATCCAGCCTGTGCCGCATTAACAGCTTGTACAAGGTCACCTTCAGACGCATGGGCAACGGTACCAATTCTCAAACCGGTTGCGGGGCTAACAACATCAATAGTTGATCGACCTTCAGCATCACGCCACTCTCCATTGATGAAAAGTTGAGTATCTGGGTACGTCTCATTAATCATAAATCACCTTTTAAATTGTTAGCTGAGTGCCTAGACCCTTGCGGTATCATGGCATGTGATTCGCGGTGAATCCGCCTAAAAATACACGGCAATCAAGACAGTTTAAAACTGACTCGCAGAATCATTAAAACGACTTTTTTCCTTCATCCAGTCCTTATCATTGCAAAACCAGGTCTACCCTTATCCTAGAGCCAGCCAAGGATTATCAGATCCACGCAAGCTTTAGGGATGGTCTGAAGTAGTCAGGTATTTCTGGCTGACTCCAGCCCTTGCCGATTTCAAAACGGTAATTCGGCTAAAAAACGATCAAATCATCCCCTCTTTCCGGATTTATAGCCGGCGCGAGCACCTCGCGCCGGCCATTTCCCGCATTACAGACGCACCTCTCCTGCATTCGTCAGCAAATGTCGGCGCGCCATCCACAGGTTCGACAGCGCGAACAGTGTCACCAACTGCGCGGTGTTCTTCGCCAGGCCACGCAAGCGTGTCTTCACGTAGCCGAATTGGCGCTTGATCACCCGGAACGGGTGCTCGACTTTGGCGCGCACCTGGGCCTTGGATTTCTCGATCTTGCGCTTGGCTTTGTACAGCGCACTGCGCTTACTCAGCTTCTTGTACGTACTGCGGCGGGCCGCAATCTGCCAGATCACCTCCCGGCCTTCATGTTCCGGGCGTTTCTCTACGCCGGTGTAACCCGCGTCGGCGCCGACCCTGTTTTCCTTTCCATGCAGCAGTTTGTCGACCTGGGTAACGTCAGCAACGTTGGCTGCCGTCCCCACCACGCTGTGCACCAGACCTGACTCGGCATCCGCGCCGATGTGAGCCTTCATGCCGAAGTAATACTGATTGCCCTTCTTGGTCTGGTGCATTTGCGGGTCACGCTTACCGTCCTTGTTCTTGGTCGAACTCGGCGCATGGATCAGCGTGGCATCGACGATGGTGCCCTGGCGCAGCGACAGGCCCCGATCGCCCAGGTAACCATTGATCACCGCCAGAATCCCGGCCGCCAACTCGTGCTTCTCCAGCAGGCGACGGAAATTGAGGATGGTGGTTTCGTCGAGAATACGCTCTAGGTTCAGCCCGGCAAACTGGCGCAAGATTGTGGTCTCGTACAGCGCCTCCTCCATCGCCGGATCGCTGTAGCCGAACCAGTTCTGCATCAAATGTACGCGCAGCATCGCCATCAGCTGATACGCCGGACGACCACCTTCACCCTTGGGGTAGTGCGGCTCGATCAGGGCAATCAAACCCTTCCACGGCACCACCTGATCCATCTCGATCAGGAACAACTCTTTGCGGGTCTGCTTGCGCTTGCCGGCGTACTCGGCGTCGGCGAAGGTCATTTGCTTCATCGGGAAACTCGGGCAACGGGATCGGCGTATTTCACCAGATTCGGGAAGTCTTTTTCAGACCATCCTTAGTCCCACTGAGCCCTGATAGGCATAACGACTCGCGGCCTAAGCCAATCAGTACATTGCCCAGCAATTGGGGTATTGCGCAGTTGAGGGCCATCCGTAGCCAAGCCCCGTCGAGCTTGGCTGAGGGGCTCGCTAGGATTCGGTCTTTACCTATGAGTTTTGGGGCGTAGTTGTGCTGACCTCGGGAGTTCGCTCATTGTCGGAAGAGTCGACTCGCTTTCTGACTACCAGGGCATATACCGCCGCCGCGATCAATGCGATGCCTGCGCTGATGAGAAATGCCGTCACAAACGAATGCGTACGGTCCACCACAACCCCTGTGATGAACGGGGCAAACGACCCTCCAAAGTAGCCGCCGAAGTTCTGAATGCTCGCCAGGGAGGCAGACTGATGGCGAGGGACAATAACAGTGACCAGCGCCCAGCTGGCGCCGCAAGCCATCTGAACGAAGAACATGGCCAAGGAAAGGTATGTCATTGCCAGGACCAAGTTAGGCGTGAAGGCGGCTGGCACTGTGAAGGCTGCACCTCCCAAGAGCCCAATGCAGA
The DNA here is from genome assembly GCF_025377065.1 of Pseudomonas sp. HD6422. Classification (NCBI taxonomy): domain Bacteria; kingdom Pseudomonadati; phylum Pseudomonadota; class Gammaproteobacteria; order Pseudomonadales; family Pseudomonadaceae; genus Pseudomonas; species Pseudomonas sp. HD6422. Next base: position 11,137 of record NZ_JAHWIW010000063.1, on the reverse strand, counting down.
TAGGCCATTTGCGGCTATTGATGGGCGAAGCGCCACGCGCCAGTAGGGCGTCAGCGATGAAGCCGCTCAGCACCATTCCGAGCGTGCCGACCAAGTAGGGGATCGATACAAGCCAGCCAGTATCTGCAAGAGAAAGGTGTCGTTCGCGTTCCAGGTAAGCAGGGAGCCAGGTCAGGTAAAGCCAGAGCATGTAGATGATGCCGGCATTGCCGACGATCATTCCCCAGGTTGTGCTGGACAAAAACAAACGCCGCCACTCTGCCATGGTCAGCTTCTGCTCGCCGATCATGCCAGGCCGCTTATCGTCCAGGTACTCCAGCTCCTCATGGGTCAGATCAACACTTTTCCTGTCCCGGTAAATGATGTACCAGCCGATGGACACCGCGATGCCAAAAGCGCCCATGATCATGAACATTTCACGCCACCCGAAGGTGATGAGTAGGGCGGTCAATATTGGTGGCGCCAGGGCCGGTCCAATTGTGGTGGATGCGATGAAGATACCAGTAGGTCGACCTCTTTCGTGGGTGCCAAACCACTCGCTGACGACCTTCATGCCGGCTGGAAAGTTGGGGGCCTCTCCGACACCGAGCGCGATCCGCGCGATTACAAACTGGGTGAGGTTGGTCACCAGACCGCCACAGAACTGGGCTGTGGACCACACGAACATGCCGAGGCCAAGCATTACCCTGGCTCCCAGCTTGTCCAGCAGAATCCCAACCGGCAGCTGTGAGAATGCATATGCAAATGAGAAAGCGGACAACAGAAGGCCCATCTCGGAGGCCGACAGTCCCAGATCCTGAGAGACTGAGTGGTTTGCGATGGACAGGGTACTCCTGTCTAAGTAGTTAACGACACCGGCTATCAGCAGTAGAGAGATTGCTGTGGTTTGGATTCGCGATAATCTTTTTGTTTTAGTAATCATGTCAGTTCCTTTGTTCTTGATTTGGACATGAGAAATATTGCGCACAAGGCGTTCCAAAAGGTGCCCTTAATGGGCAGCCTTCCTTGGCATGAGGTATCAAGGTAATCAGGTTTAATGGCCCATCCGGTGGGCATTACAACGAGGCGTTGTGCCTGAGGTTTTCTTCAGGGTGAATCATGTCAGGCACAAGCGGTGAGGCGGATTAGCTATTCAGAATATCGTCAGTGCCGACTTCGAGAGGGGTGAAGTTTCTCGCGCGAACGTAATCTGGTCGTGGGTTTTCAACGTCTTTGGGCTTGTTTTGGCTCGCGTTGTAGACGACATATGCTTGCCAGCGGTCCACGCCGGACAGGTTGTGGCCGGATGCATGAACGATATTTGCATCAAAGAACACCACCGTACCAGGCTTCCCAATAATTGGGACTGCCTCTTTGTGGGATGCCAGGATATCCAGCATGGTCGGCTTAGGTACGACGTAGAAGCGATAGCCTGTGGCCTCGTCGAATGCTGGATCCAGCGAGCCAAGCTTGTGGCTGCCAGGGATGAAGTAGAGGCACCCACCCATTTCTGAAGGCTCATCGAGCATGATGAGAGCGGTGGTCATCTGTGGTTCGGCGACACCGTCAATGTGCCATGTGCCAAAATCCTGGTGCCATTGCCACACGGAGCCATCAATGGCCGTCTTCAGGTTGCACTTGGTGTGATAAACGTAAAGATTGGGATCTTCGATGAGTTGCTGCGCTGGTTCCAGCAGTCGTCCACACTTCACCGCAGCTTGGAAAGCTGGAGAAATAGTAGGGCTCTCAGGGTCGTGAACTTTGTAAATAGTCTTGGCGATGCCGCCGTTTTTCTCGCGAACAAGATGGTCGGTATCAATGGTTTGGATTCTGCGAAGTTCACTCTTCATCTTTTTGACTTCTTCTTCGCTAAACAGCGACGGAAGAACAACAAAGCCATTGGTTTTATATTCAGCCAGCTGAGTCTCGGTCAGTTTCATAGCCTATTTTTCCTGTTTTTGGTATGATGGTTCACACTAAACCCAAGGCGATTGGAAGTAAAAGATTAAAAAAGTCGCCTACCAATACCTAGGAGGTACCGTGATGGAGCTTCGTCATTTGCGATATTTTTTGACTGTCGCGAAGCACCTAAACTTCACTAGGGCAGCAGAAGAACTTCATATGGCTCAGCCGCCACTGAGCCGACAGATCAGAGAGCTTGAAGAGGAGATTGGCCTCTCCCTGTTCGAGCGGCGGGCAAGGCGTGTCTACCTATCGCCTGCGGGTGAGGTGTTTGCTGATCGCGCCCGTAAAATTCTTGCGGCGACGGATGCTGCGGTGATCGATTCCCAGCGAGCTGCACGGGGCGAGATCGGTCATATCGCGGTCGGGTTTTTCGAGCACATAGCTTATACGCTGCTTCCGCCTTTGCTACGCGAGTACAAGTCACGACATCCCTCCGTAGCTGTTGAGCTTCGGTGGTTCACGTCAGCTGAGCAACTGGCGGCGCTCGACAGAGGGGACATCGACATTTCCTTCGTGCGCCAGGTACCTGAGCATACGGGCTATCAGAAAAAGCTGGTGATGCAGGAGCCCTTTTACGTAGCGATCGCAGCAGATCACCCATTGGCGAAGCAGAAAAGCATCTCGATCAAGGATTGTGAGGGGCTTCGGGTGATCAACTACAAGCGAAACGTTGCCCCTGATTATCACGACACCATCAATGATCTCTGTGCGCTGGCAGGGTTTAGCCCTTCGCCTGAATACGAAATGGGTCAGATTTACGCATCGCTGGGCCTGGTTAGCTGTGGTTTCGGTGTCACCATCGTTCCCGCATCCGTTCAAGGAACTCAGCTGAACAACGTCGCCTATCGACCGTTGTCTGAGCGGCATGTGAGTAGCGAGCTTTACCTAGTCTGGAAGGACGAAGTCCCTTCCGCAGCGTTGTGCAGTTTCGCTTCCCTCGCGAAAGAAATAGCGCTCGACATCGTGGATTAGGGATGGTCTGAAGTAGTCAGGTATTTCTGGCTGACTCCAGCCCTTGCCGATTTCAAAACGGTAATTCGGCTAAAAAACGATCAAATCATCCCCTCTTTCCGGATTTATAGCCGGCGCGAGCACCTCGCGCCGGCCATTTCCCGCATTACAGACGCACCTCTCCTGCATTCGTCAGCAAATGTCGGCGCGCCATCCACAGGTTCGACAGCGCGAACAGTGTCACCAACTGCGCGGTGTTCTTCGCCAGGCCACGCAAGCGTGTCTTCACGTAGCCGAATTGGCGCTTGATCACCCGGAACGGGTGCTCGACTTTGGCGCGCACCTGGGCCTTGGATTTCTCGATCTTGCGCTTGGCTTTGTACAGCGCACTGCGCTTACTCAGCTTCTTGTACGTACTGCGGCGGGCCGCAATCTGCCAGATCACCTCCCGGCCTTCATGTTCCGGGCGTTTCTCTACGCCGGTGTAACCCGCGTCGGCGCCGACCCTGTTTTCCTTTCCATGCAGCAGTTTGTCGACCTGGGTAACGTCAGCAACGTTGGCTGCCGTCCCCACCACGCTGTGCACCAGACCTGACTCGGCATCCGCGCCGATGTGAGCCTTCATGCCGAAGTAATACTGATTGCCCTTCTTGGTCTGGTGCATTTGCGGGTCACGCTTACCGTCCTTGTTCTTGGTCGAACTCGGCGCATGGATCAGCGTGGCATCGACGATGGTGCCCTGGCGCAGCGACAGGCCCCGATCGCCCAGGTAACCATTGATCACCGCCAGAATCCCGGCCGCCAACTCGTGCTTCTCCAGCAGGCGACGGAAATTGAGGATGGTGGTTTCGTCGAGAATACGCTCTAGGTTCAGCCCGGCAAACTGGCGCAAGATTGTGGTCTCGTACAGCGCCTCCTCCATCGCCGGATCGCTGTAGCCGAACCAGTTCTGCATCAAATGTACGCGCAGCATCGCCATCAGCTGATACGCCGGACGACCACCTTCACCCTTGGGGTAGTGCGGCTCGATCAGGGCAATCAAACCCTTCCACGGCACCACCTGATCCATCTCGATCAGGAACAACTCTTTGCGGGTCTGCTTGCGCTTGCCGGCGTACTCGGCGTCGGCGAAGGTCATTTGCTTCATCGGGAAACTCGGGCAACGGGATCGGCGTATTTCACCAGATTCGGGAAGTCTTTTTCAGACCATCCCTAGTGTCCTGAGCGGTTAGTTCGATTATCGAAAAACATGTCGATATACTGACCAGACTTCGATCTCACTGAGCAGTAGTGCGCATGGCCAAACCCGCCGCCCCATTCGTTTTAACGCCGTCTGACCAAACCACACTACAAGGCTGGTCGCGGATGGGCTCGCTGGCACAACGTCTCGGGCAGCGGGCCAGAATTCTGCTGTTATTGGCGGATGGATTAACGCCCAAAGACGTCAGCCATCAGCTCCAGGTCTCAGCGCCGGTGGTGTTCAAATGGCGAAAGCGCTATCTGGAGGCGGGTCTTGAGGGCTTGAACGACCTGCCTCGAAGTGGCCAGCCTCGCAAGCTCAGCACTCAAAAAATGAAGGAGATTCTTACCCTGACCACCCAGCGCGTGCCTCGTGAGGCGACGCATTGGAGTGTGCGCTTGATGGCCAAATATGCCGCCGTTACGGCTTGGCAAGTGCGACAAGTCTGGGCCGCTTCCGACCTTAAACCCCATCGTTTGAAAACGTTCAAGATCAGCAACGATCCGCATTTTGCCGATAAGGTCGTCGATGTCGTCGGGCTTTATCTGAACCCGCCGGATAACGCCATCGTGCTGTCGGTTGATTAGAAAACCCAGATCCAGGCACTGGATCGCACACAACCGATGTTGCCGCTACGCCCTGGCCAGATCGAGCGACGCACCCATGATTACAAACGCCATGGCACCGCCAGTCTGTATGCCGCTTTTGACATCCTGACCGGCCAGGTTATCGGGCGGATAACCCAACGCCATCGGGCCAAAGAGTTTCTGGCCTTCCTGCGACAGATAGACCGCGCGACGCCCGCAGAGCTTGACCTGCATGTGATTCTGGACAACAGCTCGACGCACAAAACACCGGCCATCAAACAATGGCTGGAGAAGCACCCGCGTTTCAAACTGCACTTCACGCCGACCAGTGCTTCGTGGCTGAACGCCGTGGAAGGCTGGTTCGCGCAGCTGGAAAGGCGAGCACTGTATCGGGGTGTTTTCACCAGCGTGGCCGAACTGAAAGCGGCTATTCGTCAATTTATCGAGGCCCACAATGAACTTTCGGCGAAGCCCTTCAAGTGGAACAAGACGGCTGAATCCATCATTAGCTCTGTGAACAAAGCAAAGCTGGGAGCGATAAAAAATAAGTTATTGAATTAACCGCTTAAGACACTAGTCACGGATAGGCAGCCCTCCAGCCTCACTTGTCTCCCATCATCCATCTCAGCGTGGATATTCTCTTGCGGATGAACCTGCTCGCAAAACACCGCAGCAACGGCAAAAAACAGGCCAAAAGCAGTCTGACTGCTGAATAAAGATTCCCCCGCATACACTCACGCTAAGGATGGTCTGAAAAAGCCCTATCTTCAAAAATTAACCCCAGGAAATACGCGGCCTCCAGACCGATGATTTTCCAAAAAGTGGGCTTTTTCAGAGTTTCCCTAAAGAAATTGAAAGCTGCAGCGGGATTTGAACAGGTGCGCCGCTACAGCAGGTCAATCAGAATCAAGCAGTCAAAACCAGTTCCGGAATGGCTTCGAACAGGTCCGCCACCAGGCCATAATCCGCCACCTGGAAGATTGGCGCTTCTTCGTCCTTGTTGATCGCCACGATCACTTTGGAGTCTTTCATACCGGCCAGGTGCTGGATCGCGCCGGAGATACCGACCGCGATGTACAGCTGTGGAGCAACGATTTTGCCGGTCTGACCGACCTGCATGTCGTTGGGGACGAAACCTGCATCGACCGCGGCCCGCGAAGCACCGACAGCAGCGCCCAGCTTGTCGACCAGGGCGTACAGGTGTTTGAAGTTGTCGCCGTTCTGCATGCCGCGGCCGCCGGAAACGACGATCTTGGCAGCGGTCAGTTCCGGACGATCAGATTTAGCTAGCTCTTCGCCAACGAAGCTGGAAGTGCCAGCGTCGTGGGCCGCCGCCACGGTTTCAAGCGATGCCGAACCACCCTCAGCAGCCACCGGGTCGAAACCGGTAGCACGCACAGTGATCACTTTGACCGCAGCGTTCGACTGAACGGTAGCGATGGCGTTACCGGCGTAGATCGGGCGCTTGAAGGTGTCAGCGTTTTCGACCGTGATGATCTCGGAGATCTGGTCAACGTCCAGCTGAGCGGCAACCCGCGGCAGGATGTTTTTGCCATTGGATGGCAGCCGCCAGGATGTGGCTGTAGCCAGCGCCGAGTTCGGCAACTAGCGGCGCTACGTTTTCCGGCAACTGGTGAGCGTAGGCAGCGTTATCGGCCACCAGCACTTTTGCCACGCCAGCGATTTTCACCGCGGCTTCAGCCACGGCGCCAACGCCCTGACCTGCAACCAGTACGTGCACGTCACCGCCGATTTTGGCAGCAGCGGCCACGGTGTTCAGAGTGGCCGGAGCCACCGCTTTGTTGTCGTGTTCAGCGATTACCAAGATAGTCATGATCAGATTACCTTCGCTTCGTTTTTCAGTTTCTCGACCAGTTCAGCCACCGACTTGACCTTGATACCCGCGCTGCGTGCAGCCGGCGCTTCGACTTTCACGGTCTGGTTGGTGGAGGCGGTGGAAACGCCCAAAGCGTCCGGAGTCAGCACTTCGAGAGGCTTCTTCTTGGCTTTCATGATGTTTGGCAGGGACGCGTAACGCGGCTCGTTCAAACGCAAGTCGGTGGTGACGATGGCCGGCAGTTTCAGGGAAACCGTCTGCGCGCCGCCGTCGACTTCGCGGGTCACGGCAACGCTGTCGCCGCTGATTTCGACTTTGGAGGCGAACGTGCCCTGACCGTAGCCGCTCAATGCCGCGAGCATCTGACCAGTCTGGTTGTTGTCGCTGTCGATGGCTTGTTTGCCAAGGATTACCAGCAGAGGCTGTTCCTTGTCGACAACAGCTTTGAGCAGCTTGGCAACGGCCAGCGAAGTCAGATCTTCAGCGGATTCGACGAGGATGGCGCGGTCGGCGCCCAGCGCCAGCGCGGTGCGCAGTTGCTCTTGAGCGGTGGACGGGCCGAGGGAGACGACGACGATTTCAGTCGCAACACCTTTTTCTTTCAGGCGTACGGCTTCTTCCACTGCGATTTCGCAGAACGGGTTCATCGACATCTTGACGTTGGCGAGGTCGACGCTGGAATGGTCCGCCTTGACGCGAACTTTCACGTTGTAATCGACCACGCGCTTGATGGCTACAAGGACTTTCATGGCAGGTTCCATTCAATAAAGTTGACACAAGAAAATCAGTGATGGTCACGCTGTTCTATAACACCATGGACCTTAAAATCGGCCAGGCGCCGGTATCCAAGCCGCTCTTCCCCAGGGTAACCTACCGGCTTTGCACCGCTGAAAAATCAAGCCCCAACGCGGTGACTTCTTGTAAGTATTCCGCGCTGACATCATCAGCAAGCTCGACAACTTTTACCTGTCCATCTGCCAATTCGAACGTTGCCAGTTCTGTATAAACTCGGCTGACACAACGCAGGCCCGTCAGGGGATAGGTGCACTCTCGGACAAGCTTGCTCACACCGGTTTTATCCAGATGCTCCATCATCACGAAAACTTTCTTTGCACCGATGGCTAAGTCCATCGCGCCGCCCACACCGGGTATGGCATCAGCTTTACCCGTGTGCCAGTTTGCCAAGTCTCCGGATTGCGAGACTTGAAACGCTCCCAAGACGCAAATATCTATATGCCCGCCCCTCATCATGGCAAATGAATCCGCGTGATGAAAAAACACACTCCCCGGGTCTATTTGTATTGCTTCCTTTCCGGCATTGATCATGTCCCAATCTTCCTCACCCACGGGAGCCGCCTGCCAACGTCCCAATACTCCATTTTCGCTGTGTAGAAAAATTTCCTTATCTCTTGGCAAATGATTCGCCACCAGCGTTGGTAAGCCTATACCAAGGTTCACATAAGCGCCTTCGGGGATATCCCGCGCCACCCGACGCGCAATTTCAACTCTGATATTTTCTTTCAATTTATTAATCTCCACAAAGAAATACTATCTAAGAACAAGGGTTTTAACAAAAATGCCAGGCGTCACGACGACCTCTGGATCCAGTTCCCCGAGTTCATAAATTCGCGCGACCGAAGCAATGATATGCTTCGAAGCCATTGCCATGACCGGGCCAAAATTGCGGGCGGTTTTGCGGTAGACCAAGTTTCCCCAGCGATCACCGGCTTCTGCATTTATCAAGGCGTAATCGACGTGAATGGGTAACTCAAATACATAGTTCTTTCCGTCTATCTGCTTGGTTTCCTTACCTTCTGCAAGCAAGGTGCCGTAACCTGTGGGGGTGTAGAATCCGCCAATACCACAGCCAGCAGCGCGTAATCTTTCCGCCAGGTTGCCCTGAGGCACCAACTCCAGCTCGATCTTGCCGGCTCGATAAAGTGACTCAAATACATGTGAATGGCTCATACGGGGGAATGAACACAGTATTTTTCGAACTCGACCAGCTTTGAGTAGAGCAGCCAGACCCGTTTCGCCATTGCCAGCATTATTGCTGACAATTGTAAGGTCTTTGGCACCCTGATCGATAAGGGCTTCTATAAGTTCTTCAGGCTGACCCGCACCACCAAAGCCGCCGATGGCAATCACTGATCCATCTTCTATAGCGGCAACTGCCGCCGCCATACTTAACGATATCTTATTAATCATTGAACGCTCCCATTATGAAAATAAAAATTTGGCAGGGCTATGACGCTGCGGAATTTCTGTCTATTACCAAATTTTCAATGAATAAGTGGCTATCAGGCGATTTTCGTTGATGTTGCGGTAGCTGCTGCCAACACCGCTACCGTAGTTGTTGCGAACCATGCTATTGGTCCATTTCAATCCAACGATTTTCAAAGGGCCTTGCTGGATGACGTAAGCGAATATGATGTCGCGCTCCCATTCTTTACCGTCATTGTCAGAATAGTCAGCCGCTTTGGAAAAGTTATCACCGGACAGATAACGTGCGGTCAACGTGAGTCCGGGAATACCGAGGCCAGCGAAGTCATAGTCGTAACGAGCCTGCCATGATTTTTCATCTTTATTGGCGAAGTCGTTGTACTGCACATAGTTGACCAAGAATGGATCAGTACCGTTGATGAACGCATAACCGGTGTCGCCGCTCATTTTCTGGTAGCCCAGGCCGAACGCGTGAGTACCCAGGCTGTAAGTGAACATGGCATTGAATGCCTGGTTATCGACGTTACTTTGGCCGTCGTTATTGGAGCGGGCGAAGCGAATATCTGACTTCAGCGACTGTTTATCGCCGATGGGAAAGGAATGCTTCAACGTCAAAAAATGCTGGTGATAGACATCATCCAACGCGGCGTAATGATAAGTAGTGCTAAGGGTATCGCCCCACGCGTAACTGCCCCCTAATACATTGAACCCATCCGATTTTACCGAACTGGTGGACGCGTTTACTCCGCGACGGGCACCGCTTGAGAGTTGCATGTCTTCAAGTCGCTGGAGTTACGATTTTTGACTTGGGTAATACGCAGCGCATCGACGGTCAGATGGTCGACTTCCTGAAAGGTCAATGCGCTGCCGCGAAACGTCTGAGGCACCATGCGACTGTCGCTGTAACCGAGCACAGGGTATCTGGGCAACAGGGTGCCCATCTTCAGCACGCTCTTCGACACACGAGCCTTGGCCGTCAAACCTAGTTTGGAGTATTCGTCCTCGGCTTCCCCGGTTTCCTTGTCGACCAGCGACAGGCCTGTGCTCGGCCGCACTGCATGGCCATTGCGAGCGGCAGTTGCGTTTGAGTCAAGGTTAAGCACCACCATGCCCAGCACATCCACCCCAAAGCCAACCGGCCCCTCGGTAAAGCCGGACTCCATGCGTAAGATGAAGCTTTGTGCCCATTCATTTTGATTGGCGTTGTCGGTATCAGGAAAGTCACGACGGAAGTTAAAGTTGCGCATATCGAGTGACGACTTGCTTTCCTCGATAAATCCCGACGCGTCAGCCGGCGGAATGATACTGCCTATAATAACCGCTGCGGCGGCCACACTAATTATTGTTTTATTCATCGCTATTTCCACACTCATACCGTGGTACATAACCGCCTCCGCATCCAGCTGAAACAGTTCGCGACACAAGAGGATCAAGCCCCCGCAATCAGATATCCGGTTAGAACGTTGGTCATCGATTCTTGTCCGTCGCAGCTTGGCTCGCCCATACATACAGACCACTGAAAGCTTCTATCCGTCGCCGGTAACCATCATCGTTTCCATAAATCAGCTCGACAGTCAGACTGTCGATCACCGCCATGTAGGCCTCCACCAGCCAGTGTTCGAACTCAACTGAAAGATGCTGACGCTCAGCCACGCAGACTTTCGTGAAGCAGCCTCGGAGCACTCTCAAATAGTCGTCGTAGCCCGACATAACCGTTTGTCGGAGCGCATGAGGCGGGTAGAACGCTGCCCTCAATAGAAATCGCAGTGAGTCATTTTGTGTGTATCGATCGCGGAGTTGTGACCAGTACCCTCCGCCTGGTACGGCGCACACTCCTTCTCCATTACCAAAATGGGCACGCACATAGCTAATTTCTGCGTCCAGAGCTATCTCCAGTGCAGTGATGTAGAGAGCTTCTTTGCTTTCAAAATGGGCGTAGAGCGAAGCCTTTTTTAGCCCAGCCAATACAGTCCCCGTACCGCGACCGCCTGTGGCGCATCACCGGACATTCAGCGCGGCGGCGGATCGGCTTGTCCACTGCCTCAACGAGGCTCCTCGCCGGGAACACGCTTTAATGCCCGCCCGTGCGGTACTCGAATTCGAGGCCAACAGCTTCATCAAGCTGAGCAATCGCCCGGGACGCACACTGAGGGAAAGCTGGCAGGCAACCCCTATCTGCACGACGTTCGGCGCTCCCAGTCCGTCGACCTGCCGGAGAACCGCCTGTTCAAGGCATGCATGGTGCATCTGGCGCAATACCTGGAGCTGTGCGTCGAGCGCCTTGACATCCTCCCCGCCCTAAAGGACGGGAATTCCTACAGGTAGACGGCCATGCCCGACCGCGAGAATGTTCCT
>NZ_JAHWIW010000062.1:0-15641 GCF_025377065.1 Pseudomonas sp. HD6422 | reverse complement strand
CATCGCCGCCGCTAAAGCCAAGGCCGAAGCCGACCGCATCGCCGCCGCTAAAGCCAAGGCCGAAGCCGACCGCATCGTCGCCGCCAACACGTACACCGTGCCTGGATCGGTCGCTGGCGCTGGTTCGGTTATCATTATCGCAGCCGGACATCTACGCACCGCAGTAACGTACGTATCCGTAGGCAGGGTTCTCACAACAGCCGTTGGGGCCTTAATTGGGTTCGCAGGCAGTGTTGCTGCCGGGCTGGTTGCTGGAGTATCGGCCCTCATCTATTCGCCGCGCCTCGGCAACGGCGAACTGCCGGTCCGCTATGCGCTACAAACCCCGCTCACTGACCTCGACCCACTCCTGAGCGCAGCGCTGCCGTCGATCAGCTCCGCCAGCCACGTCGACCTTCCTTTCCGTCTGAGTTCTCGGGTTACCGAGCAGGACGAATCGGAAATCTTCGTCGTCAAGACGGATGGCGTCATCGTGCCCTCCAGAGCGCCGGTGCTTAACGCCCGGTATGACGCACAACGCAACGTTTACATCGCCTCCACAGCGGACATACCCCCGCGCACCCTCTCCTGGACACCAATCGTCACGCCCGGAGATGCGTCGACGACGTTGCCGCCGGAGCAGCCTGAGCCTTCGATCTACGAAGGGGCAAAGCTCAAACCGGTCGAGGTCAGGATCGACAGTTTTCCAGAGGTCGCCGATGCGAGCTGGGATGACTATGTCATCGTGTTTCCGGCGGATTCCGGGTTGCCGCCGATCTATACAATGTTTCGGGATCGGCGCGGGGAGCCAGGCATCATAGAAGGTCATGGACAAGCAGAAGCAAACATCTGGCTATCAGAAGCAGATACGGGCAAAGGCTCGCCAATTCCCTCGCGGATCGCAGATCTTCTGAGAGGGAAGGAGGTCAGGAACTGGCGAAATTTCAGGGAATCGTTCTGGAAGACGGTCGCTGATGACCCAATACTATCCAGACAGTTTAGTCGTTCAAATCTGACGCTTATGAGAGGAGGCTCTGCGCCTTACGCTATCCCTGACGAGCACATAGGAGGAAACAAAGTGTATGAAATCCATCATGATGTACCACTCCGCCAAGGTGGCGAGCTCTACAACATTGACAACCTACGTATTGTCACGCCCAAGCGCCATGTCACAATACACAGCAAAAGGATCAAACAGTGAAGCTAAAAAACAGACTTGAAGACTACACCGAGCAAGAATTTCTGGAGTTTTTAGAGGAATTCTTCGAAAACAAAAACAACCTAAGCGGCGATAAACTTGCGAGCCATATGAACCAACTAGTAAACCACTTCGAGCAAGTTACTGAGCACCCTGCAAAAAGCGAATTGATCTTCCACCCTGCCGCCGACGTCGAAGATAGTCCCCATGGCATCTTAAAAATTTTAAAAGCGTGGCGCGCCGCAAACGGCAAACCTGGATTCAAAGCAGAGTAGTCATGCAGATGCCTAAGAGCCTTGATTCTTAGGCATCTGTCACAACCTGAAACGGCCCTTTCGCGGGCAGGTCGCAGCGGCGAACCGCCGCTCCTACATTTGTGCAAAACCTGTAGGAGTGGGTTTACCCACAACAAACCTATGGCGGAGCTTCGCACGGGCAGGGTGCATGTTTGCGGGATGATCGTCGACATCAGAACCACAAAGCCATGACTTCAAATCACCAAACAACCATCTGCGGCATTTCCTCGGTGAACACGTGCGCAAAGCCCAGTCATAAACCCCTGACAGGCCTGTATCAGGCCGAGCCTTCAGTGCGTGCCTGCACCGCCGACTGTTGGCGTTGTCCCAGCAGTGCACGTGCCGCCAGCGCGGCCACCACCAAACCTGGCGACGCCGCCAGCAGCAGTCCACCCACGCCCGCCCCTGCCGCCAGGATCTGCCCTGCTGCCAACGGCCCGGCCATCGACCCCAACCGCCCCACCGCCACCGAAGCGCCGACCCCGGTGGCGCGTACCTGGGTCGGGTACAAGGTCGGTGCCAACGCATACAGCACCAATTGCCCGCCAATGGCGCAGTAACCGGCGGTGAAGCCGGCCAGCAACATCAGGCCGAAACTGCTCGACAGGCCCAACCCTGCCAACGCGGCCAACATCCCGGCATAAGCGATGAACACCGCACGGGCGGCATGGCCGCGGTCCATCATGCGCCCGGTCAGGAACGAGCCCGCTGCGCCCCCAAGGTTGAACAGGATCTGCACCGCCCCCGCCTGGGGCCGGCTGAAGCCTTGGCCGATCAGCAGCGATGGCAGCCAGTTGAGCAGCATGTACAACACCGTCAGGGTGAAGAAGCACGCCACCCACAGCAGCAGCGTACGGCTCACCTGACCCGGCCCGAACAGCTGATTGAGCAAACCATCGTTCCCGACCTTCGCCGCGCCCTGGGCACGGAATGCCTGAGATTCCTTCAGCCACAGCATCAGCACGAAAGCGATGGCGATCGGCGCGATGCCGCCGACATAGAACACCGTGCGCCAGCCCTCGCCTACCCCAGCCATGCCGATCACCGAGGCCAGCGCACCGCCCAGTGGCACGCCACAGTAGGTCAGGCTCACCGCCGTGCTGCGCAGCCGCTCAGGTGCCGCCTCGCTGGCAAGAGCGATCAGGATCGGCAGTGCAGCGCCCAACCCCAGCCCGGTCATCAGCCGCGCCACCAACAGCGAAGAATAGCTTTCGGCATGGGCGGTCCCCAGCGAGAAGCCACCGAACAACAGCACCGCCACGATCAGGATCGACTTGCGGCCCAGCCGGTCAGCCAACCAGCCGCCGATGAACGCACCGGGCAACAACCCCAGCAAACCGGCACTGAAGACCCAGCCGAGCATGGCCGAGGTCAGGGCGAATTCCTTGGCCATGTGCGGAGCGGCAATGCCGGTGGCCTGAAGGTCCAGCCCTTCGAGCAGGGCCACGAGAAAGCACAACCCGATGGTGAGAACGGCCTTGCTTGATGACGCAGTTGAATGACCCATGTGTGTACCCTTTTGTTGTTATCGCTTGGGTGATCAGAGGCGGAAGGTGGCTCGCAGCGAAACGATCGAGGAGTCGCCACCCCCGGCGTCCTTGATGGCGGCGCCGACGTCGTAGTACTTGAGGTCCAGATCCAGGGTCAGGTTGGGCGTCGCCAACCAGCGGGTATTGGCCCGGTAGATCGTGCCCACATGACGGCCGGTGCCGCGGGTATTGGCCAGCAGGCTCATGCCGGGCATGTACACGCCGTCCTCCTCGCGCTGCTTCCAGACCTTGAACACGCCGGGTTCGAAACGCAGCTTGCGCCATGGCGAAAACGCGAAGGTCGGGCCGACCACGATGATGTTGCTCAAGGTGGTCAGGCTGGCTTCGCCATAGACGCCGTTGCGCGGGTACAGTGGGTCGAAGGTACTGACCTTGCCATCACCCAGGTCGCCGTCGCCACTGGCGGCATCGATACGCATACCCAGACGTGGTTGCCAGGGGTGGGCGAAGGTGTAGCCGGTGTCGCTGGACACCGCCCAGGCACGGATCGAGGCGTTACCGAGGTGTCCGGTCTGTCCGGCCAGGTTCCAGCTCCAGTCCAGCGCCTGATGGCGGCCAAACAGACGGGTACCGTAGGTGTAGCGCTGCTCGTCGCCGGATTCGCCGTCCAGGCTGCGATCGTCGGTCTCCAGGCCGAAGGCGAACAGATCCACGTTCCAGGCCGTCGTCAGCGGCAAGGTGCCGTAGAGGCCATAGAACTTGACCTTGTTGTTGCTGCCGTCGTCCCAACTGTCTTCGCCCGTCTTGAGCGGCCGCACAGCGAAGGCATCGAGCTTGCGCCCGTCCTTGAGGTTGAGACTGGCGCGCAAGCCATCGAAGTTCAGGCGAATGTTGGGGGAGTCGCGGTAGGTGACGAACACCTGGTCACCATAGGCCATCTCCTGGCGCCCTATGCGCGTGGTGTAGCGACCACCGGAGAAGTCGTAATTGAGGTCGACGAACGCCTGGCGTATTTCATTGCGTCCTTCGTCATTGGGCGAATACAGGTCCTTGCCGAAGGCACGGGTATTCTCGACCTGGACGAAGGTGCGCACAGCGTCATCGAACAAATGCAGGTCGGCATGGGCTTGCAGCCGCTGCAACAGGTAGGAGTCGTCCTTCAGCCCACGCAGGCCGAAGAACGGCTTGCCAAGGGAGTCGGCCCGGTAGCGGGCCTCGGCACCGAGTTGCAGCCAGGCTGACTCGGATAAGCGATGGTAGCGCAGACCATCGAAGGCGTCGGTGGCCTTCGCAGGATCGTCGAGGAAACGATAGTCCTCGATCCACCGAGGGGCGCCGGGCCGACCTGGTCGGCTCTCCTCGAGCGGACTGGCCGCCTGCACGGATTGGCAGAGAGAAAGCAGTACAAGGGGCACCCACGCCCCGTTCAACGGCCTGGTCATCAGAATTTCCCTTACTTGTTCTTATAGTTGTGGTGACGAACTGGATAACTCTGTTAACGATTATTTTTGTTAACTATGCTGCCGTCAATAGAACAGAGCGCAACGACAAGGGTCGGAAGCCATCAAGCGTTCGCTGATCGCACACTTCTTCCTCGGCAGGCTGCATGACCCGCCGAAGCCTCGCTAATATTCTCCTGACGCGACGTCTAGCTCGCGGTCGCGCAAACTCCATCAATCATTACAACAACAAGAGCACCACAATGAATTGCCTCCGCCCACTCGCCGCCTTCGGTATGCTCATGCTTGGCGCCAGCCAGGCCATGGCTGCACCAACCGTTAAACAACCAAACATTTTGCTGGTCGTGGCCGACGACCTCGGCTTCTCCGACCTGTCGGCCCTGGGTAGCGAAATCCAGACGCCGAACCTGGACAAACTGCTGGCCGACGGCCGGCTGATGCTCGACTTCCATGCCTCGCCCAGCTGCTCGCCAACCCGGGCGATGCTGATGTCGGGCAACGACCCGCACCTGGCCGGGTTGGGCATGATGTCCGAAGCACGTAAGCGCCTACCCGCCGGCACCGAAGTCCGCGCGGGTTACGAAGGCGTGCTCGGCGCCAACGTCGCTACCCTGGCCGAGTTGCTGCAAGACGCCGGCTACCGCACCTACATCGCTGGCAAATGGCACCTGGGCATGCAGCCGGCGCAACAGCCACAGAACCGTGGTTTCGACCAGGCCTATGTGCTGCTCGAAGGCGGCGCCGCGCACTTCAAGCAGGCCAACATGGACCTGCAGTCGAACTACAGCGCGACCTTCCGCCACAATGGCGAGCCGATCGAACTGCCTGACGATTTCTATTCCACCACCTGGTTCACCGACCGCCTGATCGACTCGATCGACCAAGGCAAGGCCAGCAACAAGCCGTTCTTCGCCTTCGCCGCGTATACCGCACCGCACTGGCCATTGCAGGCACCGGACCAGTACCTGGCGCAGTACCGCGGGCGCTACGACCAAGGCTACGAGGTCATCGCTCACCAGCGCCTGGAGCGTCAACGCAAGGCCGGCCTGGTACCGGCTGACTTCCCGATGCAGGCGCAACTCGAAGACGTGCCGAGCTGGGCGTCGTTGAGCGAGGCGCAAAAGCGCCAGTCGGCGCGCACCATGGAGGTCTATGCGGCCATGGTCACTGCGCTGGATGCCGAGGTCGGGCGCCTGGTGGAGCACCTGCGCAAGACCGGCGAACTGGACAACACCCTGATTCTGTTCATGTCCGACAACGGCCCGGAGAATGCCACCCGCGTCGACCCCAACTGGATCAAGGCGAACTTCGACAACCGCCTGGACAACTATGGCCGGCGCGATTCGTTCCTGATGATCGGTTCGGCCTGGGCCCAGGTCAGCGCCCTGCCCAGCCGTCGCTACAAGATGACCACCTACCAGGGCGGCATCCGTGTCCCGGCCTTCGTCTACTACCCGGCCACCATCAAGGCTGGCCGCAGTGAAGAGCTGGCCAGTGTCCGCGACATCATGCCGACGCTGTTGCAACTGGCCGGTGCGCCGATGCCCGGTATCAAATACCGCGACCGCGATATCGTGCCGCCACAAGGCACCTCTGCGCTGAATTACCTGCAAGGCAAGGACAGCCGGATTCACGCCGGTGACGAAGCCTTGGGCTGGGAAATCAACGGTAGCGCCTCGCTGCGCAAGGGCCCGATGAAGCTGCTGTGGGACGCCACCGACGGCAAGCCGAGCTGGCACCTGTACGACCTGCGCAAAGACCCCGGCGAGCACCATGACATCGCCACCAAGCATCCTAAGCAAGTGGCGCAGATGCTGCGCGACTGGAAGGCCTATGCTCAACGCAGCAACATCGCGATCGACGCCGATGGCCGTCCGGCCAGCCCGGCCCTGACCAAACCAGTCTTGGCCAAGCAGCAATGATCGCCCGAGTAGCCGGCTGCGCAGCACTCGCCGCCGGCCTACTCGCCGCTGCCTACGCCGCGTGGCCACGAACCCCGGCGCCGGCGCTGCTGTGCGCCAGCTACGACGGCCTGCCAGCACAGCGCCAAGGGCCCTGGCGCGATGGCATGGTGCGCCTGCCCGGCGGCGAGTTCAGCTTTGGTTCGAGCCGATTCTATGACGAGGAAGGCCCACCCCACCCTGCCAAGGTCTCGGCGTTCTGGATCGACGTGCATCCAGTCACCAATGCCCAGTTCGCGCGTTTCGTGAAGGCCACCGGCTACCTCACCCATGCCGAGCGCGGCATCAGCGTCGAGGACGATCCCTCGCTGCCCGATGCCCTGCGCGTGCCAGGGGCGATGGTGTTTCAGCAAGGGCCACAAGTACTCGCCCCCGGCTGGCAGTTCGTGCCCGGCGCCAACTGGCGACACCCGCAAGGGCCCGATAGCAGCCTGGACGGGCTGGACAACCATCCGGTGGTGCAGATCGCCCTGGAAGATGCCCAGGCCTACGCCCGCTGGGCCGGTCGCGAGCTGCCCAGCGAGGCGCAGCTGGAGTACGCCATGCGGGGTGGCCTGAGCGATGCCGACTTCAGCTGGGGCACCACCGAGTTTCCCAAGGGCAAGCCCATGGCCAATACCTGGCAAGGTCAGTTCCCCTACCACAACGCAGCGGTCGATGGCTTTACCGGCACCTCGCCGGTGGGCTGTTTCCCGGCCAACGGCTTCGGTCTGTTCGATGCCGGCGGCAACGTCTGGGAGCTGACCCGCAGCGGCTACCGACCCGGCCACGATGCCGTGCGCGATGCCGCGCTCGACCCGCCGGGCCCGGCCTTGGCGGAAAGCTTCGACCCCGCCGAGCCCGGTGTGCCGGTGGCGGTGATCAAGGGCGGATCGCACCTGTGTTCGGCGGACCGTTGCATGCGCTACCGGCCCTCGGCGCGTCAGCCGCAGCCGGTGTTCATGGCAACGTCACATGTGGGCTTCAGGACGATTCGGCAATGAAGGCCAACGGTGCAGCGGCGGCATCGATGGCCGCCACCTGCCGATCGATGTCGGGCAACAGATAGCTGAAGAAGAACTCGACGCTTTCCTGCTTCTCCCGGCGTTGCGCCGTCGCCACCGGCAACGCCTGGATGCAGCGTGCGGTACGGGCCCAGGCGAACGCCTGCAAGACACTGGCACATAATTGCAGAAAGTCGCCTGCGGCGCGGTACGGGTATTCGGCGTCGTCCGCCGCGATCAGCAGGACCTTGGCCAGCACCGCATCCAGCGTGTCGCAGACCCTGCCCAGCGCCATGGCGGCCCTGCCATCCGATGCACCGGCCTCCTCACGCAGCTCACCCAGCAGCAAGGCGAAGCCCTCCCCGCCATCGCCCAGCACCTTGCGCAACAACAGATCGTTGGCCTGTATCTCGTTGGTGCCCTCGTAGATCATGGCGATGCGGCTGTCGCGCAGGGTCTGCTCGATGGCGTACTCCTGTGTGTAGCCGTAGCCACCGAACACCTGCAGTGCCTGACTGGCAAGGCGGAAGCCGCGCTCGGTGAAATCCGCCTTGATGATCGGCGTCAACAGCGCTGCCAGCGTTGCCGCCTTGGCGCGCTGGGCGGGGTCGCCAGCGCCCGCGGCAAGGTCCAGCCAGTGCGCCGCCCAATAGCCCAGCGCCCGCATGCCCTCGGTGCGCACCCGCAACTCCAGCAGGGACCGGCGCATCGCCGGATGCAGGTGGATCGGGTCGGCTCCCTGGGCGACCTCGGTGCGCCCCGGCGCCTTCATCTGGCGCCGCTCCAGGGCATAGTCGCGGGCCTGTTGCCAGGCTGCCTCGGCGTGTCCCAGCCCTTGCAGGCCGACATGCAACCGGGCCGAATTCATCATCACGAACATCGCCGCCAGGCCGCCGTGGGCCTGCCCGACCAGCCAGCCTTGGGCAGCTTCGAAGCGCAGCGCACACGTGGCGCTGGCGCGAATGCCCAACTTGTGTTCCAGACCATCGCAGTGCACGGCATTGCGCTGACCGTTCGACAGCCATTTCGGCACCAGCAGCAGCGACAGTCCACGGCTCCCGGGCGGCGCATCCGGCAGCCGAGCCAGCACCAAATGGACGATGTCGCCGCTCAGGTCGTGCTCGCCGCCGGAGATGAACAACTTGTTGCCGGTGACCGCATGGCTGCCGTCGCCCAAAGGCTCGGCACGGCTGCGCAACAGGCTGAGGTCACTCCCGGCCTGAGGCTCGGTCAAGCACATGGTCGGCAGGATTTCGCCACTGACGATCCCCGGCAGGTAGCGCGCCTGCAGCTCGGCGCTGGCGTGGGCTTTCAGACACAGGTAGGCGCCATGGGCAATGCCGGTGTACATGGCCCAACCGTGGTTGCTGGCAAAGAGCATCTCCTGCACTGCCGCATCCAGCACCAGGGGCAAACCCTGGCCACCGAGTGCGGGGTCGCACGCCAACCCAGGCCAACCGCCTTCGACATAGGCGCGGTAGGCGGCAGGAAAACCGTCCGGCGTGCGCACGTCGCGACCTTCGAGTCGACAGCCCTGGCGATCGCCCGGCGCATTCAGCGGCGCCAGCACCTGTTCGCTGAATCGAGCCGCCTCTTCCAGCACCTGCACGGCCAAGTCGAGGTCAAGATCGCTATGAAGTGAGAGTTGCGGCCAGGCCTGGTCGACCTGCAGCCAGTGTTGCAACACGAATTGCATGTCGCGCAAGGGAGCCTTCCAGGCCATGGGACACCTCGGAATCAAGCAACGAAATGGGGGTTCTCGATCAGCAGCGCCATGCCCTGGCCGCCGCCGATGCAGGCCGCCGCGATGCCATAGCGCAGGTTGTCGTGGCGCAATTGCCGGGCCAGGGTGTGCACCAGGCGCAGGCCGGTGGCGGCCAGGGGATGACCGAGGGCGATGGAACCGCCGTGGACGTTCAGTTTCGCCACATCCAGCTGCAGTGCCTGGGCTACCGCCAGCACCTGGGCCGCTTGCGCCTCGTTGATTTCGAAGCGGTCGATCTGCTCCAGGCGCAGGCCGCTGCGTTCGAGCAGCAGGTCGATGGCCGGCGCCGGCCCGATGCCCATGGTCCTGGGTGGTACACCGACAGCCGTGGCCATCAGCAAGCGTGCCAGCGGCGCTTGGCGGCAGTCGGAGTAACGCGTGACCAACGCCGCGGCCGCACCATCGACCACTGCGCAACTGTTGCCGGCGGTTTGTACACCATCGCCGTGCACAGGACGCAGCCTAGCGAGTGCCTCAGGATCGGTCGGCCGTGGGTGGCTGTCGCGGCTGACTTCGAGCACGCCACGCGGCAAAGCGATGCCACGGGGAAGGCAGTCCTGTGCCTCGAAGGTCTGCGCGGTGACCGTGACGATCTCGTCATCGAACCAGCCGTGGGCCTGGGCCTGTATGGCGCGCTGGTGGCTGCGCAGCGCCCAGGCATCCACCGCCTCACGGTCCAGGCCAAAATCGCGGGCCAACTGCTCGGCAGTGCCGATCATGTCCACTCCGGCAGCGGGATCGTACAGCGCCTCCCAGAGAAAGTCCTTGAAACCGACCGGGGCCCCCAAGCGAAAGCCGCCACGATGTTCATAGGCGGCGATCGGGTTACGCGACATCGACTCGGCGCCCACGCACAGCACTTGTTGCACGCCGCTGCGCAGTTGCTCGCCGGCCTGGCGCAGCAACTCCAGACCGGTGCCGCAGATGCGCTGCACTGCCAGCGCCGGTACCGCCTGCGGCACGCCACAGTACAGGCCGATATGGCGCGGCAGCATATAGGCA
Organism: Pseudomonas sp. HD6422; assembly: GCF_025377065.1. NCBI lineage: Bacteria > Pseudomonadati > Pseudomonadota > Gammaproteobacteria > Pseudomonadales > Pseudomonadaceae > Pseudomonas > Pseudomonas sp. HD6422. Next base: position 5,507 of record NZ_JAHWIW010000062.1, on the reverse strand, counting down.
TCGAAGCTGGCCTGGGCCATGCTGCCGGCGATCACGCTGTCCACCGTCTGTGGCGCGATAGCGGCGCGTGTTAGCAGCGCACGCCCGGCATGGATGCCCAGATCGATCGGCGACACCCCGGCCAATGCGCCGCCCAGGTCGACCCAGGGCGTGCGCACCATCTCGACGATGGCCGCGTCCTCGAAGGAGGTGCACAGCCCGGGGCGACTCATCGCGCCACCTGGGCGTGCAGCGCGCTGGGGTCTTCGCCACGGTACAGCGCCTCGACCCGCGCAGCCCGTCGTTGCAGCACTGCGCGTTGGTTGATCGAACCCTTGTCGGTGATTTCACCGGCATCGATCGACGGCGGGTCTTCCAGCAGCGCCAGCCATTCGATGCGACTGGCGTTGCCCTGGGCATCGGCATTCAGACGCTGCAGCCAGCCGGCGAACCAGGCCCGTACAGCATCGCTGGCCAGCACCTCGGCGTCGCTGGCATGAGCCGCCAACCCGGCCAGTTGCCGACACTCAGGAAGGCGCGGGAATACCAGCAGCCCCAGGCATTCACGGTCCGGCGCGGTGACTACCACGTCTTGCACGTAGGGCGAGCCTTCCAGCACCGCACGATTACGCAGCGGGCCGACGCTGACGAACACCCCGGACGACAGTTTGAAGTCCTCGGCGATACGACCGTCGAACATCAAGCCGTGCTCGGGGCGCTCGGCATCGGCCAGCTTCAGCGCATCGCCGGAGCAGTAGAAGCCCTCCTCGTCGAAGGCTTCGGCAGTCTGCTGCCGCGAGCGCCAGTAGCCCGGCATGATGTGCGGGCCACGGAAACGCGCCTCCAACTTGCCGTCCTTCGGCACCAGCTTCACTTCGCAGCCCGGTGCCGGCAGGCCGACGTACCCGGCCAACGACAGCGGGCCGGTGGTGAAGGTGCACGACGGCGAGGCTTCGGTCATGCCCAGGCCAGCCATCATGCGGATGCGCTCGCCGCAATGCTGCTCGGCGATACGGTCGAGGCGATCCCAGATGCTTTGCGAAAGGCCCGCGGCGGCGAAGAAGAACAGCTTCATCCGGGCGAAGAAAACCTCACGCAGCTCGGCGTCCTGCTCCAGCGCCTTGACCAGTTCTTCCCAACCCTTGGGCACGGTGAGATAGGCAGTGGGAGAAATCTCGCGCAGGTTGCGCAAAGTCTCGGCGAAGCCTTGGGGCGTGGGTTTGCCGCCGTCGAGGTAGAAGCTGCCGCCGTTGTACAGCACGATGCCGATATTGTGGCTGCCGCCGAAGGTGTGGTTCCACGGCAGCCAGTCCACCAGCACCGGTGGCTCCTCGGCGAAGACCGGGAAAGTCTGCAGCAACATCTGCTGATTGGCGCAGAGCATGCGCTGGGTGGTGATCACCGCTTTGGGCAGCTTGGTCGAGCCCGAGGTGAAGAGAAACTTGGCGATGGTATCCGGCCCGGTGGCGGCGAATGCCGCATCGGCGCCAGCCAGGTCGGTCGGCTGCAGCAGGCTGTCGAAGCGCAGGTGACGTCGGCCGACAACCTGGCCATGTACGCTGATCACAGGCACCGAGTCGTCGAGCACTGCATCGAAAGCACGCTGGAAAGGCTGACTGTCGGTGGCGAATACCAGGCCTGGGGTGAGCACCTCGCAGACATGGCGCAGTTTGGCGAAGTCCTGGGACAGCAGCGCGTAGGCCGGGGACACCGGGCAGTAGGGAATGCCGGCATACATGGCGCCGAGGGCGATCTGCAGGTGCTCGATGTCGTTGCCGGAAAACAGTGCCAGCGGCCGCTCGGCGCTGAGATCAAAGCCCAGCAGGTTGGCGGCGATGGTGCGCACATCGGCAAGCATTTGGGCATAGCTGATCGAACGCCAGGCACCGTCCGCCTGGCGGGCGGCGATGAACGTCGTGTCGGGGCGCTCGGCAGCCCAGTGCAGCAGACGGTCGAGCAGGCGCGCCGGCAGCGGCGCCAGGGGCTCGATGGGTTGCATGCGCAGCACGCCATCGATGTGGCTGATCTGCACCTGGGGATGCCCGATGGCCACCTGGCGGTAGCGCGGACATTGGCCAGGGTCGATCGACCGTGAGCGGGCTTCGGTATTCACGCAGGTTGCTCCTTGTTCTTGTTGTACATCCTGCCGCCGCCCGACCCTGCGGGCGGCGGTCTTGTCGCGCATCGCTCAAGCGTACGAGCGCTAGATGGGATAGTGCCGCGACCCGTGTTGCAGCGTCACCCAGCGCAGCTGGGTGAACTGGTCGATGGCGGTGCGGCTGCCGAAGCTGCCATAGCCGCTGGACTTGACCCCACCGAACGGCATCTGCGCTTCATCGTGCACGGTCGGGCCGTTGATGTGGCAGATGCCCGACTCCACCCGTTGCGCCAATGCCAGCGCACGGCTGGTGTCACGGCTGAAGATCGCCGATGACAGGCCGAACTCCGAGTCATTGGCCAGTGCCAACAGCGCCTCATCCCCTTCGCCGCGCAGCACCACCGCCACCGGCCCGAAGGACTCCTCGCGGTACAGGCGCATGCTCGCATCGACGTTGTCGAGCAAGGTCGGTTGCAGGATGCTGCCGTCCAGCTCGCCACCGCACACCAGGCGCGCGCCCTTGGCCACGGCGTCGTCGATCAACGCCTTGATGCGCTCACCGGCCGCCGCGCTGACCAGTGACCCGAGCACCGAGGTGCTGGCCAGCGGGTCGCCGGCACGCAGCCCGGCGACCTTCACTGCCAGCTTGTCGACGAAGGCGTCGGCGATACGGCTGTCCACCACCAGGCGCTCGGTGGACATGCAGATCTGACCCTGGTTGAAATAGGCCCCGAAGGCCGCGGCCTCGACCGTGGCATCCAGGTCGGCATCATCGAGCACCAGCAGCGGCGCCTTGCCGCCCAACTCGAGCAAGGCCGGCTTGAGGTGGCGGGCAGCCAGCTCGCCGACGATGCGCCCGACCTGCGTGGAGCCGGTGAAGTTGACGCGGCGTACCGCAGGGTTGGCGATCAAGCGTTCGACGATGGCCGGCGCATCCTCCGGCGCATTGCTGATCACGTTAACCACGCCATCGCCCAGGCCGGCATCGTGCAGCACCTGGCCGATCAAGCGATGCACCGCCGGGCTCAGTTCCGAGGCCTTGAGCACCACGGTGTTGCCGCACGCCAGCGGCATGGCGATGGCACGGGTGGCGAGAATCACCGGGGCGTTCCACGGCGCAATGCCCAGCACTACACCACAGGGAGCGCGCAGGGCCATGGCGAAACTACCGGGCACATCCGATGGAATCACTTCGCCGGTGATCTGGGTGGTCATGGCTGCCGCTTCGCGCAGCATGTTGGCCGCCAGCTTGACGTTGAAGCCATACCAGTTGGCCATGGCGCCAGTTTCGCCAGCCGCGTCGATGAACTCGCCGGCTCGGGCCTGCAGCAGTTCGGCACCTGCGAGCAGGCGGCTGCGCCGTTCACCGGGCGCCAGCGCAGCCCAGGCCGGGAACGCCGCTTGCGCTGCGGCCACCGCCGCATCGGCATCTGCCAGGGTGGCGGCGGCGACCTGCGAGACCACCTCGCCGGTCACCGGATTGCGGCGTTCGAAGGTTCGTCCGTCGCTGGCGGGGCGCGACTGCCCGCCAATCAGCAAAGGCACCTGCAACATGCTCATTCCTCTTGTTGTCGTTATAGAGAAATACCCACGGACGCTGGCCGATGACGCCAGCGTCCGCCTTCGGACTCAGCGCTTGTAGGCTTGCAGACCGGGCTTGATGCTCTTGTCGTCGAGGAACTGCTTCATGCCCTGCTCGCGGCCGCCAGTGGTGTCGAGCAGACGTGACTGGTCGAGCTTGGCGTACAGGTAGTCTTCGTTCTGCTCCCAGGTCAGCTCGCGGCAACGTTTGAAGCCGTTTTTCGCAGCACGCAGTACCACCGGGTTCTTTTCCAGCAGGTTGAGCGCCAGCTCGCGGGTGGTTTCACGCAGTTCGGCCAGTGGCACGCTGTCGTTCACCAGGCCCATCTCGGCGGCCTTGCGGCCATCGAAGGTCTTGCCGGTCATGATGTAGTAAAGCGATTGGCGGTGGCCAACGGTATCGGCCATGGCCTTGCTGACCAGGTTGCCCGGCGGGATGCCCCAGTTGATTTCCGACAGGCCGAAGGTCGCCTCGTTGGCGCAGATGGCCAGGTCACACGCCACCAGCGGGCTGAAGCCACCGCCGAAGCACCAGCCGTTGACCATGGCGATGGTCGGCTTGGCATACATGCGCAGCAGCTTCCATTGCCATTGCGAGGCTTCGCGACGGATTTTCTCCTGAAGGATCTCCGGGCCGGCGTCCACTTCGCGGAAGTACTCCTTGAGGTCCATGCCCGCCGTCCAGGACTCGCCGGCGCCGGTCAAGACCAACACGCCAGCGTCGGCATCCTGCTCCAGGGTTTCCAGCACGTCGACCATTTCCTGGTTCAGGGTAGGGCTCATGGCGTTGCGCTTTTCCGGACGGTTGAGGGTGACCCAGGCGATGCCCGACTCCAGCTCGACGGTGACGGTGGTCCAGCGGCCTTCGTATTTGCTCATGGTTCTGCACTCTTGTTGTTCGCGGTGATGGCCTCAAGCTAATGGAGCTTAATAGTTATGTCAATTAACTATTATGGAAATTATCTTTTCCGATTGACGGGTTCAGAGGCTTTTTTGCCTGATGTCCTCTAGCCGGATCGCACGCCGGCAGGCAAACTGGGTAACTTTCTTATCCATGACCGAGGAGCCCGTACGCGATGGCAAGGTCTGCCCGTTCTACCGATAGCGCTTCGATGCCCGTGCCGGCGGGAGAAAGCGTGCTCGAAGACTTGATCGGCTATGCGCTGCGCCGCGCTCAATTGAAGCTGTTCCAGAACTTCATCGCCCGGCTCTCGGCCTATGACTTACGCCCGGCGCAGTTCTCCGCCTTGGCGATCATCGACCAACACCCAGGGCTGATGCAGGCGGATCTGGCGCGAGCGCTGGCGATCGAGCCACCGCAGGTCGTGCCGATGCTGAACAAGCTGGAGGAACGCGCGCTGGCGGTACGCGTGCGATGCAAACCGGACAAGCGCTCCTACGGGATCTTCCTGAGCAAAGCGGGGGAAGCCTTGCTCAAGGAGTTGAAGCAGATTGCCAGCGACAGCGATCGCGAATCGACCTCGGCACTGGATGACGAGGAACGTGGGCAGCTATTGCGGTTGCTGACCAAGATTTACCAAGAACCACAGGGCTAATGCCCGATCGCCGGTCTGCTATGATCGCGCTTCACTCATAGGGAATCGTCGGTGAAGTCCGTGTTCATGTTCATCCTGGCGCTGCTGCCGCTGCCCCTCCTGTTCTGGGCCATGCGCTACTATCGGATGCGTTGGCGGGCGGGCATGGAGGCGCGTTTCGCAAAGGCCTTGGAAGGCCTGCAGATCGGTAGCCTTGACATCCTCCCCGCCCTAAAAGACGGGAATTCCTACAGGTAGACGGCCATGCCCGACCGCGAGAATGTTCCTCGCCGCGTTAATGTCGCGGTCGTGAG
>NZ_JAHWIW010000061.1:0-15923 GCF_025377065.1 Pseudomonas sp. HD6422 | reverse complement strand
AGGTCAGCCTTGTTCAGGAAGACCACGATGTAAGGAACGCCAACCTGACGGGACAGCAGGATGTGCTCACGGGTTTGTGGCATCGGACCATCGGCGGCCGAGCAAACCAGGATCGCGCCGTCCATCTGGGCAGCACCGGTGATCATGTTCTTCACGTAGTCAGCGTGACCTGGGCAGTCAACGTGAGCGTAGTGACGAATGTTCGAGTTGTACTCGACGTGAGCGGTGTTGATGGTGATACCGCGCGCTTTTTCTTCCGGAGCCGAGTCGATCTTGTCGAACTCAACGACTGCCGAACCGAAAACTTCGGAGCAGACGCGAGTCAGAGCTGCGGTCAGAGTGGTCTTACCGTGGTCAACGTGGCCGATAGTGCCGACGTTAACGTGGGGAAGGGAACGATCAAATTTTTCTTTAGCCACGACAGTGAACCTCTTGCCTAAAGGGGATTAGCCTTGTTTTTTAACGAGTGCTTCGACGATGTTCGACGGAGCTTCGGCGTATTTGGAGAATTCCATGGAGTAGCTTGCGCGACCCTGAGACATGGAACGAACGTCGGTCGCGTAACCGAACATCTCTCCGAGCGGAACTTCAGCGCGGACGACGCGGCCAGAGACCGACTCATCCATACCCTGTACCAGACCACGACGACGGTTCAGGTCACCCATCACGTCACCCAGGTAGTCTTCCGGGGTTACAACTTCGACCTTCATGATCGGCTCGAGGACCACACCGCCGCCCTTCTGGGCCAGCTGCTTGGTCGCCATCGAAGCGGCGATCTTGAACGCCATTTCGTTGGAGTCGACGTCGTGGTACGAACCATCGAATACCGCGGCTTTCAGGCCGATCAGAGGATAACCGGCAACGACGCCGTTTTTCATCTGTTCTTCGATACCCTTCTGGATCGCAGGGATGTATTCCTTCGGAATCACACCACCAACGACTTCGTTGGCAAACACCAGACCTTCGGTGATGTTGCCCTTGTCGTCCTGATCCGGCTCCGAGAAACGGATCCAGCAGTGACCGAACTGACCACGACCGCCCGACTGACGAACGAACTTGCCTTCGATCTCGACGTTGGACTTGGTGATCTTCTCGCGGTACGAAACCTGCGGCTTGCCGATGTTGGCCTCGACGTTGAACTCGCGCTTCATGCGGTCAACGAGGATGTCCAGGTGCAGCTCACCCATACCGGAGATGATGGTCTGACCGGTTTCTTCATCGGTCTTGACGCGGAACGACGGGTCTTCCTGGGCCAGCTTGCCCAGTGCGATACCCATCTTCTCCTGGTCAGCCTTGGTTTTCGGCTCTACGGAGAGCGAAATTACAGGCTCAGGGAAGTCCATACGCTCGAGGATGATTGGCTTGTCGGCGTTGCACAGGGTGTCACCGGTGGTGACGTCCTTCATGCCGATCAGCGCAGCGATGTCACCTGCACGTACTTCCTTGATTTCTTCACGCTGGTTGGCGTGCATCTGCACCATACGACCAACGCGCTCTTTCTTGCCCTTGACCGAGTTGATGACGGAGTCACCGGAGGTCAGGAAGCCCGAGTAAACGCGGACGAAGGTCAGAGTACCAACGAACGGGTCGGTGGCAATCTTGAAGGCCAGAGCCGAGAACGGCTCGTCGTCGTCAGCGTGACGCTCGTCGAACTGTTCAGGCGTGACTTCGTCCTTCGGAACTTCAGCCAGGTCAGGGTGGATACCCTTGATCGCCGGGATTTCGGTCGGCGCAGGCAGGAAGTCGATGACGGCGTCGAGAACCAGGGGAACGCCCTTGTTCTTGAACGAAGAACCACAGACAGCAGGAACGATCTCGCTCGCCAGAGTACGGGCGCGCAGACCAGCCTTGATGTCTTCGACGGACAGCTCACCTTCTTCAAGGTACTTGTTCATCAGCTCTTCGCTGGCTTCGGCAGCGGCTTCAACCATGTTGTTGCGCCACTCGTTCGCCAGCTCAACCATATCCGCAGGAATCTCTTCCTCGCGGTAGGTGGTGCCTTTGTCGTCATCGTTCCAGTAGATGGCTTTCATCTTGATCAGGTCGACCTGACCCTGGAAGTTGTCTTCAGCACCGATGGCCAGCTGGATCGGAACCGGGGTGTGACCCAGGCGGTTCTTGATCTGACCGACAACGCGCAGGAAGTTGGCACCAGCACGGTCCATCTTGTTCACGTAAACAACACGTGGAACACCGTACTTGTTGGCCTGACGCCATACGGTTTCGGACTGCGGCTCAACGCCGGAGGTACCGCAGAATACGACGACCGCGCCGTCGAGTACACGCAGCGAACGTTCTACTTCAATGGTGAAGTCAACGTGGCCGGGGGTATCGATGACGTTTACGCGGTAGTTGTCGTACTGACCACGGGAGCCTTTCCAGAAGGTGGTAACGGCAGCGGAGGTAATGGTGATACCGCGCTCCTGCTCCTGCACCATCCAGTCGGTGGTCGCGGCGCCATCATGCACCTCGCCCATCTTGTGGCTCAGACCTGTGTAGAACAGGATCCGCTCGGTAGTGGTAGTCTTGCCCGCGTCAACGTGAGCACAGATACCGATGTTACGGTAGCGGTTAATTGCTGTAGTACGAGCCATAAAGCCCTCGCAAAAAGATTGATGCTTGAATTAGAAGCGGTAGTGCGAGAACGCTTTGTTGGCTTCAGCCATACGGTGCACGTCTTCACGCTTCTTGACTGCAGCACCCTTGCCTTCGGCAGCATCCAGCAGCTCGCCGGCCAGACGCAGAGCCATCGACTTCTCGCCGCGCTTGCGGGCGTAGTCTACGAGCCAGCGCATTGCCAGAGCGTTACGACGGGACGGACGAACTTCAACCGGAACCTGGTAAGTGGCACCGCCGACACGACGGGACTTTACTTCGACCAGCGGAGCGATGGCGTCGAGAGCTTTCTCGAAGATTTCCAGGGGGTCGCTGTTCTTGCGTGCTTTGACGGTATCCAGAGCACCGTAAACGATGCGCTCGGCTACGGCCTTCTTGCCGCTTTCCATCACGTGGTTCATGAACTTGGCGAGAATCTGGGATCCGTACTTAGGATCGTCCAGAATCTCACGTTTTGCTGCTACACGACGTCTTGGCATGATAAGCCCTCAAACGGTCTTCAGGTTAGCCCGGGACCAGGTCTTACGACCCCTGCCCGACCTTACTCTTATCGACTCAAAAAAATGGATGTCTGCAAACGGCCGATTACTTCGGACGCTTGGTACCGTACTTCGAACGACCCTGGTTACGGCCTTTGACGCCCGAAGTATCCAGAGAGCCGCGAACGGTGTGGTAACGAACACCTGGCAAGTCTTTTACACGACCGCCACGAATCAGGACGACGCTGTGCTCTTGCAGGTTGTGGCCTTCACCACCGATGTACGAGGAAACCTCGAAACCGTTGGTCAGACGCACACGGCATACTTTACGCAGTGCCGAGTTAGGTTTTTTCGGCGTGGTGGTGTACACACGGGTGCACACGCCACGACGCTGCGGGCAGTTCTGCAGCGCAGGAACGTCGGACTTTTCGACCGAACGCTTACGCGGCTGACGTACCAGCTGGTTGATAGTTGCCATCTACTAGCTCCACTGATTGTCTTGCGACTCTATTGTCTTGCAAGAAAGCCAAAAATTGGCGAGACGGAGTCCCACCAAATTTAAGGGTACAAAAGTCTAAAGAGGATCTTGCACCCAGTCAAGACGAGGCCCCGCCCCCTCCTGCCCGATCATCGGCAACATGTGCTGTCGCCGTGAGCGGGAGGAAGGGCCGGGGCCCTGCCCTCACTTAGTTACCGCTGGAGTTCAGCGCTTCGGTCAGTGCGGCTTCCACCTCACTGGCGCTCACACGCAGCGGCTTGTCGGCATCACGGCGACGCTTGCGCTCGCTGTGGTAGGCCAGACCGGTACCGGCCGGGATCAGACGACCCACGACCACGTTCTCCTTCAGGCCGCGCAGGTAATCGCGCTTGCCGGTTACGGCCGCTTCGGTCAGCACGCGGGTGGTTTCCTGGAAGGAAGCCGCGGAGATGAACGATTCGGTCGACAGCGAGGCCTTGGTGATACCCAACAGCACGCGGGTGAACTTGGAGATGAACTTGTCCTCGCTGGCGAGACGCTCGTTCTCTACCAGTACCTGGGTCAGTTCCATCTGGTCGCCCTTGATGAAGCTGGAATCGCCCGACTCGGAGATCTCGACCTTGCGCAGCATCTGACGCAGGATGGTCTCGATGTGCTTGTCGTTGATCTTCACGCCTTGCAGACGGTAAACGTCCTGGATCTCGTTGACGATGTACTTCGCCAGCGCACTCACACCCAGCAGACGCAGGATGTCGTGCGGATCGCTCGGGCCGTCGGAGATGACTTCGCCGCGGTTTACCTGTTCGCCTTCGAAGACGTTCAGGTGGCGCCACTTCGGAATCAGCTCTTCGTACGGATCGCTACCGTCGGTCGGGGTGATGACCAGACGACGCTTGCCCTTGGTTTCCTTGCCGAACGCGATGGTGCCGCTGACTTCAGCCAGGATCGAGGCTTCCTTCGGACGACGCGCTTCGAACAGGTCGGCAACGCGCGGCAGACCACCGGTGATGTCACGGGTCTTCGACGTTTCTTGCGGGATACGCGCGATAACGTCACCAACACCGATCTGAGCACCGTCAGCCACACCGACAAGGGCGTTGGCCGGCAGGAAGTACTGAGCAGGTACGTCGGTACCTGGCAGGTACAGGTCCTTGCCAGCGGCATCGACCATCTTGATCGCCGGACGGATTTCCTTGCCTGCGGCAGGGCGATCCTTGACGTCCATCACTTCGATGTTGGTCAGGCCGGTCAGTTCGTCGGTCTGACGCTTGATGGTGATGTTTTCTTCCATGCCCACGAAGGTCACGGTACCTTTCAGCTCGGTCACGATCGGGTGGGTGTGTGGGTCCCACTTGGCGACGATGGCGCCAGCTTCGACCTTCTCACCTTCCTTGACCGAGATCACCGCACCGTAAGGCAGCTTGTAGCGCTCACGCTCACGGCCGAATTCATCGGCAATGGCCAGCTCGCCGGAACGCGATACGGCAACCAGATTGCCATCGGCGCGCTCGACCTGCTTCAGGTTGTGCAGACGAACCATACCGCCGTTCTTCACCTGAACGCTGTCGGCAGCCGAGGTACGGCTTGCAGCACCACCGATGTGGAACGTACGCATGGTCAGCTGGGTACCCGGCTCACCGATCGACTGTGCAGCGATGACGCCAACTGCTTCACCGATGTTCACCTGGTGACCACGCGCCAGGTCACGACCGTAGCACTTGGCGCAGATGCCGTAGCGGGTTTCGCAGTTGATCGGCGAACGTACGACGACTTCGTCGATGCTGTTCAGCTCGATGAACTCGACCCACTTCTCGTCGACCAGGGTACCGGCCGGAACGATGACGTCCTCGGTGCCTGGTTTGAACACGTCGCGAGCGATGACACGACCCAGTACGCGCTCACCGAGCGGCTCTACAACGTCGCCGCCTTCGATGTGCGGGGTCATCACCAGACCTTGGTCGGTGCCGCAATCGATCTCGGTCACGACCAGATCCTGCGCCACGTCTACCAGACGACGAGTCAGGTAACCGGAGTTCGCGGTCTTCAGTGCGGTATCCGCCAGACCCTTACGAGCACCGTGGGTCGAGATGAAGTACTGCAGTACGCTCAGACCTTCACGGAAGTTCGCGGTGATCGGCGTCTCGATGATCGAGCCGTCCGGCTTGGCCATCAGACCACGCATACCGGCCAGCTGACGGATCTGGGCTGCGGAACCCCGCGCACCCGAGTCAGCCATCATGTACATCGAGTTGAAGGACTCTTGATCGACTTCGTTGCCTTCGCGGTCGATGACCTTCTCTTTCGAGAGGTTGGCCATCATCGCCTTGGACACTTCGTCGTTCGCCTTCGACCACAAGTCGATGACCTTGTTGTACTTCTCGCCCTGGGTTACCAGGCCGGAGGCGTATTGGCTCTCGATTTCCTTCACTTCGTCGGTAGCGGTACCGATGATGCGGGCTTTCTCATCCGGGATAACGAAGTCGTTAACACCGATGGAGACGCCGGAAATGGTCGAGTAGGCGAAACCGGTGTACATCAGTTGGTCAGCGAAGATAACGGTCTCTTTCAGACCAACCACGCGGTAGCACTGGTTGATCAACTTGGAGATCGCCTTTTTCTTCATCGGCTGGTTGACCACGTCGTACGGCAGACCTGCCGGTACAACCTGGAACAGCAGCGCACGGCCGACAGTGGTGTCGACGATACGGGTGTTCTTGGTCACGCTGCCATCGCGATCTTTCACGGTTTCGTTGATACGAACCTTGATTTTCGCGTGCAGGGCGGCTTCGCCGGCGCGGAATACGCGATCGACTTCCTGCAGGTCTGCGAATACGCGACCTTCGCCCTTGGCGTTGATGGCTTCACGGGTCATGTAATACAGACCCAGTACAACGTCCTGCGACGGAACGATGATCGGCTCACCGTTGGCTGGCGACAGGATGTTGTTGGTCGACATCATCAGCGCGCGCGCTTCGAGCTGGGCTTCCAGGGTCAGCGGCACGTGAACGGCCATCTGGTCACCGTCGAAGTCGGCGTTGTACGCAGCACAGACCAGCGGGTGCAGCTGGATCGCCTTACCTTCGATCAGGACCGGCTCGAACGCCTGGATACCCAGACGGTGCAGGGTCGGTGCGCGGTTGAGCAGGACGGGGTGTTCGCGGATCACCTCGGCGAGAACGTCCCAGACCTCTGGCAGTTCGCGCTCGACCATCTTCTTGGCCGCCTTGATGGTGGTCGCCAGACCACGCATTTCCAGCTTGCCGAAAATGAACGGCTTGAACAGCTCGAGAGCCATCTTCTTCGGCAGACCGCACTGGTGCAGGCGCAGGGTCGGGCCTACGGTAATTACCGAACGGCCGGAGTAGTCCACACGCTTACCGAGCAGGTTCTGACGGAAGCGACCTTGCTTACCTTTGATCATGTCAGCCAGGGACTTCAGCGGACGCTTGTTCGAGCCAGTGATGGCGCGACCGCGACGGCCGTTGTCCAGCAGGGCGTCAACCGCTTCCTGCAGCATGCGCTTTTCGTTGCGCACGATGATGTCCGGCGCCGACAGATCGAGCAGGCGCTTCAGACGGTTGTTACGGTTGATCACCCGACGATACAGGTCGTTCAGGTCGGAGGTCGCGAAACGGCCACCATCCAGCGGAACCAGCGGACGCAGGTCCGGCGGCAGCACTGGCAGGACGGTCAGGACCATCCACTCAGGCAGGTTGCCCGAACCCTGGAAAGCTTCCATCAGCTTCAGGCGCTTGGACAGTTTCTTGATCTTGGTTTCCGAGTTGGTCTGCGGAATTTCTTCACGCAGGCGACCGATCTCGTGCTCCAGGTCGATAGCGTGCAGCAGCTCACGAACAGCCTCGGCACCCATACGGGCGTCGAAGTCGTCACCGAACTCCTCCAGCGCTTCGAAGTACTGCTCGTCGTTGAGCAGCTGACCCTTTTCGAGGGTGGTCATGCCCGGATCGATCACGACGTAGCTCTCGAAGTAGAGCACGCGCTCGATATCACGCAGGGTCATGTCCATCAGCAGGCCGATACGGGACGGCAGCGACTTCAGGAACCAGATGTGGGCAACCGGCGAAGCCAGTTCGATGTGCGCCATGCGCTCACGACGAACCTTGGCCAGCGCAACTTCAACGCCGCACTTCTCGCAGATCACACCGCGGTGCTTCAGGCGCTTGTACTTGCCGCACAGGCACTCGTAGTCCTTGACTGGGCCAAAGATCTTGGCGCAGAACAGGCCGTCACGCTCAGGCTTGAACGTACGGTAGTTGATGGTTTCCGGCTTCTTAACTTCACCGAACGACCACGAACGGATCATTTCAGGCGACGCCAGACCGATGCGGATGGCGTCGAACTCTTCGACTTGACCCTGGTTTTTCAGCAAATTCAGTAGGTCTTTCAAGGCCTTTCCTCCTGGCGGAGCAGGAAGCGGGCATTACCTGCCCCGCTCCCCTTCGCGTCACGTGTTATTCGGTTTCCAGATCGATATCGATACCGAGCGAACGGATCTCTTTGATCAACACGTTGAAGGACTCGGGCATGCCCGGCTCCATACGGTGATCGCCATCCACGATGTTCTTGTACATCTTGGTACGGCCGTTCACGTCGTCCGACTTCACTGTGAGCATTTCTTGCAGGGTGTATGCCGCGCCGTATGCTTCCAGCGCCCACACTTCCATCTCCCCGAAACGCTGACCACCGAACTGCGCCTTACCACCCAGCGGCTGCTGGGTAACCAGGCTGTAGGAACCAGTGGAACGCGCGTGCATCTTGTCGTCCACCAAGTGGTTCAGCTTGAGCATGTACATGTAACCAACGGTCACAGGACGCTCGAACTTGTTGCCGGTACGGCCATCGAACAGCACCATCTGGCCGCTTTCCGGCAGGTCAGCCAGCTTCAGCATGGCCTTGATCTCACGCTCCTTGGCACCGTCGAAGACCGGAGTAGCCATCGGCACGCCTTTCTTCAGGTTGTGAGCCAGAGCGAGGATCTCTTCGTCGGAGAACTCTTCGAGGTTCTCCTGACGACCACCGATCTCGTTGTAGATCTCGGTCAGGAAGGTACGCAGTTCTGCGGCCTTGCGCTGCTCTTCGATCATACGGTCGATCTTCTCGCCCAGGCCCTTGGCCGCCAGGCCGAGGTGGGTTTCGAGGATCTGACCGACGTTCATACGAGAAGGTACGCCCAGCGGGTTCAGTACGACGTCGACCGGAGTACCGTTGGCGTCGTGCGGCATGTCTTCGACCGGCATGATCACCGATACCACACCCTTGTTACCGTGACGACCGGCCATCTTGTCACCCGGCTGGATGCGACGGCGGATAGCCAGGTAGACCTTGACGATCTTCAGTACGCCAGGTGCCAGGTCATCGCCCTGCTGCAGCTTGCGCTTCTTGTCTTCGAACTTGTCGTCCAGCAGGCGACGGCGATCGACGATGTACTGCTGAGCCTTTTCCAGCTGCTCGTTCAGTGCATCTTCAGCCATGCGCAGTTTGAACCACTGGCCGTGCTCCAGACCGTTCAGGACTTCGTCGTTGATCACGGTGCCTTTCTTCAGGCCCGCGCCACCGTCGACCACCTGGCCGTTCAGGGCTGCACGCAGACGCTCGAAGGTTGCACCTTCGACGATGCGGAACTCTTCGTTCAGATCCTTGCGGATCTCGTCCAACTGCATCTTCTCGATGGCCAGGGCACGGCTATCGCGCTCGACGCCATCACGGGTGAAGACCTGGACGTCGATGACGGTACCCTTGGTGCCGGTCGGCACACGCAGGGAAGTGTCCTTAACGTCGCTCGCCTTCTCACCGAAGATCGCACGCAGCAGCTTCTCTTCCGGCGTCAGCTGGGTTTCGCCTTTTGGCGTTACCTTGCCAACCAGGATGTCGCCAGCGCCCACTTCGGCACCTACGTAGACGATACCGGCTTCGTCCAGCTTGTTCAGTGCGGCCTCACCCACGTTCGGGATGTCCGCAGTGATTTCCTCTGGGCCAAGCTTGGTGTCACGCGCCACACAGGTCAGTTCCTGGATGTGGATGGTGGTGAAGCGGTCTTCCTGGACCACACGCTCGGACAGGCAGATGGAGTCTTCGAAGTTGAAGCCGTTCCACGCCATGAACGCGATGCGCATGTTCTGACCCAGTGCCAGCTCACCCATGTCGGTGGACGGACCGTCGGCCATGATGTCGCCACGCTGAACCTTGTCACCTTTGCTTACCAGCGGACGCTGGTTGATGCAGGTGTTCTGGTTCGAACGGGTGTACTTGGTCAGGTTGTAGATATCCACACCTGCTTCGCCAGTCTCGACTTCATCGTCAGCAACGCGCACGACGATACGGCTGGCATCGACCGAGTCGATCACACCACCACGGCGTGCCACCACGCAGACACCGGAGTCGCGGGCAACGTTGCGCTCCATGCCGGTACCTACCAGCGGCTTGTCGGCACGCAGGGTCGGTACAGCCTGACGCTGCATGTTCGAACCCATCAACGCACGGTTGGCGTCGTCGTGCTCGAGGAACGGAATCAGCGACGCTGCGACAGAAACAACCTGCTTCGGCGAAACGTCCATCAGGGTGACGTCTTCCGGCGCCTTGACGGTGAATTCGTTCAGGTGACGAACAGCTACCAGCTCGTCGATCAGCTGCTTCTTCTCGTTCATCGCGGCCGAAGCCTGAGCGATGACGTGATCAGCCTCTTCGATCGCCGACAGGAACACGATGTCGTCGCTGACCACGCCTTCCTTCACCACGCGATACGGACTTTCAAGGAAGCCGTACTGGTTGGTGCGGGCATAGGCCGCCAGGGAGTTGATCAGACCGATGTTCGGACCTTCAGGGGTCTCGATCGGGCACACGCGGCCGTAGTGGGTCGGGTGTACGTCACGGACTTCGAAGCCGGCACGCTCACGGGTCAGACCGCCAGGGCCGAGTGCGGAAACACGGCGCTTGTGGGTGATCTCGGAGAGCGGGTTGTTCTGGTCCATGAACTGGGAAAGCTGGCTGGAACCGAAGAACTCCTTCACCGCCGCCGCTACCGGCTTGGCGTTGATCAGGTCCTGCGGCATCAGGCCTTCGCTTTCGGCCATCGACAGACGTTCCTTGACCGCGCGCTCTACACGCACCAGGCCAACACGGAACTGGTTCTCGGCCATCTCGCCAACGCAACGTACGCGACGGTTACCCAGGTGGTCGATGTCGTCGACGATGCCTTTGCCGTTACGGATATCGACCAGGGTCTTCAGAACCTCGACGATATCTTCCTTGCTCAGCACGCCCGAACCTTCGATCTCGGTACGACCGATACGGCGGTTGAACTTCATGCGGCCAACGGCGGACAGATCGTAACGCTCGGCGCTGAAGAACAGGTTGTTGAACAGCGTCTCGGCGGCATCCTTGGTTGGCGGCTCGCCTGGACGCATCATGCGGTAGATCTCGACCAGGGCTTCCAGCTGGTTGCTGGTAGTGTCGATCTTCAGGGTATCCGAGATGAACGGACCGCAATCGATGTCGTTGGTGTACAGGGTCTCGATGCGGACGACCTGAGCCTTGGCGATCTTGATCAGCAGCTCGGTGGTCAGCTCGGTGTTGCACTCGGCCAGGATTTCGCCAGTGGCCGGATGTACGATGGCCTTGGCGGTGGTGCGACCCAGCACGTACTCCATCGGCACGTCCAGCTGGTTGACACCGGCTTTTTCGAGCTGATTGATGTGGCGCGCAGTGATACGGCGACCCTGCTCGACGATGACCTTGCCGCTGCCGTCAAGGATGTCCATCACCGCGACTTCACCACGCAGACGCTGAGGCACGAGCTCCAGGCTGAGTTTCTCGCCGGAGATGTGGAACACGTTGGTGGTGTAGAAGGTGTTCAGGACTTCTTCGGTGCTGTAGCCCAGCGCACGCAGCAGTACCGAAGCCGGCAGTTTGCGGCGACGGTCGATACGCACGAACACGCAGTCTTTCGGGTCGAACTCGAAGTCCAGCCACGAACCGCGGTAAGGAATGATGCGAGCGGAGTACAGCAGCTTGCCCGAGCTGTGGGTCTTGCCACGGTCGTGGTCGAAGAACACACCCGGCGAACGGTGCAGCTGGGAAACGATAACACGCTCGGTACCGTTGATAACGAAGGTACCGTTCTCAGTCATCAGGGGGATTTCACCCATGTAGACTTCTTGCTCTTTGATGTCCTTGATCGCTTTGTTCGACGATTCCTTGTCGAAGATGATCAGGCGCACCTTGACCCGCAGTGGGACCGCGAAGGTCACGCCACGCAGGACACATTCCTTCACATCGAAGGCGGGATCGCCCAGGCGGTAGCCTACATACTCCAAGGCAGCATTGCCGGAGTAGCTGATGATCGGGAATACCGATTTGAAGGCCGCGTGCAGGCCGACGTCGCGGAACTGATCCTTGGATGCTCCCGCTTGCAGGAATTCGCGATACGAATCCAGCTGGATGGCCAGGAGGTAAGGCACATCCATGACGTCCGGCAACTTGCTAAAGTCCTTGCGGATACGTTTTTTCTCAGTGTATGAGTAAGCCATCAGCGTTCCCCAGCTTGGTCACCTGCTTGTTTGGCTTCTCCCGGCGGGAGCAGCCAGAAAATCGTGCAAACCCCTTGGTTTGCGCCACCCACATGGGTGTCTTGCAGCTTGTTATCGGGGCCGGCTTGACCGGCCACCAATAACGGAAAAAGGCCGGTGGCATAAGCCACCAGCCATCAGCCCTTCGCTCAACGCTCGGACTGGAGTCGCAAAGTCGAGATTACTTCAGCTCGACTTTAGCGCCAGCTTCTTCCAGCTTCTTCTTCGCGTCTTCAGCGGCTTCTTTCGAAACGCCTTCAGCGATAACCTGAGGAGCGCCGTCGACTTTCTCTTTGGCTTCTTTCAGGCCCAGACCGGTCAGTTCACGAACGGCCTTGATCACGTTGACTTTCTTGTCGCCAGCTTCGGTCAGAACGACGTTGAACTCGGTCTGCTCTTCAGCAGCGGCAGCAGCGCCAGCAGCTGGGCCAGCGGCAACAGCGGCAGCAGCGGTAACGCCGAAGGTTTCTTCCATCGCTTTGATCAGTTCAACAATTTCCAGAACGGTTTTCTGGCCGATCGCTTCGATGATTTGCTCGTTAGTCAGAGACATGACTATGAATTCCTGTATTGGGGTGACAGCCTACGCGGCCATCAAATTAAACGTTTGATTTCGAAAGAGACTACGCGGCCTTAGGCAGCAGCGGCTTCTTTCTGGTCGCGCAGAGCAGCCAGAGTGCGGGCCAGCTTGCTGGTTGCACCTTGGATTACGCTCATCAGCTGTGCGATAGCCTCGTCGCGAGTTGGCAGGGTTGCCAGCACGTCGATCTGGTTAGCGGCAAGGAACTTGCCGTCGAACGCAGCTGCCTTGATCTCGAACTTGTCCTGACCCTTGGCGAACTCTTTGAACAGACGGGCAGCAGCGCCCGGGTGTTCGTTGGAGAATGCGATCAGGGTCGGGCCTTTGAACGCGTCGTTGAGGATCGAGTACTCAGTACCCTCAACTGCGCGCTTGAGCAGGGTGTTACGTACGACGCGTACGTAAACGCCAGCTTCGCGGGCCTCTTTACGGAGTCCGGTCATTGCGCCTACAGTCACACCACGGGCATCGGCCACGACAGCGGACAGAGCGACTTTGGCAGCCTCGTTGACTTCAGCGACGATGGCCTTCTTGTCTTCGAGTTTAATTGCCACGGGTTTACTCCTGGTTTCTACCGTTTCATCTGGCCGAAGCCGGATGTCGTTTTGGTGTCTGATTCGGTAACGAATCGGGAGCACCATCTGCGTGGGCTGGATTTTTAAGGCTCGCGCCGCCTACGGTCTTGGATAGCCCCCGCCAGGCAGGGACCCCAATTTTTGCTGGCGGCGCGACAGGTCGCACCGCCATGTTCTTACACGTTCAGCGAGCTCTGATCGATGACCAGACCTGGGCCCATGGTGGTGCTCAGGGTAACACGCTTGACGTAGATACCTTTCGAGGAAGCCGGCTTGATACGCTTCAGGTCAGCGATCAGGGCTTCAACGTTTTCCTTCAGCTTGCCAGCTTCGAAGCCGACCTTGCCAACGGAGGTGTGGATGATACCGTTCTTGTCGGTACGGTAGCGAACCTGACCAGCCTTGGCGTTCTTGACGGCGCCGGCTACGTCTGGGGTCACGGTACCTACTTTCGGGTTAGGCATCAGGCCACGAGGACCCAGAACCTGACCCAGCTGACCGACGACGCGCATGGCATCAGGCGATGCGATGACGACGTCATAGTTCAGGTCGCCGCCTTTCATTTCGGCAGCCAGATCGTCCATACCTACACGGTCAGCGCCGGCAGCCAGAGCGGCCTCAGCAGCTGGACCCTGAGTGAAGACAGCAACGCGAACGGTCTTGCCAGTGCCGTGTGGCAGCACAGTAGCGCTACGAACGACCTGGTCGGATTTACGCGGGTCAACACCGAGGTTAACGGCGATGTCGTAGGACTCTACGAACTTGGCAGCCGGGAGCGAAGCCAGCAGGGTTGCGGCTTCTTCGAAGTTGTAGGCCTTGCCTGCTTCGATTTTCTCGGCGATAGCCTTTTGGCGCTTAGTCAGCTTAGCCATTACACACCCTCCACGTTCAGGCCCATGCTGCGGGCAGAGCCAGCGATGGTGCGTACAGCTGCATCCAGGTCAGCGGCGGTCAGATCAGCCTGTTTAGCCTTGGCGATATCTTCCAGCTGAGCACGGGTAACGGTACCGACTTTAACGGTGTTCGGACGAGCCGAACCACTGGCCAGGCCAGCAGCTTTCTTCAGCAGAACCGAGGCAGGAGTGCTCTTGGTCTCGAAGGTGAAGCTACGGTCGCTGTAGACAGTGATGATGACTGGAGTCGGCAGACCTGGCTCTTGACCCTGAGTACGGGCGTTGAAGGCCTTGCAGAATTCCATGATGTTCACACCGTGTTGACCCAGTGCTGGACCAACGGGTGGGCTTGGGTTGGCCTGGCCGGCCTTTACTTGCAGCTTGATGTAAGCCTGAATCTTCTTAGCCATGAGCTACTCCAAAATCGGGTACGAACGCCAGATGGCTCCCCGGATGACTTGCGTTTTATCCCAGTGACGACAAAACCCCGCAGCACACAGGGCTGCGGGGTATGGGATGCTTCGTCCGCCTAGACCTTTTCGACCTGGCTGAACTCGAGCTCTACCGGAGTAGAGCGACCGAAAATGAGCACCGCCACCTGGAGGCGACTCTTTTCGTAGTTAACCTCTTCGACACTACCATTGAAGTCAGCAAACGGACCATCAATGACTCGAACCACTTCACCCGGCTCGAACAGCGTCTTCGGCTTAGGCTTGTCACTACCGTCAGCTACGCGACGGAGGATGGCCTCAGCCTCTTTATCGGTGATTGGCGCAGGCTTATCTGCGGTACCACCAATGAAGCCCATCACACGAGGGGTATCCTTGACCAAGTGCCAAGTCCCTTCGTTCATTTCCATCTGGACCAATACATAGCCAGGGAAGAATTTACGCTCACTTTTGCGCTTCTGGCCGTTGCGCATTTCGACGACTTCCTCGGTCGGAACCAGGATCTCGCCGAAACCGTCTTCCATGCCAGCCAGCTTGACGCGCTCGATCAGGGAGCGCATCACATGCTTCTCGTAACCCGAGTAAGCATGCACAACATACCAACGCTTAGCCACGGGACACCTTTAGCCAACGATCAAGGAGACCGCCCAGCCGAGCAGGGAATCAAGCCCCCACAACAGCAGTGCCATAACCAGCACGACAGCCACAACAATCAGCGTGGTCTGGGTGGTTTCCTGGCGGGTCGGCCACACGACTTTACGGATCTCGGTACGAGCTTCCTTCGCCAGCGCAAAGAACGACTTACCCTTGGCGGTCTGCAAGGCAACAAAGCCTGCGACTGCAGCCAGGACGAGAAGTGCAAGGACGCGATACAGGATTGGAGAGGCGGAGTAATATTGATTACCCACGACACCAACAACCACCAAAGCCACTACAGCCAGCCACTTGAACAGATCAAAACGCGTTTCTTGGGCTTCAGTCTTGGGAGTCATCGGGGAGGATCCTGTGAGAAGAAAGCCAATCACACCGAGGTGAATGGCAGGTCAGGAGGGAATCGAACCCCCAACCTACGGTTTTGGAGACCGTCGCTCTGCCAATTGAGCTACTGACCTTTAACGCTGTATCAGGCCGGCCATTATACCGGCCCGATCAAGTAAATCAACTACTTATTCAATAATTTTTGCTACGACACCGGCGCCGACGGTACGACCGCCTTCACGGATAGCGAAGCGCAGACCGTCTTCCATTGCGATGGTCTTGATCAGGGT
>NZ_JAHWIW010000060.1:0-18612 GCF_025377065.1 Pseudomonas sp. HD6422 | reverse complement strand
CGCGCGGGCCCGGAAGGCGCCGTAGCGAGGGGACCCGTAGCGCAGCGGAGGGCCGGATGCAGGAGCAAGCGGTTTTGCGTCCCTTTTGCCAAGACAAAAGGGACCCGCCGTAAAGGCGGAAGGGGCCAGTAGCGCCACTACACACAATGGATCAGCCCACGATCTAGATGCCAAGCCAAGCCAAGCCAAGCCAAGCTCCCCGACAATCCGTGAAGAACCGGTTTTGCGGTGCACGCCTCACCAGGCTGAGCTACTACACCCGCGGTGCCTATCATCACGAAGCCGCTTCCACCTCCAGAAACGCCGCTTCAAGCAACTGCCGCGTATAGGGATGCTGCGGCGCATGGAAAATCGCCTGCGCATCCCCTTGCTCCACAACGTGTCCATGACGGATGACCATCAACTGATGGCTCAGCGCCTTGACCACCGCCAGGTCATGGCTGATGAACAGGTAGGTCAGGTTGTACTTCTGTTGCAGATTGCGCAGCAGCTCCACCACCTGGCGTTGCACGGTGCGGTCCAGTGCCGAGGTCGGTTCGTCGAGCAGGATCAGGGCAGGTTTGAGCACCAATGCCCGGGCGATGGCGATGCGCTGGCGCTGGCCACCGGAGAACTCATGGGGGTAACGGTGGCGGGTGTGCGGGTCCAGGCCGACTTCCTTCAGCGCGGCGATGATCGCCGCTTCCTGTTCCTCGGCGGTGCCGATGCGGTGGATGCGCAAGCCTTCGCCGACGATTTCCGCCACCGACATGCGCGGGCTGAGACTGCCAAAGGGGTCCTGGAACACTACCTGCATTTCCCGCCGCAGTGGCCGCACCTGCTTCTGGTTCATGTCTTCCAGGGCCTGGCCGTGGAAGCGGATGCCGCCGCGGCTGGCGATCAGGCGCAGGATCGCCAGGCCCAAGGTCGACTTGCCTGAGCCGCTTTCGCCGACGATGCCCAGGGTCTGGCCCTGAGGCAGGCTGAAATTGATGCCATCGACCGCCTTCACATGGTCGACCGTCTTGCGCAGCAGGCCCTTCTTGATCGGAAACCAGACCTTGAGGTCGTCGACTTCCAGCAGCGGCGCGCCGACCGGGTTGTGCGCGGGCAGGCCGCTGGGTTCTGCGTTGATCAGCATCTGTGTGTAGGGATGCTGCGGCGCGCTGAACAGTGTGGCGCAGTCGGCCTGCTCGACGATCTGCCCACGCTGCATCACGCATACCCGATGGGCGATGCGTCGTACCAGATTGAGGTCGTGACTGATCAGCAGCAGCGCCATGTCCAAACGTGCCTGCAGCGCTTTGAGCAGGTCGAGAATCTTGAGCTGCACGGTGACGTCGAGCGCCGTGGTCGGTTCGTCGGCAATCAGCAGTTCCGGCTCGTTGGCCAAGGCCATGGCGATCATCACCCGTTGGCGCTGGCCGCCGGAGAGCTCGTGGGGCAAGGCCTTGAGGCGCTTGCGGGGCTCGGGAATACCGACCATCTCCAGTAACTCGAGGGTGCGCGCGGTGGCTTGCTTGCCGGTCAGCCCCTTGTGCAGCAGAAGGATCTCGTTGATCTGCTTCTCGATGCTGTGCAGCGGATTCAGCGACGTCATCGGCTCCTGGAAAATCATGGCAATACGGTCGCCGCGGATGCGCTGCATGGCCTTCTCGCCCTGCTGTAGCAGGTCCTTGCCCTGGTACTGGATGCTGCCGCTGGGGTGCCGGGCGAGCGGGTAGGGCAGCAGGCGCAGGATCGAATGGGCGGTGACCGACTTGCCCGAGCCGCTCTCGCCGACCAACGCCAGGGTCTCGCCCTTGCGGATATCGAAGCTGATGCCGTCGACCACGCGATTGACGTGTTCGCCGGTGATGAACTCCACCGCCAGGTCACGCACTTCGATCAGGTTCTGTTCACTCATGTCACTTCCTCGGGTCGAAGGCATCGCGGGCGGATTCGCCGATGAACACCAGCAGGCTCAGCATGATCGCCAGCACGGCGAAGGCGCTGATACCCAGCCACGGCGCTTGCAGGTTGGACTTGCCCTGGGCCACCAGTTCACCCAGCGAGGGCGCCCCCGGTGGCAGGCCGAAGCCAAGGAAGTCCAGGGCGGTGAGGGTGCCGATGGCGCCGGTGAGGATGAACGGCATGAAGGTCATGGTCGAGATCATCGCGTTGGGCAGGATGTGCCGGTACATGATCGCGCCATTGCGCATGCCCAAGGCGCGGGCGGCACGCACGTATTCGAGGTTGCGCCCGCGCAGGAATTCGGCCCGCACCACGTCCACCAGGCTCATCCACGAGAACAGCAGCATGATCCCTAGTAACCACCAGAAATTGGGTTGCACGAAGCTGGCCAGGATGATCAGCAGGTACAGCACCGGCAGGCCAGACCAGATCTCCAGGAAACGTTGTCCGGCAAGGTCGACCCAGCCGCCGTAGAACCCCTGCAAGGCGCCTGCGATCACGCCGATGATCGAGCTCAGCACGGTCAGCGTCAGGGCGAACAGCACCGACACGCGGAAACCATAGATCACCCGAGCCAGCACGTCGCGGCCTTGGTCGTCGGTGCCCAGCCAGTTGTCCGCCGAGGGCGGGGCCGGGGCAGGCACCTGCAGGTCATAGTTGATGCTCTGGTAACTGAAGGGGATGGGCGCCCACAGGATGAAACTGTCTTTCTTGGCCAGCAGTTCGCGGATGTACGGGCTCTTGTAGTTGGCCTCCAGCGGGAATTCGCCGCCGAAGGTGGTTTCCGGGTAGCGCTTGAATGCCGGGAAGTACCACTGGCCGTCGTAGCGCACTGCGATCGGCTTGTCGTTGGCGATCAGTTCGGCACCCAGGCTCAGGCCGAACAGGATGAGGAACAACCACAGCGACCACCAGCCGCGACGGTTGGCCTTGAAGCGCTCGAAGCGCCGGCGATTGAGAGGGGACAAGGCCATGTCAGTGCTCCCGGCTGGCGAAGTCGATGCGCGGATCGACCAGGGTGTAAGTGAGGTCGCCGATCAGCTTCACCACCAGCCCCAGCAGGGTGAAGATGAACAAGGTGCCGAACACCACCGGATAGTCGCGGTTGATCGCTGCCTCGAAGCTCATCAGTCCCAGGCCGTCGAGGGAGAAGATCACCTCGATGAGCAGGGAACCGGTGAAGAAGATGCCGATGAACGCCGAGGGGAATCCGGCGATGACCAGCAGCATGGCGTTGCGGAACACGTGCCCGTAGAGCACCCGCGACCGACTCAGGCCTTTGGCCTTGGCGGTGATCACGTACTGCTTGTTGATCTCGTCGAGGAAGCTGTTCTTGGTCAGCAGGGTCATGGTGGCGAAGTTGCCGATGACCAGTGCGGTGATCGGCAGCACCAGGTGCCAGAAGTAGTCGAGGATCTTGCCGGTGGTGCTCAGTTCGTCGAAGTTGTTCGAGGTCAGTCCGCGCAGCGGGAACCAGTCGAAGTAGCTGCCGCCGGCGAACAGCACGATCAGCAGGATGGCGAACAGGAATGCCGGGATGGCATAGCCGACGATGATCGCCGAACTGGTCCAGACGTCGAAGTGGCTACCGTGGCGCACCGCTTTGGCGATGCCCAGCGGGATCGACACCAGGTACATGATCAAGGTGCTCCACAGCCCCAGCGAGATCGATACCGGCATCTTCTCGGCGATCAGGTCGATGACCTTGGCGTCGCGGAAGAAGCTGTCGCCGAAGTCGAGTCGGGCGTAGTTCTTGATCATGATCCACAGGCGTTCCGGCGCCGACTTGTCGAAGCCATACATCTTCTCGATCTCGGCCACCAGCGCCGGGTCCAGGCCCTGGGCACCGCGGTAGTTGGAGCCGGCCACCGAGACTTCGGCACCGCCGCCGGCGATGCGGCTGGTGGCGCCCTCGAAGCCTTCGAGCTTGGCGATCATCTGTTCGACCGGGCCGCCGGGGGCGGCCTGGACGATGACGAAGTTGATGATCAGGATGCCGAACAGGGTCGGGATGATCAGCAGCAGGCGCCGCAGGATGTAGGCCAGCATGTCAGTTCGCCTCGTCTGCGGGCGCCTCGGTGACCGTTGGGGTCACCTCGGGTTTGATCCACCAGGTGTCGATTCCCACGTCGTACCGGGGCGATACCTTGGGATGGCCGATGTGGTTCCAGTAGGCCACGCGCCAGGTCTTGATGTGCCAGTTGGGGATCACGTAGTAGCCCCACAGCAGCACGCGGTCCAGGGCCCGGGTGTGGTTGATCAGGCTCTGGCGCGAGTCGGCGTTGATCAGTTGTTCCACCAACTGATCGATAGCCGGGTCGCGCAGGCCGATGAAGTTGCGGCTGCCTGGATTGTCGGCGGCGGCGCTGGTCCAGTACTCGCGCTGTTCGTTGCCCGGCGAACTGGATTGCGGGAAGCCGCCGACGATCATGTCGAAGTCGCGCGAGCGCAGGCGGTTGATGTACTGGGAGACGTCGACACGGCGGATATTGAGCTCGATGCCAAGATCGGCGAGGTTGCGCTTGAAGGGCAGCAGCACGCGTTCGAACTCGGTCTGCGCGAGAAGAAACTCGATGCTCACCGGTTTACCCTGGGCATCGACCATCTTGTCGTCGACGATCTTCCAGCCGGCTGCCTGCAACAGATGGTAGGCCTTGCGCTGCTGGTCGCGGATCATTCCGCTGCCATCGCTCACCGGGTTGTGGAAGGCTTCGCTGAAGACCCGTTCGGGGACCTTGCCACGCAGCGGTTCGAGAATGCGCAGCTCGTCGTCGCTGGGCAGGCCGCGGGCGGCCATCTCGGAGTTTTCGAAGTAGCTACCGGTGCGGGTGTAGGCGCCGTTGAACAGCTGCTTGTTGGTCCACTCGTAGTCCAGCAACTGGCTCAGCGCTTCGCGTACACGGATATCCTGGAACACCGGGCGGCGCAGGTTGAAGATGAAGCCTTGCATACCCGTGGGGTTGCCGTTGGGCAGTTCTTCCTTGATCAGGCGGCCCTCGCGCACCGGTGGGACGTTGTAGGCGGTGGCCCAGTTCTTCGCGCTCATCTCCAGCCAGTAGTCGAACGCGCCGGCCTTCAGTGCCTCCAGGGCCACGGTGTTGTCGCGGTAGGCGTCGAAGGTCATGACATCGAAGTTGTACTGGCCGCGGTTGATCGGCAGGTCCTTGGCCCAGTAGTCCTTGAACCGCTCATAGCGGATCGAGCGCCCGGCCTTGACCTTGGCGATCTGGTACGGGCCACTGCCCAGCGGAATCTCCAGATTGCCGCGGGCGAAGTCGCGGTCCTGGTACCAATGCTTGGGCAGTACCGGCAGCTGCCCGAGGATCAGCGGCAGCTCACGGTTGTTCTTGTGCTTGAAGGTGAACCGCACGCGCAACGGGTCTTCAGCGACCACCTCGGCGACATCGGCGTAGTACTGCCGGTACAGCGGCGCGCCCTGGGTGGTCAGGGCATTGAAGGTGAACACCACGTCCTCGGCGCGGATCGGATGACCATCATGGAAGCGCGCCTCGGGACGCAGGTAGAAGCGTACCCAGCTGTTGTCCGGCGCTTTCTCGATCTTGCCGGCGACCAGGCCGTACTCGGTGAACGGCTCGTCCAGGCTCTGGCGCATCAAGGTGTCGTAGATCAGGCCCAAACCGTCGGCAGGCACGCCTTTGTTGATGTACGGATTGAGGCTGTCGAAACCACCGAAGCTGGACTGGCGGAATGTACCACCCTTGGGGGCGTCGGGATTGACGTAGTCGAAGTGCTTGAAGTCGGCCGGGTATTTCGGCGCCTCGTCGTAGAGGGTGAGCGCATGTTGCGGTGCGGCCAGGGCCGGAAGGCTCAGGCAGGCGAGCAGCAGGCTGCCTGCCAACCGGCGCAGGCGGGGCAATGGCGTCATTGGGCTTTCTCCGAAGTCTTGATCCACCAACTGTTCAACCCGAGTGTATAGGGCGGCGTGGTGACGAAGGCGAACCGGTTGCGGTAGGCCAGGCGATGGTTGTCCAGGTACCAGTTGGGGATCATGTAGTACTGCCATGAGAGCACGCGGTCCAGAGCGCGGGCGGCGGCCACCTGATCATCGCGGGTGCGGGCGGCGAGAAGGGTGTCGAGCAAGTGGTCGACCACCGGGTCCTTGACCCCCGCGTAGTTCTTGCCGCCTTTGGTCGAGGCTTGGCTGGAGTGGAAATACAGCCATTGCTCCAGGCCCGGGCTCAAGGTCTGACTGAGTGTCATCAGGATCATGTCGAAGTCGAACTGGTCCAGGCGTTGTTTGTACTGGGCGCGGTCCACGGTACGCAAGTGGGCATCGATGCCGATACTTGCAAGGTTTTCGACATAGGGCTGCAGAATGCGTTCGAGATTCGGGTTGACCAGCAGAATCTCCATGCGCAGTTGCCGGCCCTTGGCGTTGACCAGGCGTTGGCCATCGAGCTTCCAGCCGGCTTGGCCGAGCAGGGCCAGCGCCTGGCGCAGGGTCTGGCGGTTGATGCCGCGGCCATCGGTATGGCTGACCTGGAAAGGTTGGGTGAACAGCGCGTCGGGCAGTTGCTCACGCCAGGGGGCCAGCAGCAGCCACTCCTTGCCGGTGGGCAGCCCGGTGGCCGCGAATTCGCTGTTTGGGTAGTAGCTGGTCGAGCGTCGGTAGGCACCGCTGAACAGGGCGCGGTTGGTCCACTCGAAGTCGAGCATCAGGCCCAGCGCCTGGCGTACGCGGGCGTCGCTGAACGTGGCGCGGCGGCTGTTCATGAACAGGCCTTGGGTCTGGGTCGGGATGCGGTGGGGAATCTGCGCCTTGATCACCTCGCCGCGGCGCACGGCCGGGAAGGTGTAGCCGTTGGCCCAATTCTTGGCCTGGTGTTCGATATAGATGTCGAATTCGCCGGCCTTGAATGCCTCGAACGCCACCGTGGCGTCGCGGTAGAACTCGTATTCGACACGGTTGAAATTGTATTTTCCGCGATTGACGGCAAGGTCCTTGCCCCAGTAGTTCTTGACCCGCGTGAACACCAGGCGGCGTCCGGGTTGCACCTCGGTAATGCGATACGGGCCGCTGCCCAGGGGCGGAGTGAAGGTGGTGGCCTTGAAGTCGCGGCCTTGCCAGTAGTGCTTGGGCAGCACAGGCATCTCGCCCAGGCGCAGGATCAGCAGCGGGTTGCCTGCGCGCTTGAACACGAAGCGGATGCGCAGCGGGCCGAGGATGTCGACGCGAGCGACTTCCTGCAAGTTGGTGCGGTAGATCGGATGGCCGTCCTTGAGCAAGGTGCGGTAGGAAAAGGCCACGTCCGCCGAGGTAATTGGCGTGCCGTCATGCCAGCGCGCTTCCGGGCGCAAGTTGAACACCACCCAGCTGCGATCCTCGCTGTACTCCACTGTGCGGGCGATCAGGCCATAACTGGAGGTGGCCTCGTCGCCGGAAGGGTCGTACTGGCCGGTGCCCACCATCAGCGTCTCGTTCAGTTCGCTGACGCCGTACTGCAGGAAGTTGGGCGTGGTGACTGGGCTGGTGCCCTTGAAGGTATAAGGGTTGAGCGTGTCGAAGGTGCCAAATGCCATGGCGCGCAAGGTGCCGCCCTTGGGCGCTTGCGGATTGACCCAGTCGAAATGAGTGAATGTGGCTGGGTACTTGAGCGTGCCGAACTGCGCGTATCCGTGGCTTTCGCTCACCATCGCGACTGCGGGAAAGCTCAAGGCCAGGCTGAGGAGCAGCAGGAGGGGACGTATCAAGGCGGCATCCGATCCAGAGGCGTTGGGCTTTGGTCGGAGTACAGTAACAGCTTGGCGGGATTGGAAAAAGAGGATGTCGGACGTGATTTCGGGATGCCCACGGCGCCTTGGACGGCGGCCTTGAGGGCCGCAGCGCGACCCCTGACATCAATGCAGCATCAAGGACATCCCGATTACATCAGTGCGGCAGGTAGACGGTCAGCGTCTGGCCGGGCTTGAGCGCGTGGCCGCTGCGCGGGTTCCAGCGCTTGAGGTGCTTCATCTCGACATTGAAACGTTTGGCAACCAAATACAGCGAGTCACCTTTGCGGACTTTGTACTGGGTGGAGCGCTTCCCGGAGGCGGCGACCCGGTTGCCCGCGCTGCTGCCACCACGTAGCGCCAGTACTTGGCCGGCCTTCAGGCGACTGCCCGACAGCTTGTTCCAACGCTGGATGTCCTTTACCGAAACCCGGTTGGCCCGAGCGATGGTGCTCAGGTTGTCGCCACGTTTGACCCGGTAGCTACGGGCTGCAGGCGCCTTGGCCTCGGCCATGGCCCGGGCGAACACGGCCTTGTTCGGTTGCAGGCTCAGCAACTGCTCGGGCTTGAGGTTGGACAGGCTGTCGCTCAGCAGCTGCGCTTTGGCGGTCGGCACCAACAGCTGCTTGGGGCCATCCACGGTCATGCGCTTCTTGAATGCGGGGTTGAGCTGGATCAGCTCGTCTTCGTCGATATTGGCGAAGGCGGCGACTCGCGACAGGTCGAGTCGTTCGTTGATGGCGATGGCCTCGAAGTAGGGTTCGTTGGCAATCGGGCTGAGGTTCACGCCATAGGCCTCCGGGGTGGAGACCACTTGTGACAGGGCCAGCAGCTTGGGTACGTAGTCGCGGGTTTCCTGCGGCAATGGCAGGTTCCAGTAGTCGGTGGGCAGGCCGAGGCGCTCGTTGCGTTCGATGGCGCGGCTGACGGTGCCTTCGCCGGCATTGTAGGCGGCCAGGGCGAGCAGCCAGTCGCCGTTGAACATATCGTGCAGGCGGCTCAGGTAGTCGAGGGCCGCGTTGGTCGAGGCGGTGATGTCGCGGCGCCCATCGTAGAAGCTGGTCTGGCGCAGGTTGAAGTGGCGACCGGTGGATGGGATGAACTGCCACATGCCGGCGGCATGGGCCCGGGAGTACGCCATCGGGTTGTACGCGCTCTCGATGGCCGGCAGCAGGGCCAGTTCCAGCGGCATGTTGCGCTCTTCGAGACGCTCGACGATGTAGTGCAGATACAGGCTGCCGCGCTCGCTGGCGTTCTCGAGGAACGATGGATTGCTGGCGAACCACAGGCGCTGTTGCTCGATGCGCGGATTGACGTCGATATCGTCCTGCAGGGCGAAGCCTTGACGCATCCGCTCCCACACGTCCTGCGGGGCCTGCTCGGCGGGTTTGACCGCCAGCGTCTGGGGCTTGTGCTTGATCCGCGCCTGGTAGCTGTGTGCGCGAACGCTGTCGGCTTCGTCGAGCTGACGGGTGCTCTGGCAGCCCACGAGCGTGGCGGCCAGGGCAAGCGCACTGATCTGGGCCAGGCGCGTCAGGGCAACGGAATGAGAGGTTCTGCGGCTACGAGAAGACATCGGCGGGGACAGTTATCCGGGCAAAAAATTTCGGCGATTCTAGAAACCGCTCCCAGCCGGGTCAACCTTTGAGCGCACTATGCGATATATCTTGGGGTTATCAGAAGCTGTCCTTCCAAGACCTCAAGGCAGCAAAAACAGCGGCTTGGCTTGTATTGGAAAGCCCCTTCCATTCGTCTGCTTTTTGTTTAACGGATGTTTCAGCGGTGCGCAGGAAGGGGTTGGTCTGGCGCTCCAGGCCGATCGTGGATGGCAAGGTGATGCGATGGTCAGCGCGCAACCGTGTCACGTCTTCGAAGCGTTGGGCAATGTGCGGATTTTCAGGCTCCACGGCCTTGGCAAAGCGCAGATTGCTCAGAGTGTATTCATGTGCGCAGTACACCTGGGTCGCGCTCGGCAGCGCCGCCAGGCGGGCGAGGGCAGGTTGCATCTGCTCCGGCGTGCCTTCGAACATGCGCCCGCAGCCGGCGGCGAACAAGGTGTCGCCACTGAACAGCAGCGGCACTGGCTGGTCGGCCGTATAGTAGGCAATGTGGCCAAGGGTATGACCCGGCACTGCCAGTACGTCGAAGGTCAGGCCGAGCACCTCGACCTGGTCATGATCGTGCAAAGCCAGGTCGCGGCCGGGAATGTGCTCGTTCGCCGGGCCGCAGACGCGTGCGCCGGTTCGCTGCTTGAGGCGTTCGACACCGCCGACGTGGTCCTGGTGATGGTGGGTGACCAGGATGTCGCTCAGTACCCAGTCGGGGTGGGCGTCGAGCCAGGCTTGCACCGGGCCTGCGTCGCCCGGGTCGACCACCGCGCAGCGGCGTTTGGCAGTATCCTGTAACAACCAGATGTAGTTGTCGGAGAAAGCGGGTAGTGCATCGATCTGTATCATGGTGCGGATCCGATTCGCCAAGCGTGGGACATGAAGGCATCTTAGCCGCGATGGCGCGGGGCGAGAACCTTCGAGGGAGAACGCAATGACCGACCAAGCCTTTGCCCAGGCCGACCCGGACTGGGTCAAGCTGATCAGCCTGGCCCGTGAGTGGTTCGACGGGCCGATTGGGCAACTGATGTTGAAAGAAGAGGAAAAACTGCTCGAAGAAGAGCTCGGGCGCTTCTTCGGCGGCTATCTGGTGCACTACGGACCTTGCGCCGATGCGCCGCCCACCGCCCCGCAGGTGCAGCGCAACGTCCGCCTCGGTGCGCCGTTGCCTGGGGTCGAGATCGTCTGTGAAGAGCAGGCCTGGCCCCTGGGTGAGCACGCCGCCGACGTGGTGGTGCTGCAGCACGGCCTGGATTTCAGCCTCTCGCCCCATGGTCTGCTGCGTGAAGCGGCCAGTGCGGTTCGGCCGGGCGGGCATTTGCTGATCGTCGGCATCAACCCCTGGAGCAGCTGGGGCATGCGCCATTTCTTCAGCCATGGTGCGTTGCGCAAGGCACGTTGCATCTCGGCATCGCGGGTGGGTGACTGGCTCAACCTGCTGGGCTTCGCGCTGGAGAAACGCCGCTTCGGGTGCTATCGTCCGCCGCTTGCCTCGCCGGCCTGGCAGCAACGCCTGGCGGGCTGGGAGCGAGTCGCGGGAGGGCGCCAGAGCGCGGGCGGCGGTGTTTACCTGCTGGTCGCGCGCAAGATGGTGGTCGGCTTGCGCCCCCTGCGTCCGCAACGCCGCGAGCCCATGGGCAAGCTGCTGCCGCTGCCGCTGGCCAAAGTCAACCGCAGCGCCGCCGACCCCGAATCCGAAAAGCACTGAACATGAGTGGTACATGAGCGATAACGTCGAGATCTACACCGATGGCGCCTGCAAGGGTAATCCTGGTCCTGGTGGCTGGGGCGTCCTGATGATCTACAAGGGTGTCGAGAAGGAATTGTGGGGCGGCGAGCGCGAGACCACCAACAACCGCATGGAGCTGATGGCTGCGATCCAGGGCCTGATGGCCCTCAAGCGTGAATGCGAAGTGGTGCTGACCACTGACTCGCAGTACGTGATGAAGGGCATCAACGAATGGATGAGCAACTGGAAGAAGCGCGGCTGGAAGACCGCCGCCAAGGAGCCGGTGAAGAACGCCGACCTGTGGCAGCAGCTCGACGAACAGGTCAATCGCCACAAGGTGACCTGGAAATGGGTGCGGGGGCATATCGGCCACCCTGGTAACGAACGCGCCGACCAGCTGGCCAATCGGGGCGTCGACGAGGTGCGCGCGCAGCGTTGAGGTGGGGTACAATCCCACGCTTTGTGATGTGTTCAAGTGTGGAGCCTGCGCGTGGAGCAGCAAGATAAACGGTTCGTCATTCTCGATACCGAAACCACCGGCATGCCGGTTACCGAAGGCCACCGGATCATCGAGATCGGTTGCGTCGAGGTCATCGGTCGGCGCCTGACCGGACGGCACTTCCACGTCTACCTGCAGCCGGACCGCGAAAGCGACGAAGGTGCGATCAACGTCCACGGCATCACCGATGCGTTCCTGGTAGGCAAGCCGCGCTTCGGCGATGTGGCCGAGGAGTTCTTCGAGTTCATCCAGGGTGCCACCCTGGTCATCCACAACGCGGCGTTCGACGTCGGCTTCATCAACAACGAGTTCGCCTTGCTCGGGCAATCTGAGCGCGCCGACATCTCGCAGCATTGCACCATTCTCGACACCCTGCTGCTGGCACGTGCCCGTCACCCCGGTCAGCGCAACAGCCTCGACGCCCTGTGCAAACGCTACGACATCGATAACTCGGGGCGTGAACTGCACGGCGCACTGCTCGACTCCGAGTTGCTGGCCGATGTCTATCTGGCGATGACCGGTGGCCAGACCAGTCTGTCGCTGGCAGGTCACGGCGCCGAGGGTGACAATGAAGGGCAGGGCAGCGGCGGTAGTGAAATCCGCCGCATCACCGGTCGAGCCATGGGACGGGTGATCATTGCCAGCGCCGAGGAGCTCGAAGCCCATGCCGAGCGCCTGGCGGCGATCGCCAAGTCAGCCGGTGCACCGTCGATGTGGCAGGCCCTGAGCGAGCCGTCGGCCACCTGACCGTTCCCCTGTCCCGGCTGCTTCGCGCCCCGCTGGGTTGAAGTGGCCATCATCGACCGCCGCGGCTCAACTACCCTGAAGGCATCGCCCTGTCCTTCGGAGGTAGTTGCCTGATGTACAAGGACCTCAAGTTCCCCATCCTCATCGTCCACCGCGCC
Organism: Pseudomonas sp. HD6422; assembly: GCF_025377065.1. Classification (NCBI taxonomy): domain Bacteria; kingdom Pseudomonadati; phylum Pseudomonadota; class Gammaproteobacteria; order Pseudomonadales; family Pseudomonadaceae; genus Pseudomonas; species Pseudomonas sp. HD6422. The sequence goes on along the minus strand of NZ_JAHWIW010000060.1, from coordinate 6,207 downwards.
ATCAAGGCCGATAGTGTGGCTGGTGAGCGTATCCGCGGTATCGCCGACGAGCTCACCCAGGACGGTTTCACCGTCATCAAGGCTGCTGACCACGCCGAGGCACGCCTGGTCGCGGCCACCCACCATGGCCTGGCGTGCATGTTGCTCGCCGCCGAGGGCGCTGGCGACAACACGCACCTGCTGCAGAACATGGCCGAGTTGATCGGCCTGGCGCGCCTGCGTGCACCCGACCTGCCGATCTTTGCCCTGGGCGAACAGGTCACGCTGGAAAATGCCCCCGCCGAGGCCATGAGCGAGCTCAACCAGCTACGCGGCATCCTCTACCTGTTCGAGGACACGGTGCCGTTCCTGGCCCGGCAGGTGGCGCGGGCTGCGCACAATTACCTCGATGGCCTGTTGCCGCCGTTCTTCAAAGCGCTGGTACAGCATACCGCGCAGTCCAACTACTCCTGGCACACGCCGGGTCACGGAGGTGGCGTGGCCTATCGCAAGAGCCCGGTCGGCCAGGCCTTTCATCAGTTCTTCGGGGAAAACACCCTGCGCTCGGACCTCTCCGTCTCGGTGCCGGAGCTGGGGTCGCTGCTCGACCATACCGGACCGCTGGCCGAGGCCGAAGCCCGTGCCGCGCGCAACTTCGGCGCCGACCACACGTTCTTCGTCATTAATGGCACATCCACCGCTAACAAGATCGTCTGGCACGCCATGGTCGGGCGCGACGATCTGGTGCTGGTGGACCGCAACTGTCACAAATCCGTCGTGCACGCGATCATCATGACCGGGGCCATCCCGATCTATCTGTGCCCCGAGCGTAACGAACTGGGGATCATCGGCCCGATTCCATTGAGCGAATTCAGCGCCGCAGCGATTCAGGCCAAGATTCAGGCCCATCCGTTGGCCAAGGGGCGGGAAGCGCGCATCAAACTGGCGGTGGTCACCAACTCGACCTACGACGGCCTGTGTTACCACGCCGGACTGATCAAGCAGGCCCTGGCTGCCAGCGTGGAGGTGCTGCACTTCGACGAAGCCTGGTTCGCCTACGCCGCTTTTCATGGGTTCTTCACCGAGCGCTATGCCATGGGCACCGCGTGCACGGAGGGAAGTCCGCTGGTGTTCAGTACCCACTCCACCCACAAGCTGCTCGCTGCTTTCAGCCAGGCGTCGATGATCCATGTGCAGGAAGGCGCGCAGCGGCAGTTGGATCGTGACCGCTTCAACGAAGCGTTCATGATGCACATCTCCACCTCGCCGCAGTACAGCATCATTGCCTCGCTGGACGTGGCCTCGGCGATGATGGAGGGCCCCGCCGGGCGCTCGCTGCTGCAGGAAATGTTCGATGAGGCTTTGAGTTTTCGCCGCGCCCTGGCCAACCTGCGCGAGCACCTGGCGCCCGAGGGCTGGTGGTTCAGTATTTGGCAGCCGCCGGCTGCGGAGGGCTGCCAGCAACTCAATGCGCAGGATTGGTCACTGCAGCCGGGGGCCTCCTGGCATGGCTTTGCCGAGGTGGTCGACGATTATGTGTTGCTCGACCCGCTGAAGGTCACGCTGGTGATGCCGGGATTGAGCGCCGGAGGCGTACTTGGGGAGCACGGCATTCCGGCAGCGGTGGTGGGCAAGTTTCTCTGGGAGCGTGGGCTGGTGGTGGAGAAAACCGGGCTGTACAGCTTCCTGGTGTTGTTCTCCATGGGCATCACCAAGGGCAAATGGAGCACGCTGCTGACCGAACTGCTGGAGTTCAAGCGGCACTACGATGCCAACACTGCACTCGGCGTCTGCCTGCCGAGCATCGTCGCGGTAGATGCCAAGCGCTACCAAGGTCTTGGCTTACGTGAGCTGTGCGATCAGCTGCATGACTGTTATCGGGCCAACGCCACGGCCAAGCAATTGGTACGCCTGTTCACCTGCCTGCCGGAGGTGGCGATGACCCCGGCTCAGGCCTATGACCACATGGTCCGCGGTGAGGTCGAAGCAGTACCGATCGAGGCATTGCAAGGGCGAGTCGCGGCGGTGATGTTGGTGCCATACCCGCCGGGTATCGCACTGATCATGCCGGGCGAGCGCTTCACCGAAAAGACCCGCGCGATACTCGACTACCTGGCATTTGCCCGCGCTTTCAGTAGCGGCTTTCCTGGCTTCGTTGCCGACGTCCATGGCCTTCAGGCCGACAACGACCGCTATACGGTCGATTGCATCAAGGAATGCGGATGATCTCGACGCCACTCTGCGCCAGTTCGAAGCGATCCTCACCGAGGTGGGTGACCCGATCGCCGATGGCCAGGCGATAGGTGGTGATCGGTGCGCCCAAGGTGCTGCCGTCGGCCTGGAGCGTGGACTCCTGAAATTCGTGGACGGGATAGATGCGGCCTTCTGCATCACGGGCGTGGAATTGGCCGACCATTACTGCTGCCATTTGGGTGAAAACCTCTGAATTACGTAGGAAATGTCTGCAGGGATAGACCATGGAAGATACAGGGAAGTTTTCGGCTGTAGGAAAAAAAACCAAGTCGCCGCGCAGTGGTCATCTATAACTACAACGTCTCTTAACCCAGTAAAGGTAGGAAAATGCCATGACCCAGGTGTATTCGGTAGCGGTAGTCGTCGGCAGCTTGCGTAAGGACTCGTACAACCGCAAGGTCGCCCGTGCGCTCTCGGAGCTGGCGCCATCGAGCCTTGCGCTGAAGATCGTCGAGATCGGTGACCTGCCGCTGTATAACGAAGATGTCGAGACCGCCGGTGCGCCGGAGGCCTGGACGCGTTTTCGCGACGAAATAAGGCGCAGTGATGCGGTATTGTTCGTCACCCCGGAGTACAACCGCTCGGTGCCGGGTTGCCTGAAAAACGCCATCGATGTGGGTTCGCGGCCCTATGGCCAGAGCGCCTGGAGCGGCAAACCGACCGCGGTGGCGAGCGTTTCGCCTGGTGCCATTGGTGGATTTGGCGCCAACCATGCGGTGCGTCAATCGCTGGTATTCCTCGACATGCCCTGCATGCAGATGCCGGAAGCCTATATCGGTGGTGCCGCTAGCCTGTTCGACGAGGCCGGCAAGCTGAGTGACAAGACTCGTCCGTTCTTGCAGGCCTTCATCGACAAGTTCGCTTCCTGGGTCAAGCTGAACCGGGGGGTCTGATAGACCACGTGCGCCTGTCCCATTGCATTCGCGGGCTTGCCCGCGAATGCCTCGACGCCGCTGCGTCAGAACGCCTGCGGCATCTCGCCCTTGGCCAACCGTCGGTTGATGTCGGCCACCACCTCCGGCAGATCGTTGATGGTATCGATCAGGTAGTGCGGTCGAGATCCCTCGAACATCGCATGGATCCGCTTGCGCTCGCTCTCCAGCTGCCCCGCGTCCAGCGCCTGGTATGCCTCCCAGGTCAGCCCCAGAGCATTGCCCGAGCACACCAGCGCCACGGTCCACATCCCCGCCCGGCGTCCTTCGAGAATGCCTGGCACGGTATCGTCGACCTTGACGCAGGCCGCCACGTCGTCGATACCCAGTGCAATCACGTTGGCCAGCGCCTGGGCCGGCCAAGGACGGCCATTCGGCGTCTCGTCGGTGGCCACCACGTGGTCGGCGACGTAACCATTCTGTGCAGCCAGTTCGACCACCTTGTCCATCACCACTTTCGGGTAGCCCGAGCACGAGCCGATCTTCAGTCCGCTCTGGCGCAGACCCGTGAGGGTTTCCAGCGCGCCGGGGATCAACGCCGAATGCACGGCGATCTTCTCGATCTGTAGCGGCATGAACCGGTTATAGATGGCCGTCACGTCATCATCTGTCGGCGTGCGACCGAACACCTTGCGATAGCGCTCGGCGATGGCCGGAACGTCGCACAGGGTACGAATGTGGTCCCACTTGCCCATGCCCATCGGTCCCCGGGCCTCTTCGATGGACACCTCTACATCGAACTCGGCGAAGGCCTCGACGAAGATCTGCGTGGGGGCGAACGAGCCGAAATCGACCACGGTGCCGGCCCAGTCGAGGATGGCGGCTTGCAGTTGGCTGGGGTTGCTGTAATTCATGTGCGCTGATTCCTGAAATTGGATGGGCCAAGGGTCAGATGTCGAGTACTTCCATTTCCTGCAGTACCTGGGCTACGGCATCGACGGCGGCTTGCATGCCCTCGGCGCCGACCACGCCGATGCAGCCGACGCGGAAGGTTTCGACCTGGGTCAGCTTGCCGGGGTAGAGGATGAAGCCTTTGGCCTTGACCCGCTCGTAGAAGTCCTTGAACTCATAGCGTGGGTCGTTGGGCGCGTGGAAGGTGACGATGATCGGCGCCTGGATCGCGGCGGGCAGGAAGCTGCGCAGGCCGATGGCAGCCATGCCGTCGAGCAGGGTGCGGCAATTGTCGGCGTAGCGTTGGTGACGGGCTGGCAACCCCCCTTCCTCGTTGTACTGCGCCAGGGCTTCGTGCAGGGCGGCGACCACGTGGGTGGGTGGGGTGAATCGCCACTGTCCGGTCTTGGCCATGTAGGCATGCTGGTCGTGCAGGTCCATGGCCAGAGAGTGGGCGTTGCCTTCGGCTGCTGCCAGGGCGTTTTTCTCGGCGAAGACGAAACCCATGCCCGGTACACCCTCCAGGCATTTGCCCGACGCGGCGATGAGGGCTTCGAAGGGGATCTGGCGAGCGTCGATCGGCAAGGCGCCGAACGAGCTCATGGCATCGATGATCAGGCGCTTGCCGTGACGCTCGACGACCTGGGCGATCTCCGCCAACGGATTGAGAATGCCGGTGCTGGTTTCGCAATGAATCAACGCCACATGGGTCAGGGCCGGATCAGCAGACAACAGGCGGTCGACATCGGCGGCAGTGGTCGGTTGGTCCTCGGCAGTTTCGAAGGTGCTGTAGGCACGACCCAGCACCTTGCAGATTTTCGCCAGGCGCTGGCCGTAGGCGCCGTTGATCAGCACCAGGACCTTGCCATCGCGGGGTACCAGTGTGCCGATGGCGGCTTCCACGGCAAAGGTGCCGCTCCCCTGTAGCGGGACGCAATGATGGCTGGCACTGCCGTCGATGATCGCCAGCAACTGCTCGCAGACGCTGGCGGTGAGTTGGTTGAAATCGCGGTCCCAGGAACCCCAGTCCACCAGCATGGCTTGGCGGGTGCGCGCCGAGGTGGTCAATGGGCCGGGGGTCAGCAGAATCGGGGGGGTGCTCATGCCGTGGTTCCTCACAGGGGGTGGGCTGAATCCATGGCGCTCAGGTTGCAATTCCGGCTGTTATCAATCAAATTGTTTGTTGTTATGCCAGTTATAAGTCAGGCCGATACAGATGAATCTTTTCCAGCTTCGCGCCTTCGATGCCGTCGCCCGCGAAGGCAGCTTCACCCGCGCTGCAGCGCGGCTGTTCATCAGCCAGCCGGCAGTGACCGGCCATGTCAAGGCCCTGGAGGAGCATTACCAGATCACCCTGCTGCGTCGCACTGCTCGCCGGGTCGAGCTGACGGAGGAGGGCACGCGCCTGGCGGCGATCACCCGGGCGATGTTCGGCTTGGCCGAGGAAGCCCAGGCCATGCTAGAGGCCAACCGGCAGTTGCTGACCGGGCGCCTGGAGGTCGCGGCCGATGGCCCGCACCGGGTCATGCCGATGCTGGCGCAGTTGCGTGAGCGCTACCCGGGCATCACCGTCAATCTGCGTCTGGGCAATGCCCAGGAAACCCTGGCGGCGCTGTTGTCAGAGCATGCGGACGTCGCCGTGCTCACCGAAATCGAGCCACGCCAGGGGCTGTATCTGCAGAACCTGTGCGAGTCGCGGCTGTGTGCGCTGCTGCCGGCTGGGCATACCTGGGCAACTGCGCCGGATGACCTGCCGTTGGCCGATCTGCACGAACAGATCATGGTCCTGCGCGAGCCGAGCTCGACCACCCGCCTTACCTTCGACCGCGCCTGCGCGGCTGCCGGGGTGCATCCACGGGTGTTGCTGGAACTGGACAGTCGCGAAGCCGTGACCGAGGCGGTGGCTGCGCAGTTGGGGGTCGGCGTCGTATCGTCGACCGAAGTCGCCAACGATCCGCGCATCGTGGCGCGCCCCTTGGCTGGCGAAGGGCTGGTGAACCAGCACATGATCGGTTGCCTGGAACGCCGCCGTGAGTTGCGATTGATCCAGGCCTTTCTGCATCTGGCAGGCGAGTCTTGACATCCTCCCCGCCCTAAAGGACGGGAATTCCTACAGGTAGACGGCCATGCCCGACCGCGAGAATGTTCCTCG